>NZ_BAAGYY010000013.1:510302-686288 GCF_054779015.1 Flindersiella endophytica
GCGAAACAACCCAAGCCCCGTGCTCCGACTCAGGGCCGGTTGGCCCAGATGAAGTCGACGTAGCCGTCGGGCACTCGGATGCCTTCCCTGTGCATCCAGTGAACCCGGCTCGCGCCCACGAGGGCGAGAGTCGCGCGATACCCCAGGTCCGCCGCATGCCTGTCGAACCGGCCGTCGAGGCCCGAGAGGTACGCGGTGAGCAGGTCCTGCTGTGCGCTGAGTGCGAGGTAGGCCAGGTCGGAGCCCAGTGGAGCCCGCCCGAGCGTCCCCCAGTCCAGCGCGACGATGCCGCCGGTTTGGTCGAGGCGCAGGTTGCCCAGGTGGAAGTCGCCGTGGGAAAGCACGTGGGGCATGCCGGCCAGACGGTCGAGCAGGGTGGCACGGCTGCTCCACAGCTGTTCAGCTCGTGAGTCGGCGTCGACGGCTGACCAGTCGAGGTTCGAGACCTCGACGCGCTGCGCGAGCTGATGGCCACTCAGCCACGGGACGACCGGCAGAGTGCTGCTGGTGTGCCAAGCAGCCAACTGCCCAGCAGCCTCCTCAGGATCGGGTGAGGCGGGCCCGGCGTCTTCGAGGTAGACGGTGTCGTCGACGATGGCGTGGCAGCGTGGGGCACGCAGGCCCGGGCCGGCGGGCAGCAGGCCGGACTCGTACGCCAGCAGTTCTCGCTTCCAATATGCCCAGTGGGCCGGGTCCTCGGCGCCGTGCTGGTGTGGGCCGCCGCGGAGGGGGTGGAACTCCTTGCGGATCAGCGTCAGCACGGTCGCGGCGTCGAGAGTGAGGGTGAGGTGGGTGATCGCCCGGGTGGCCGCGCCGGTCGAGCCGGACAGGGAGCGCTCGGTGATCCGGGCAGCTGACGACACCGGACCGCCGGGCAGGCTTGCCAGGACCTGGGGTGGCAGACCCACTAGTTGGTGACGCGGTAGGCGTCGAAGACGCCGTCGACACCGCGGACGGCGCGGAGGACGTGGCCGAGGTGTTTCGGGTCGCCCATTTCGAAGGTGAAGCGGCTCTTGGCCACGCGGTCGCGGGTGGTGACGACGGATGCCGACAGGATGTTGACGTGCTGGTCGGACAGCACGCGCGTGATGTCCGACAGCAGCCGTGCCCTGTCGAGCGCCTCGACCTGGATCTGGACCAGGAACAGGCTCTGCGCCGTCGGGGACCAGTGGACCTCGACGATGCGTTCGGGCTGCTCGGCAAGGTGGCCGATGTTGTGGCAGTCACGGCGGTGCACCGACACACCGTCGCCGCGGGTGACGAAGCCGACGATCGGGTCGCCTGGGACCGGGGTGCAGCAGCGGGCGAGCTTGACCCAGACGTCGCCGGCGTCCTTGACCTCGACGCCGGGGGTGCCACGCGGCAGGTCGCGGCGCTTGAGCTCCTGCGCCAGCATCGTGTTGTCGACGCCCTCGTCGTCGACTTCCTCGGCTTCGGTGCCGGTGCCCAGCGACTCCACAAGGCGGCGCAGCACTGACTGGACGGTGATGTTGCCCTCGCCCAGCGCGGCGTACAGCGCTTGTACGTCGGGCAGGTTGAGCTCGGATGCCACGCCGGTGATGGAGTCCTGCGACAGCGCGCGCTGCAACGGCAGACCTTCCTTGCGGACCATCCGGGTCAGGAGGTCCTTGCCGTGCTCGATGGCCTCCTCGCGGCGCTCCTTGGTGAACCACTGCCGGATCTTGTTCTTCGCCTTCGGGCTCTGAACGATCTCCTGCCAGTCGCGGCTCGGCCCGGCGTTCTCGGCCTTGGAGGTGAGCACGTCGACCATGTCGCCGTTCTCGAGCGTGCTCTCCAGCGGCACCAGCCGGCCGTTGACCCGGGCGCCGATACAGCGGTGACCCACATCGGTGTGAATGGCGTAGGCGAAGTCGATCGGCGTCGAGCCGGACGGCAGGTCGAGCACGTCGCCCTTCGGGGTGAAGACGTAGACCTGGTTGGCCGACATCTCGAACTGCAGCGACTCGAGGAACTCCTTGGGGTCCTCGGTCTCCTTCTGCCAGTCGAGCAGCTGCCGCAGCCACGACATGTCGTTGGGCCCGGAGCCGGCGGACCGTTCGGTGTCGCGGCCGACAACGGAGTCTTCCTTGTACTTCCAGTGCGCGGCCACACCGTATTCGGCACGGCGGTGCATGCTCTTGGTGCGGATCTGGATCTCGACCGGCTTGCCTTCCAGCCCGATCACCGTCGTGTGCAACGACTGGTACATGTTGAACTTCGGCATCGCGATGTAGTCCTTGAACCGCCCCGGCACGGGGTTCCAGACACCGTGCAGCACGCCTAACGCGGCATAGCAGTCGCGCACGGAGTCGGTCAGGACGCGGATGCCCACCAGGTCGTAGATGTCGCCGAACTCGCGGCCACGCACGATCATCTTCTGGTAGATGGAGTAGTAGTGCTTGGGCCGGCCGGTCACGGTGGCGCGGATCTTGGAGCCGAGCAGGTTGCGGTCGACCTCGTCGATCACCTTCTGCAGGTATTCGTCCCGCGACGGCGCCCGCTCGGCGACCAGCCGCACGATCTCGTCGTAGAGCTTGGGCTGCAGGGTCGCGAACGCGAGGTCCTCGATCTCCCACTTCAGCGTGTTCATGCCGAGCCGGTGGGCCAGTGAGGCATAGATGTCGAGGGTCTCCTGCGCGATCCGCTCCTGCTTGGCCTGCTTGAGGTAGCGCAGCGTGCGCATGTTGTGGAGCCGGTCGGCGAGCTTGATCACCAGGACCCGGATGTCGCGGGCCATCGCGATGACCATCTTGCGGATGGTCTCGGCCTGGGCGTGCTGGCCGTACTTGACCTTGTCGAGCTTGGTCACGCCGTCGACGAGGTAGGCGATCTCCTCACCGAAGTCGCCGCGCAGCTCCTCCAGGGTGTACGGAGTGTCCTCGACGGTGTCGTGCAGCAACGCGGCACACAGCGTGGGCGGCGTCATGCCGAGCTCGGCGAGGATCGTCGCGACCGCGACCGGGTGGGTGATGAACGGGTCGCCGCTCTTGCGGGTCTGACCCTTGTGCCACTTCTCGGCGGTGCGGTAGGCCTTCTCGATCAGGACGAGGTCGGCCTTGGGGTGGGTGGCCCGGACGATCCGCAGCAGCGGCTCGAGAACGGGGTTGGAGTGGGACGAACGACCCAGGCGGGCCAGCCGCTCGCGCATGCTGCGCGGCGCCCGCCGGCCGTTGCCGACCCGAGGTTTGCTCGGTTTGGTGCCTTTGTCGTCAGCGGGCGACTTGGCCGGCTTCGGCGAGACCACGCCAGTGCCGTTGCCGTTGCTGCTGCTCACACCGTTGTCATGGCGGGCCGGTGCCGGCTCGGCGGCCGGTTCGGGCGACGAAGCCGCAGAGGCCTGGGAGCCGTCAACCTGGGTTGGCGGCAACGGGGCATTGCCCGACGGCCGCTGCTCGGCCGTCTCGACCTGGGCACGCTGGACGACCCCGGCAATAGGAAGCCTGTTGTCCGCCACCACGCACCTCTCGGTCCGGGGGGTTTCCCCGAAGTTCAGACAGCAGTAACGCGAGACTCCAGTCTACGGGCCGCTTGACCGCTTCGCCCGATCTGCGTCTCACGTTGTGCTGCGTCGTCGAAAGATCCCTTGCCCATCCTGCTCTCTGTCGCGCAGTTCGCACTGCTCGGCCACCCTGAGCATCAGGGTATCGGCTTCCACGCCGGTACGCCCAAGGAGTGACGGCGACAGTGGGTAATCAGGGAGCAAAAATGGGCGGTGGGAACGGGTGGGTGTGATCGGGTCCCTGCCGGAACTGGCCTCGGAGCCCTGGTTCAGACGCTGAGCAGGATCTGGAGGTTCCTGCCCGGCAGCCGCTCGCGGCCGGGCAGGAAGGTCAACTCCATCAGCAGGCTGACGCCCGCGACCTCGGCGCCGCACGACTCCACCAGCTCAGCGGTGGCCGCGACCGTGCCGCCGGTGGCCAGCACGTCGTCGATGATCAGCACGCGCTCCCCCGGCTCCAGCGCGTCCTTGTGCATCTCGAGCGTGGCCTCGCCGTACTCCAGGGCGTACGACCGGCTGTAGGTCTCGGCCGGCAGCTTGCCCTGCTTACGGACTGGTACGAAGCCGGCCCGAAGGTCGAGCGCGAGCGGCGCGGCCAGGATGAAGCCGCGCGCCTCGACACCCACCACCTTGGTGATGCCGGCGTCCCGCCACGGCTCGGCCATCACCCGCACGGTGGCCTCGAAGGCCGCCGGGTCGGCCAGCACGGGCGTGATGTCCTTGAACAGGATGCCGGGCTTGGGATAGTCCGGCACGTCGCGTACCAGCGACCGCAGCAGGTCGACGACCTGCTCGCGGTCGAGCGCCTGGCTCACCGGCGTCCCTTCGGCCGGCGCGACGAACGCGACTTGCGCTGCGGCTGGCTGCGGCCACCCGGACCGGGTGCCGAACGCCGGGCGGCGGCTCCCGTGCTCACCTTCGCGTCGGATGGGGCGTCGGATCCTGCGCCGGAGGTGCCGTTGGAGGCCTTCGCGGCCACCGGCTCGGCGAGCTCGTCGTCGCCGGCCACCGCGGCCGCCTTGTTGGCCTCGGAGGTCCGCCGCTGCTCCACCCGCCTGCTCAGCGCCTGCATCGCCGGCTCGCGTTCCTTCAGGCTGCACAGGAACGGAGTCGCGATGAAGATCGAGGAGTAGGTGCCGGCCGCGATACCGATGAACAGCGCAAGCGCCAGGTCCTTCAGCGTGCCCGCGCCCAGCAGGCCGGCACCGACGAACAAGATGCCCGCGACCGGCAGCAGCGCGATCACGGAGGTGTTGATCGAACGGACCAGTGTCTGGTTCAGCGCGAGGTTGGCGGCCTCGCTGTAGGTGCGCCGGCTGGTCGCGGAGATGCCGTTGGTGTTCTCCCGTACCTTGTCGAACACGACCACCGTGTCGTACAGAGAGTAACCGAGAATCGTGAGCACACCGATGATCGTCGCCGGTGTGACCTCGAATCCGACCAGGGCGTAGATACCGACCGTGATCAGCAGGTCGTGCGCGAGCGCGACGAGGCCGGACACCGACATCCGCCATTCCCGGAAGTAGAGCCAGATCACGATCATCACGAGGACGAGGAACACGCCGAGGCCGACCAGCGCCCGCTGGGTGATCTGCCCACCCCAGGTCGGGCCGATGGCGGAGTAGTTGACCTGCGTCTCGTTGATGCCGAGTTGGTCCGCGATCGCCTTGCGTACCTGCGACGTCTCGTCGACGCTCAGCGGCGGCGCCTCGATCCGGACCCGGTCGTTGCCGATCGCCGTGACGATCGGCTCTGCGCTCTCGGTGGTGCCGGTGTTCTCCACCGCCGTTCGGACGTCGGGGATGACGGACTTCCCAGTGCCTACCGACGCGGGTACCGGCGCGGTGAAGTCGACGCCGCCGCGGAACTCGATGGAGAAGTTGAGCCCGCGCACCGCGATCGCGCCGATCGCGATCACGATGATCGCGGCCGAGATGGCGTACCACAGCCGCTTCTTGCCGACGAAGTTGTAGGAGGCCTCGCCGGTGTAGAGCTTGTGGCCGAGTCTGCCGAGCCGGGACATCTCAGGCTCCCTTCGTCGCCGCGGCGGGCCGGCGGGTCCGAGTCGTGGCGGTGGTGGGTGCCAACTGCTTCGCCGTTACACCCAGCCGCTCCGGGTTGAGACCGGACAACCGATGGCCCTGGCCGAAGAACTTGGTTCTGGCCAGCACAGTCATCAACGGCTTGGTGAACAGGAACACGATCACGAGGTCGATCAGCGTGGTCAGGCCGAGCGCGTAGGCGAAGCCGCGGACGTTGCCGACCGACAGGAAGTAGAGCACCACGGCGGCCAGCAGCGAGATCGAGTCGGCCGCGAGGATCGTACGCCTGGCGCGGTTCCACCCGGTCTCGACAGCTGTGCGCAGGCTCTTGCCGTCGCGTACCTCGTCACGTAGCCGTTCGAAATAGACCACGAACGAGTCGGCCGTGATGCCGACCGCGACGATCAGGCCCGCGATGCCGGCGAGCGTCAGCGTGAAGCCCTGCGCCTTGCCGAGCAGCACCGCCGCCTCGTAGGTCATCCCGGCGGCGATTGCCAGCGACAGCACGACCACGATGCCGAGGCCGCGGTAGTAGAAGAAGGAGTACAGCACGACCAGGGCGAGGCCGATCGCGCCGGCCAGCAGGCCGCCGCTCAGCTGGTCACTGCCGAGCGTCGGCGAGACGGTCTCGACCGAGGACGTCTCGAACGACAGCGGCAGCGCGCCGTACTTCAGGACGTTCGCCAGGTCGGTGGCCGACTGCTGGGTGAACTGACCCTCGATCGAGGACCGGCCGTCGGAGATCACCGCCTGCATCACGGGAGCCGAGACGACCTTGCCGTCCAGCACGATCGCGAACTGGTCGATCGGCGTCTTGTCGTGCAGGTTGACCAGCTGAGCGCTGGCTTTGGCGAAGTTCTTGGTGCCCTGGCCCTTCAGCTCCAGGTTGACGATCCACTGCGTCTGGTACTGATCCATACCAGGAGTGGCGCCGCCGATCTGATTGCCGAGCACGATCGCCGGGCCGAGGAGGTACTTCGTACCGCCGGACTCGTCACAAACCATCACCGGCTTGTCGGGGTCGTCCTTGGAGCGGTCGTAGTCCTTGCACTCGAACCCCGCCAGCGCCGCCTGTTGCTCGGCCGTGGCAGGGGTCGTGCTGACCTTGATGTCGCCGGTGGCCGCGCCGGGCTTCTTGCCGGACGTCGTGGGCGTCGGGGAAGGACTGGGCTTGTCGCCGCGAACGGCCGCGCTGCCGGCCTGGCCGGCGTCGTCGGTCGGGGTGGCGGAAGGCTTGGCGGTCTGCTTCGGCGTCTCCGTGGCCCCAGGGGTGGGGGTTCCGGTCGTCGTCGGAGTCGGCGTCACCTGCGGCTGGCCGGCGGCGGCTTGCGCGAGCACCTGCCGGAACCGCATCTCGGCCGTCGTGCCGACCCGCTTGACGATCTCGTCCTGGTTGACGCCCGGGACCGCGACCACGATGTGGTTGCTGCCCTGAGTCGTCACCTCGGCCTCGGCGATGTCACCCACACGGTTGCGGATGATGTTGACCGCCTCGTCGAGCTGCTCCGTGGTCACCTGACCCTGCCCGGCCGCCGGCCGGGCGGTCAGCGTGATCGAGGTGCCCCCGGACAGGTCCAGCCCGAGCTTCGGTTTCCAGCTCTGCAGCAACGCCATCGTGCCCGCGCCGATCGCGAGCGCGAGCACCAGGACGGCGAGTGCCAGCCCTGGGCGCGACCGCTTGGGCGAACTCATGCTTCTCGCCACGTGTACTCAGCTCCCTCTAAGCCCGCGGTACGCGATCAGCGGTCGGTCTTGTCTGCCTTGTCGGCTGTGTCAGCCTGGTCGGGACTGT
The DNA here is from genome assembly GCF_054779015.1 of Flindersiella endophytica. Classification (NCBI taxonomy): domain Bacteria; kingdom Bacillati; phylum Actinomycetota; class Actinomycetes; order Propionibacteriales; family Nocardioidaceae; genus Flindersiella; species Flindersiella endophytica. The sequence continues at coordinate 517,636 of NZ_BAAGYY010000013.1, forward strand.
CGGCCGTCGGGTCGGTGACCTCGTCGACCGAACCGTCGGTCGTCGTCGCCTCGGACTCGTCGGCACTCTGGTCGACCGGGGTGACGACCTGCACGATCGCACGCCGGGTGTAGCGCTGGGTCACGCCAGGCGACGTCTCGAGCACAACGACGTCCTCATCGACGGACTCGATGGTCCCGTAGAGGCCGGCCGCGGTCATGACCTCCTGGCCCGGCTGCAGGTCGTTCTGCATCCGGGCAGCTTCCTGCTGCCGCTTGCGCTGCGGCCGGATCATCACGAACCAGAAGAACACGAGGAGGAGAATGGGCAGGGCGAGCGTCAGCGGGTTGAACCCCGCCTGCCCCCCTTGAGCGGCGGCTTGCAGCAACATCGTCGGGTCGATTCCTTCCCCGGCGGGGACGCCTGCGCGCTGGTCCCGCCATCATGATTTTGGGCCCCGGCCCCATTGTCGACCGCGACCGGTCGGATCGCGTGTGATCACGTGATCACGTGGCCACCGGCGGAGTCTAGCCGTGCGTGCCCGGCCGCGCACCACACGGCCTCGGTGTGGCCCGTCTGTGACCAAGGTTTGGTCAGGGCACGCATCGGAACCGGGGAACCGGCTCCCACCACGCTACCCGGCGAATCGCCAGGTGCCGGCGCCTAATCCTGAGGATTGTCGAACAATGTGGGATCGCCGAACACCGAGCCGGGCATGCCGGCCGGCACGGCCAGCCCGAGCTGGTTCCAGGCAGCAGGAGTGGCAACCCGGCCGCGGGGCGTGCGGACGAGGTAGCCGGAACGCACCAGGAACGGCTCGGCGACCTCCTCGACCGTCTCGCGCTCCTCGCCGACCGCGACCGCGAGGGTCGCGAGGCCGACTGGTCCCCCACCGAACCGGCGGCAGAGCGCGTCGAGCACCGCCCGGTCGAGGCGGTCCAGGCCCTGCTCGTCGACTTCGTAGAGAGTGAGCGCGGCCTGCGCGACGTCGGTGCGTACGGTGCCGTCGCCGCGGACCTGGGCGTAGTCGCGGACCCGCCGGAGCAGTCGGTTGGCGATCCGGGCGGTGCCACGCGAACGGGAGGCGACCTCGCGGGCGCCACCGTCGGTGACCGGAACGTCGAGCAGCCGGGCCGAGCGGCGGACGATCTGCTCCAGGTCGTCGACCTCGTAGTAGCCCAGGTGCGCGGTGAACCCGAACCGGTCGCGCAACGGTCCCGGCAGCAGGCCGGAACGCGTGGTCGCGCCGACGAGCGTGAACGGCGGCAGCTCCAGCGGGATCGCGGTCGCTCCCGGCCCTTTGCCGACGATCACGTCGACCCGGAAGTCCTCCATCGCCATGTAGAGCATCTCCTCGGCGGGCCGGCTCATCCGGTGGATCTCGTCGAGGAACAACACCTCGCCCTCGGTGAGCGAGGACAGGATCGCGGCCAGGTCGCCGGCGTGCTGGATCGCGGGACCGCTGGTGATGCGTAACGGCGCGGCCAGCTCGTTGGCGATGATCATGGCGAGCGTGGTCTTGCCGAGTCCGGGAGGACCGGACAGCAGAACGTGGTCGGGCGCCTTGCCGCGGCTGCGGGCCGCCTCGAGCACGAGGCTGAGCTGCTCGCGTACGCGGTGCTGGCCGATCAGCTCGGCCAGCGTGCGCGGGCGTAACGCGCTTTCGACGGCACGCTCGTCGCCGCTGGCCTCGGCTTCGACCAGTGCCCGGCCGATCGCAGTGTCGTCGGTCATGAGCTCCCTAGCTTACGAAGGCCTACGAGCGCGAGAGCGACTGCAACGCCGCGCGCAGCAGTGCGGGTACGTCGGTCACGCCCTGCTCCGCCTGCTGTTCCTCGGCGAGGTCGGCCACCTTGTCGAGCGCGCCGTCGGCCTCCTTCGCCGACCAGCCGAGACCGAGCAGCGCCGGCCGGACCTGCTCGCGCCACGGCGCCGAGGTGGCCGCGGAACCGTTGCTGAGCACCGCACTCGCCGGCGGGCCGAGCCGGTCCTTCAGCTCCAGCACGATGCGCTGGGCGCCCTTCTTGCCGATGCCGGGCACCTTGGTCAGCGCCACCAGGTCGTCGGCGGCGACCGCGCGGCGCAGCTCGTCGGGCCGGTGCACGGCGAGCATCGCCTGAGCCAGCCGCGGGCCGACGCCGCTGGCGGTCTGCAGCAACTGGAAGACCATGCGCTCGTCGTCGTCGGCGAAGCCGTAGAGCGTCAGCGACTCCTCGCGTACGACCAAGCTCGTCGGCAGCGTCGCGGCCGTGCCGACGCGCAGATCGGCAAGCGTGCCGGGCGTCGCCAGCACCTCGATGCCGATCCCGCCGACATCGACGACGGCCGAGTCGAGCCCGACCGCGGTGACCTTGCCACGTACGAAAGCGATCACGCGACCTACTCTCCTATCGACGTCGATCCGCGCTTTGCCCCGGGGATCCGGGAGTCGCCACCCGGTGTAGATGAGCCGAGCAGCGGTGGCTCGGCCCGCGCGGCGGAGCCGCCGGATCGAGTACCGCGGCGAGCAGACTCCTGCCTCCTCGGCTGTGCGGCCAGCGCCGCGGCGATCCGTCCGTTGGCCGGGCCGCGCCACAGCTGGCAGATCGCCAGCGCCAGCGCGTCGGCCGCGTCGGCGGGGCTCGGCCTGGCCGGCAGCGCCAGGATGCGGGTCACCATCGCGGTCACCTGTGCCTTGTCGGCCCGGCCGTTGCCGGTGACCGCCGCCTTGGCCTCGCTCGGCGTGTGCAGGTGGACGGGGATGCTCCGGCGCGCGGCCGCCGCGATGATCACGCCGCTGACCTGCGCGGTGCCCATCACCGTGCGGACGTTGTGCTGGCTGAACACGCGCTCGATCGCCACACAGTCGGGCTTGTGCTCGTCGAGCCAGGAATCGACCGCGCGCTCGACGGCGAGCAGTCGCTGCCCGAGCTCCCAGTCGGGACTGGTGCGCACGACGTCGACCTCGACCAGCGCGAGCCGGCGCGCCGGGCCGCCGTCGACCAGGCCGAGCCCGCACCGGGTCAGCCCAGGGTCGACTCCCAGCACCCGCACAGCCGCCTCCTACCGATTTACGAACGTTTGTTCGGAACGCTATCGGCTCAGCCGGCCGATTCGGCGGTACGACACGCGAGTGGGCGACAGAGCTAGCGATCCCAGTGGTTCAGGATCTGGTCGAGGGGTTCCGGCAGGTTGGGCAGCATGTCCTCGCTGAGCGGCCACCAGTAGATGGCGCCCTCGCTGTTGAACGCGGTCAGCGCCAACATCGCCAGCACGACCGACACGAACACGCCGACGACCAGCATCGTCGTGTTGGGCATCGCCCAGCGGATGATCCGCCGGCTGCCGTCGCGCACACTCCCGCCATCGATGCCCCACCAGGCGAGCACGGCCGTGCACAGCATGGCGAGTGCGAGATAGGCGTCGAGGCGACGCGGCAGCACCCCGGCGTAGGCGAGCAGCGCCGCCAGCCCGACCAGGCACACCGCACCGATCAGCATGACCGGCGCGGTCAGCGCCGTCAGCAGGCCGCCCCGGAGCGCGTGCCAGGGCAGCGTCGTCACCGCGACCAGCGAGTCGCTCTTGGTCCGGCCGCCGCGACGGTCACGCCTGGCTTCGACGTGCCGCCCGGCCCGATCGACGGTGCGGGCGAGCACCAGCCAGCCGAGCATCGCGGCGAGCGCCACGATCGGCACGACGCCGCCGAACCCACCAAGCGCGACGAACAACGCGCCGACCGAGATCGCGTGCCACATCGTCCAGCGCGGCTTGGTGTCGGGCGGTGGCTCGACAGGCGGAGCCTCGGCGGTGTCGTCGAGCGGCATGGCAGCCGTCGCCGGCCCGGGCTGCTGGTGCCCGTGGCCGTCGTAGGGCGCGCCGTTGTATGGAAGCTGCTGGTGGTAGGGCGGCTGGTTGAACGGCTGCTCGTAGGGCGGCTGCGGATAGGCCTGCGGCTGCTCCTGTGGCAGCGGCGGGGCGTAGGCCACCGCCTGCGGATAGCCGACCGGCGCCTCGAGGCCAGGCGAGTCGTAGGCCGAAGGCTCCTGCCGGGTCGGTGACGAGTCGCTCGGTGGCACCGCACCGGCCGGGGTGCCGAGGTTGATCGCCGGAGGCGGCGGCACCTTGCCGAGCTCCAGCCAGTCGAGCAGTTCCTTGGCGTTCGGCCGCACCGCCGGGTCCTTGGAGAGGCAGCGCTCGATCACCGGGCGCAGCCAGGGCGGGCAGTCGTCGAGCCGGGGCTCGTCGTGGAGAACGCGGTAGGCGACCGCTTCCAGCGGCCCGGAGCCGAACGGCGAGTGGCCGGTCGCCGCGAACGCGACGGTGGCCGCCCACGCGTGGATGTCTGCCGCCGCGCTCACGTCTCCCCCACTGAGCACCTCCGGAGAGACGTATCCCGGTGTGCCGTAGACCATGCCGGTGCGGGTCCAGCGGGTCTCGTCGACGAACTGCGCGATGCCGAAGTCGATGACGACCGCGATGCCGTCCTGGATCAGCACGTTGCCGGGCTTGAGGTCGCGGTGCACGATGCCGGCGCCGTGGATGGAGTTGAGCGCGTCGGCGAGGTCGCCGGCCAGGTCGGCCAGGTCGCCGCCGCGCAACGGGCCACCGTGCGTGATGACGTCGTAGAGTGCCGGCCCGTTGACGTAGCGCGTGACGACGTACGGCGTCTCGGCCAGCACGTCGGCGTCGAGTACCTCGGCGATGTGGTTGCCGCGTACGCGCGACAGCACGCGCGCCTCCCGCGCGAACCGCCGGCGGATCTCCGGGTCGGCCGCGATGTGCGGCTTCATCAGCTTGATCGCGACGGTCCGGCCATGCGGGTCGTCGGCCTTGTAGACCACGCCCATGCCGCCCTCGCCCACGCGTTCACGCAGCACGTAGCCGTCGAGCCGCAACAGCTCGACGGTCGCGCTGGCGACGTCCTGAGCCTCCCCGTGCATGGACCTACCGTAGCCCTCCACGCGGTGGGAGCTAGCCCACCTTTTCCAGGATCTCGTCGGAGACATCGAAGTTGGCGTAGACGTTCTGCACGTCGTCGCTGTCTTCGAGCGCCTCGATCAGCCGGAAGACCTTACGGGCGTTGTCCTCGTCGAGCGGCACGGTCATGCTCGGCACGAAGCTCGACTCCGCCGAGTCGTAGTCGATGCCGGCGTCCTGCAGGGCGGAGCGGACGGCCACCAGGTCGGTCGGCTCGCAGACGACCTCGAACGACTCACCGAGGTTGTTGACCTCCTCGGCGCCCGCGTCGAGCACCGCGCCGAGTACGTCGTCCTCGCCGAGCGGCTTGCCCTCCTGCTCCAGCGGAACGACCACGACGCCCTTGCGCGTGAACATGTAGGACACGCTGCCGGCGTCGGCCATGTTGCCGCCGTTGCGGGTCATCGCCGTGCGCACCTCGCCGGCGGCGCGGTTGCGGTTGTCGGTGAGGCACTCGACCAGAACCGCCACGCCACCCGCGGCATAACCTTCGTACATCTGAGTCTGGTAGTCGGCGCCGCCTGCTTCGAGGCCCGCACCACGCTTGACGGCACGGTCGATGTTGTCGTTGGGCACCGAGCTCTTCTTCGCCTTCTGGATGGCGTCGAACAGCGTGGGGTTGCCGGCGGGGTCAGCTCCGCCGACGCGGGCCGCGACCTCGACGTTCTTGATCAGCTTGGCGAAGAGCTTTCCCCGCTTGGCGTCGATCACGGCCTTCTTGTGCTTTGTGGTCGCCCACTTGGAGTGGCCGGACATGACGGACTAGACCTCCTTGGCAAGCTGAACGAAGTACTCGTGCACTCTTGCGTCGCCGGTCAGCTCCGGGTGGAATGCCGTCGCGAGCAGATGACCCTGGCGAACGGCGACCACCCTACCGTGAGCTGGGCCGGAGCTCACTGGGCCACTGATGTGAGCGAGTGCTTGCGCATTGGCACCAACCGACTCGACCCAGGGCGCACGGATGAAGACCGCGTGGAACGCGGGGTCGTCGGCGGCTCCCGCGAGGGCCGGGAAGTCGAGGTCGGCCTCGAACGAGTCGACCTGACGGCCGAACGCGTTGCGCCGCACCGTGACGTCGATGCCGCCGATCGTCTGCTGGCCCGCGATGCCGTCCTCGATCCGGTCGGCCAGCATGATCATGCCCGCGCAGGTGCCGAACGCCGGCATGCCGTCGCCGATCCGCTTGCGCAGCGGCTCGAGCAGCTCGAACGCCTCGGCCAGCTTGATCATCGTGGTCGACTCGCCGCCGGGGATGACGAGGCCGTCGACGGCGAACAGCTCCTCGAGCCGGCGTACGGGGATCGCACGTGCGCCAGAGGCCTCGAGCATGCGCAGGTGCTCGCGGACGTCACCCTGCAGGGCGAGGACACCGATGGTCAGGTTGGAAGGGTTGGAAGGCACCCTCCCAGCGTACGGATCCGAGCCATTTGCTCACGAACGCATGGCTTTGTGTAACCACCCCGCCCTCGCAGCAGTCTGGTTGCCAACGGGTTGTTCACATTCGCACAGACCTGCAGGGGCACTCCATGTACACATCCGGCCCACGAAGGGGGCGCCGCCGGCTCGGGTTGCTGGCCGCCGGCCTCGCCGTGGCGGCGCTCACGCTGACGCTTCTTCAGGCGCCAGCCAACGCGCTGATCCTCCCACGGACCTATGTCTCGTTCACCTTCGACGACGGTCTCGCCGACAACATGACGGCGATCCCGATGTTCGATCGGTACAACATGGACGCGACGTTCTATATCAACTCGGCACTGATCGGGCAGTCCGGCTACATGACCCGCGCCAACCTCGACACCCTGAAGAGCAAGGGTCACGAGATCGGCGGGCACACGGTCACCCACCAGAGCCTGATCACGCTGTCGCCTGCCGAAGCCAATCGGCAGGTCTGTACCGACCGCAACACCTTGACTTCGTGGGGCTACCGCGTCACGTCGTTCGCCTATCCGTTCGCCGACGTCAACGACACGGCCAAGTCGATCGTCCAGCAGTGCGGCTACAACACCGGCCGCGCGGTCGGCGACATCTGGTCGCCGGAGACCTGCACGGACTGCCCGAACGCCGAGTCGGTCCACCCGCTCGACCCGTACGCGCTGCGGACGCCCGACGACATCGACACCACCTGGTCGCTGGCCGAGCTGAAGCAGTCGGTACAGCGCGCCGAGCGCAACGGCGGCTGGCTGGTCTACAACCTGCACCACGTCTGTGACGGCTGCAACCCACTCGCGATCAGCCCGACCGTGCTGAACCAGTTCCTCTCCTGGTTGTCCTCGCGGTGGCTGATCCAGGGCACGTACGTGCGTACGGTCGACCAGGTCGTGGGCGGAACTGTCAAGCCGACCGTGACACCGGCCGCGCCGCCCGCGCCCCAGGGACCGGGTGTGAACGTCGCACGCAACCCCAGCCTCGAGACACCCGGCGACGGCTCGGGCAACCCCGAATGCTGGAGCCCGAGCGGCTACGGCACCAACACGCCGTCGTTCGCCCGGGTGCCCGACGCGCACACGTCCAGCTGGGCGGAGCGGGTCACGATCAGCAGCCTGACCGACGGCGATGCGAAGCTCGTTCCGAGGTTCGACCTGGGTGAGTGCTCACCGCTGGTCCAGACGGGCCATTCGTACACCGTGAAGGTTTGGTACAAGTCGAGTGCCGAGGTCTTCTTCACGATGTACCAGCGCAACGCGATCGGGCAGTGGGCGTACTGGACACAGAGCCCGCGGCTGCCGGCCGCGGCCGACTGGACCGAGGCGACCTGGACCACGCCGGCCGTGCCGAGCGGCATGGTGGCGACCAGCTTCGGGCTGACACTCGACAGCGTCGGGACGCTCACGACCGACGACTACTCGTTCGCCGACGCCGGCTGACGAGCTCTCCAGGGGGTACGCGAACGCGCCGGTCACACGGGTCCGTGGCCGGCGCGTTCGCCTTCTTTACATACGGCCTTGCGGTTACCAGCCGCGGGTGGCCAGCCGCTGGTCGTCGTTGAGGTCGGTGAGGTTGATGCCGACCATCGCCTCGCCGAGCCCGCGCGAGACCTTGGCGATCACGTCGGGGTCGTCGTGGAACGTCGTCGCCTTGACGATCGCGGCGGCCCGCCGGGCGGGGTCGCCGGACTTGAAGATGCCGGAGCCGACGAAAACGCCCTCGGCGCCGAGCTGCATCATCATCGCCGCGTCGGCGGGCGTGGCGATGCCGCCGGCGGTGAACAGCACCACGGGCAGCTTGCCGGCGGCGGCGACCTCTGCCACCAGGTCGTACGGCGCGCGCAGCTCCTTGGCGGCGGCGTACAGCTCTTCCGGGGCGAGTGTGGTCAGACGGCCGATCTCCGTACGGATCGACCGCATGTGACGGGTCGCCTCGACGACGTTGCCCGTGCCGGCCTCGCCCTTGGAACGGATCATCGCCGCGCCCTCGGAGATCCGGCGCAGCGCCTCACCGAGGTTGGTCGCGCCGCAGACGAACGGAACGTCGAACGCGAACTTGTCGATGTGGTGCGCCTCGTCGGCGGGCGTGAGCACCTCGGACTCGTCGACGTAGTCGACGCCGATCGCCTGCAGGACCCGGGCCTCGACGAAGTGGCCGATCCGGGCCTTGGCCATCACCGGGATCGATACCGCCTGGATGATCCCGTCGACCATGTCGGGGTCGCTCATCCGGGCCACGCCGCCCTGCGCGCGGATGTCGGCGGGTACGCGCTCCAGTGCCATCACCGCGACCGCACCGGCGTCCTCGGCGATCTTCGCCTGCTCGGGGGTCACGACGTCCATGATCACGCCGCCTTTGAGCATCTCCGCCATGCCGCGCTTGACCCGCGCGGTGCCGGTGGCGGGGCCGTTGGGAGAAACCGCCTGGTTGCTGCTGGCAGCGGAAGTGTCGGTCTGATCAGTCACGTCAACCATCGTAAGCGCAGGCCAGATGGCGGCAACTGGCTGTTACGGGCGCCTATCGTGGTGCTCATGAGCCGCCGGCCACGCAAGCATCACCTCGTTCCGTACGCCCTGGCCGAGTGCCCGGCCGTGCCGGACCAGGGCATGGTCGAAGCCTGGATCAGCCGGCGCGGGCGGCCCGTGCTCTGCTGCGACGTCTGCCACACCACGTGGTACGACCCGCGCGACCTCGACCCCCTTTCGGAGCTCGTCGTCGGGCCTGACGGCAAGTGGAGGGATGGCGACCAGGAGGACGAGCTCGACCGGCCGGCCCGCCGCGAGGAGCTGGAGGCACTCGGCTGGTGGCCGCTCGTCCATCCGCTGTCGCTGCGGGCGCATGGTGAGGAGCCGGGCCGGCAACCTCCGCTCGCGCCGGGTACGTGGAGCCCGCCGCATCCCGCGGCGTACTGGCTCTCCGAGTGCCCGGCCGGCGACGACGGGCGGCTGGTCACCTGGACGACTTGGGCCGGGCGAACCGTGCTGTTCTGCGACCTGTGCTTCCGCACCTGGGACGACCCACACGGGCGGGAGCCGGCCGGACGTCTGCCGGAGTCCGGAAGCTGGCCGGACGGCGACCGGCTGCGCCGGCCCGCGACGCGCGAGCAGCTCGCGGAGATCGGCTGGTGGGAGCTGGTGTCTCCGCAGTCCCTGCAGGCGCGGGGTGAGCAGGCGTAGAAGCGGCGGGACGCGCTCAGCGATCGCGCTTGGCGGCCGCGGCCTCGGCCGACTTCTTGACCTCGGTCCACTTGCTGGGCGGCACGGAAGCCTTGATCACGAGGTAGGTCAGCCACATCAGCACGAGGAAGAGCGGCCAGCCCATCGCGACCCGGGCGATGCCGAGCGCGTCGACCTGACCGGCGAGGTAGAGCGGCAGCTGGACGGCGATCCGCAGCGCGAACACACCGACCCACAACCAGCCCGCACGTACGAACGCGCGGACCAGCACGGGATCCTGCCGCCAGGTCAGACCCCAGCCCGCGCCGAGGCCCACCACGAGACCGATCGGCGGCCAGCGCAGCAGGTTGGCGACGAGGTAGACCAGGGCGTACCCGGCGTTGATGAACAGTCCGGGAAGATAGAAGTTCTTCGCGTCGCCGGTCTTGTGGGCGATCCACGCTGCCAGCGCGAGGGCGAGGAAGCCGCCGATCACGTTCTGCAGCGGGTCGCGGCGAACCAGCCGGGCCGCGGTGAGCAGCACGCCGACCCCGATCGAGATGATCAGGGCGAGGCGGAGGTCGCGACCGGACACGGGATAGCTGATCAGGAACGCGATCGTCGGCAGGCCGGCGTCGAGCAGGCCACCCCAGCCACCGAACGCCTTGATCAGCGAGAACGCCTCACCGGAGCCGGAGGTGGGCTGCCCCGGCTCGGCGGGCTGATCAGGGCCCGGCGGTGGCTGCGTCGCCTCGGTTGTCTCGGTCGCTTCAGTCGCCTCGGTCGCCTCAGGACGAGCGGCGGGCGTCCACCCACCCTGGGCCGGCGGCTGCTGACTCATGAGGCCCCCATCGGACAGAGCTCGTAGCTCGGGTTGTACATGATGCGCCGGTTGTCGTGGATCGCGATCCGGCCGGAGACCATGATGTCGCGCCCGGGTTCGACGCCGACGATCCGGCGCCGGCCGAGCCAGACCAGGGTGACCGTGCCGGAACCGTCGTACAGCTCGGCCTCGAGCGTCGGCGTGCCGGCCCTGGGCGACAGCGTGACGGTACGCAGCGTGCCGCGCAGCTTCACCCGCTGCCTGTCCGCACAGCGGCCGACGGGGTTGTATCCGGACTTCTGGACGGTCTCCTGCAGCTCGGCCGCCACCTGCTCCTCGTGGCTGCTGGCGAACCGGGACAGTGCCCGCCGCCACAGCCCGGGCTTGCCGGCCTTGTCGGCCGGGTCAGCGTTGCCGGCCTTGTCGCTCGTCTGCGCCATCTCAGGCTCCCTGGGCTCCCTGCTCCGGTAGTCGAAGCGGAATCATGTCGCGCGGGGCCATCGGTGCCTTGCCGCGTACGACGACGACCTGTGCCAGCGCCTGCAGCAGCGGACCGGCGACCTGCGGCTCTCCCGCGGCCCTGCCGATCAGCGTGCCACGCAGGAACCAGCGCGGCCCGTCGATTCCCATGATCCTTGATACCTGGCTAGCCTGGGAGCCGTCGGGCGCGCGAACCGGGACGATCACCTTCAGCTCGGTGCCGTACGGCCCGCGGTTCTCGGTGACGACGCCGTTGCGGCGGCTGGTCTCCGACGAGATCTCCTTGCGGAGCTCGTCCCACAGTCCCGAGCTGCGCGGGGCGGCGAACGCCCGCAGCTCCAGCGCCGAGTCGTCCATCACCAGCAGCGCGGCGACGACGGTCTGGCTCGCCTCGTCGATCTGCAGCCGCAGTTCCATGCCCGGCAGTGGCGTGATCACGAGCCCACCGAGGTCGATCCGGTGCTGCGACTCGTCGGAGATGTCGATCTCCGAGACGTCGTAGGGGCCGGGGTGGTCGGGCTGCTTCGGCGGGCGCGGACGGTCGTGGCCGCCGCCAGTCAGATGAGCGTACGGGTCGGCCTCCTCGCGCTCGCGCCGCCGGCGGCCGCGCTTGCGGTACTGCTCCTCGAGCTGTTCGGAGTACTCCGGCTTCTCAGACTTGCGGAAGATCACGACCGCGCCCCCTCTGGCTTCGCCTGTGCTTCCTTGGTACCAAATCCCCCGCTGCTCCCAAAGCCGTTGGCACCCCGGATGGATCCGGGCAGCGTGTCGACCTCGACGAACCGGGCGTGTTCGACGCGCTGGACGACCAGCTGCGCGATCCGGTCGCCGGGATGCAGCTCGACCGGCGTCTTCGGGTCGAGGTTGACCAGGATGATCTTCAGCTCGCCGCGGTAGCCGGCATCGACGGTGCCGGGCGTGTTGACGATCGAGACGCCACAGCGGGCGGCCAGGCCGGAACGCGGGTGGACGAACGCGGCATAGCCGTTCGGAAGCGCGATGGCGATGCCGGTCGGCACCACGGCTCGCTCACCGGGCTGCAGGGTCACCTCGATCGTCGACACCAGGTCCGCGCCCGCGTCACCTGGATGGGCATAGCTCGGAATCGGGACGTCCGGATCGAGGCGGTTGAACAGCACCGGAACGTCGTCGTGGTCACTACCGCTGGTCACGGGGTCCGACCTTATCTCTAGAGAATATTTGCGCGCTGAGTGCCACATCTGGAGCTTGAGGGTAGGGCAAGGTAGATCCAAGCTGAGGAGGTTGTCGATGTCTGCTGCGGGCAAGGTCGGCTGGATGGTCGTGCGTACCGTGAGCACCGTAGTCGCTGTGACGCTGACCAAGAAGGCATTGGACGGCAGCTGGCGATTCGTCACGGGCAAGGAGCCGCCGGAGAAGAAGCCGGCCGGAAATCCGGATGCGCACCTGGCGGAAACTCTCGTCTGGGTCGGCGCCAGCGCCATTGGGATCGCCGCGGCGCAGCTTGTCGCCACGAAGGTGGCCGCCAACCGCTGGCAGGCCTGGACCGGCGAGCTGCCGCCCGGGCCCAAGGAGTCCAAGGAGTCCAAGCCGAAGAACACCAAGCCGGGCAACTCGCTGGTGCTCGCCGGAGAAAAAGGCAAGGCGAAGGCCGGCAAGGCGGGCAAAGCCGTCAAGCGCAAGGCCCGCAAGCTCGCCAAGCACTAGAGGTGCCCCGGCGCGCATCCGCCTCGGGCATGCCAAACGCGCCCACCGCATGGAGGTGGCGGCAGGGTCGCCCCTGCTGTCAACCTCCACGTGCGATGGACGCGTTGTTCTTGTTCGTCCGGACCCCGCCCCTGGGCCCTTTCACCCGCATGCCACGAAGATCGTGGTACGGAAAGCTTTCAGGCGGCGCAGTCCATGCAGACCAACTGACCGTTCTTCTCACTGGCGAGCTGGCTGCGGTGGTGAACAAGGAAACAGCGCGAGCACGTGAACTCATCGGCCTGGCGGGGTAGCACTCGTACCGAGAGTTCCTCATTGGACAAGTCGGCACCGGGCAGCTCGAACGTCTCGGCCACTTCGGCCTCGTCGACGTCGACCTTTCCGGAATTCTTGTCCATCCGCCGCGCCTTGAGCTCCTCGATACTGTCCTCGGAGAGCTCTTCCTCGGTTTTGCGAGGCGCGTCGTAGTCGGTGGCCATCGTCCCTCTTCCCCTGGCTTACGCGGTATCGCGGTCGCACAACTTTGTGCGGGTCGTGCTGGCTGCAGGTGGTTCGCCGACCTTGGCCGCCCCATGGCCCTCAACCGGCCGCACACGCCTGCTGTCGTGCACCTAACGCTCAACGAAGCGAACTTGTGCCCGATCCAGCGGGCAGATTTTGCCCTATCCGATCGCGCGATGCCGCAACCTTGCCCGCGTGTCGCGTGGGTAACCCCGGATCTACGCAGACGGGAGGTTTTCGACCTCGCGGAACCGGCCTCCACCAGGTGTCGAGCCCAGGTCCTCCCCCCGAGCGAGGCTGAACTGTACCCGAGGAGGACAAATCTGCCCAGTCGGCTCTGCGAAACTACTGAGCGTGCTGGAACTTCGAGGCGTGACCAAGCGGTACGGCGACCTGCTCGCCGTCGACGGGCTCGATCTGACGATCGAACCCGGTCAGATGTTCGGCTTCGTCGGTACGAACGGTGCCGGCAAGACCACCACCATGCGGATCATCATGGGCGTGCTCGCCCAGGACGCCGGAACGATCACCTGGCAGGGCCGCCGGGCGGGTTCCGATGCAAGGCGCGGCTTCGGCTACATGCCGGAGGAACGCGGCCTCTATCCCAAGATGCGGATTCGCGACCAGTTGATCTACCTCGCCGAACTGCGAGGCGCGCCCGCCAGGGCCGCCGAGCAGGCCACCGACGAGCTGCTCGGCGAGTTCGGCCTGTCGGACCGGGCCCGTGACCGGGTGGAGCAGCTCTCGCTCGGCAACCAGCAGCGGGTCCAGCTGGCGGCCGCCCTCGTCCACGACCCGACGTTCCTGGTGCTCGACGAGCCGTTCTCCGGCCTCGACCCGGTGGGCGTCGACGCGCTGGCCCACATCCTCGACCAGCGCGTACGGCGAGGCGTCGGCGTGCTGTTCTCCAGTCACCAGCTCGACCTGGTGGAGCGGCTCTGCGACGCCGTCGGCATCATCCGCGCCGGCCGGATCGTCGCGACCGGCACAGTGGAGGAGCTGCGGACCAAGGACCGGCCGCGGCAGTACCGCGTGGTGCTCGACGCACCCGCCTGGACCGTCGACGTACCGGGCGTGCACGTGCTCGACCAGAGCCGCAACAACGGCTCCGGGCTGATCACGATCACCGAGCTGACCGAGGCCGCCGACGAGCAGGTGCTGCTGGACGCCGCACGTACGGCGGGCCGGGTCGCGGAGTTCCGGCCGATCCAGCCGACGCTGGCCGAGCTGTTCCGTTCGGTCGTCTCCGAAGAGAACGTTCCGGCTCCGGAAAGGACCGTCGCATGAGTGCCCCACTGTCCCAGGGCGCGGCGATCCGCCTGGTCGCCCGCCGCGAGCTGCGGGAGCGCCTGCGCGACCGGTCGTTCGTCGTCTCGACGCTGATCACGGTGGCGATCCTCGCGGCCGTGCTGTTCCTGCCGAGGCTGTTCGGCGGCGACGACACGTACCAGGTCGCCTACGCCGGCCCGCGGGCCGACACGATGCAGACGGTCGCCGACGCGGCCGCGAAGCAGTCGGGCATCACGCTCGAGCGCACCCGCCTGGAGGACGAGGCACAGGCGCGTACGGCGCTGGAGAGCGGCGACCTCGACGCCTACATCACGAGCGACAAGGTCGTGGTGAAGAAGGACCTCGACACCGACCTCGGCCTGGTACTGCAGACCGCGCACCAGCAGGTCATGACCGGCGGACAGCAGGTCAAGCCGCTGGCCGTCGAGAGCGTCGACCCCGTCGACCCGGCGGCCGAGCAGCGCGGTCAGGTGGCGTTCGTCGGCGCGATCCTGCTCTACGGCCAGATCCTCGGCTACTGCATGTGGGTCGCGTTCGGCGTGGTCGAGGAGAAGTCGTCGCGGGTCGTCGAGCTCATCCTCTCGGCGGTGCCGACCAAGGCGCTGCTCGCCGGCAAGATTCTCGGCATCGGCCTGCTCGGGCTGCTGCAGTTGGTCATCATCGCGGCGTTCGGCCTCACGATCGGCGACGTGACCGGCATGCTCACCGTCGACACCAACCTGCTGATACCTGTCGGGTACGTCTTCGCGTGGTTCGTCCTGGGCTACGCGTTCTACAGCTCGGTGTTCGCCGCCACAGCGGCGCGGGTGTCGCGTCAGGAGGAGCTGCAGAACGTCATCGGGCCGCTGAACATGCTCGTGATGGTCTCGTTCTTCGCGACGTTCTACGTCAACTCCAACCCCGACAGCTGGGTCTCCCGCCTCCTCGGCGTCGTGCCGCCGTTCTCGGCGCTGGCCTCCCCCGTCCGGATGGCCCGCGGTTCGGCGCCCTGGTGGGAGCTGCTTCTTGCGATGGGCCTGATGATCGCCGCGATCGCCGCACTGATCACGATCGGCGGCCGGATCTACGAAGGCGCGGTCCTGCGGATGGGCGCCAAGGTCAGCGTCAAGGACGCCTGGCGCACTGCCCGTACGTAATCCAGACACCACGCATCGCTGCCGGAAGTGCCGGATGGGACTGGTCCCAGCCGGCGCTTCCTACTCTCCAGTACGTGTTGGCGGACAAGGTGCGTGAGATCGACAACGTGCGGGCGCGGGTGGTGCTGGCACTCGAGGACTACATCGCGCTGTCGGACCGGATGCGGAGGCTCGAGGCCGCGTTCAGCGTTCAGGTGCTGCACACCGCCGCGCGGTTGCACGAGACGATCGCGCGGCGGAGGACGTTGGAGGCGGAGTACGAGCGGATCCGCGGCAAGCTGGAGCGCGGTGGCTATGCGAGCGCCGAGGCGCTCTATGAAGAGGTGTGCGAGGCCCTGGTCACGGTCGAGACCGAGCATCCCGACGGCGACGAAGCCGGAGCCGAGCCGCAATCTGGAGCCGAAGGCGACGCCGCCGCGCCGGACACCTCCGGCGCGTTCGACCGGTCCGCGCTCGCAGAGGACGAGAAGGAGCTGGACGCGGCCGTCAAGGCACGGATCGTCCGCGACTTCAAGCGGATCGTGCTGCCGAACGTCCACGCCGACACCTCCGACACGCCCTACGCCGTCTTCGACGTCGCGCACTCCGCCTACAAGGCCAGGGACTACACGCTGATGGAGGCGTTCGTCATCCGGTTCCGGATCCTGCCGGATCAGGAGGTGTGCTCGCACCTCGCGCAGTACCTCGCCGCCGAACGCAGGCTCGACCGGCGGCTGCGCACGCTTCGGCAGGCGGCGACGTTCGACGAGCTCAACGACACCGAGGAGGCCGCCAACCAGCGGATGCGGCAGCAGAGCGAGGAGTTCCGCCGCGCCATCGACGAGGAGTGCGAGCGGCTCGCCGAGGTCCGCGGTGCACTGCGGGCGCTGCTCCACGGCCAGGACGGAGCCCGTCGATGACCGAGCCGGACGACTCGTCCCGCCGGCCGGCGGCGTCGGCCCCGGTCCCGTCCCCGGCCTCGCCGGCTCCCGGCCGTCAGACCGTACGCGACCTGATGCGGCGGTTCCTGGAGCAGGCCGACCAGGACGAGACGCTCGAGTGGGAGTCGTTCACAACGGCCGACGGCCTGCCACACAACTGGATCTACGACCTGTTCCAGGACTCCGCCGGCCGGATCTGGGTCGGCACCTGGGGCGGCGGCCTCGCGAAGTACGAGCCGAACAAGGGGCACGGCGGCTGGACCACCTACAACCGGCGGCACGGCCTGGCCAGCAACGCGGTGACCTGCATCCGCGAGGACGCCGCGAACCGGATCTGGGTCGCCACGGACGCGGGCCTGAACCGGCTGGAGGGCGAGCGGTTCGTCGACGCCGGCCTGAAGGGCACGAGCATCCTCAACATCCACTTCGACCAGTCGCAGCGGCTGTGGGCGGGCTGCTGGCGCGCGGCCTGGTCCGGCGGTGGGCTGCACCGGTTCGACGGTACGGACTGGCGGTCGTTCAGCAAGCGGGACGGCCTGCCGAGCCGCGAGATCCTGAAGGTGTTCGAGGACTCCCGCGGCCGGATCTGGGTCGGGACGTACGAGCACGGCCAGGGCGCCGGCGTCGGCTGCTGGGACGGCTCGCGCTGGCGCCGCTACACCCGCGACGACGGCCTGATCGACGACTGCGTCTACTCGATGTTCGAGGACCCCGACGGCCGGATGTGGTTCGGCACGATCAACGGCGTCTCGATCCTCGACGGCGACACGTGGTACCGCCTGACGACGCTGGACGGCCTGGTCAACGAGCGCGTCTACGCCATGCTGATCGACGCGAGCAAGACCATGTGGTTCGGCACGGAGGGCGGCGTCAGCCGCTACGACGGGACGACGTGGCAGTCGTACACGAAACAGAACGGTCTGGTCGAGGACCTGGTGCGCGCGATCATGCAGGACCGGGACGGCGACCTGTGGTTCGGCACGTACCCGTACGCCAACGGCAGGGGCGGCATCAGCCGGGCCGGCAAGCCCACCGCCCGGCTCAGCATCGAGGACCGTGCCCGCCGCTACCTCTCCCCCGGCGAAGGCGCCGG
The DNA here is from genome assembly GCF_054779015.1 of Flindersiella endophytica. Classification (NCBI taxonomy): domain Bacteria; kingdom Bacillati; phylum Actinomycetota; class Actinomycetes; order Propionibacteriales; family Nocardioidaceae; genus Flindersiella; species Flindersiella endophytica. The sequence goes on from NZ_BAAGYY010000013.1 coordinate 535,080, forward strand.
CCGCGAGCTCAACCCTCCGCCGGACGCAACGTAGCGGCGTACGACTCCACGACCTCGGCCAGCTCGGGGAACGCCAGCACAGTCTGGTTCCGGGAAGCCCCCGGTTCCGAGCCCTGAGTGTCCGACCCGCCGGAGGCAACCCACAACGGCAACGCGCCGCGAGACAACACGAGCTCCGACTCAGGGCCGGTTGGCCCTTGAAATATAGCGATGCCCGCCCCGTGGCGCCTTCGTCCACGGGAGCGGGCATCGACCATCGACCGCTAACGGTCTGGTCCGGTGGATCAGACCGCTTCGAGCTTGCCCTGCAGCATCAGCAGGATGGTGAAGTTGTCGGCGTACGGCGAGTTCATCAGGATCGGGTCGCCGTCCTTCGGCCACGACTTGACCCGTACGCCTTCGACGCACGCGTTGTTGCCGTAGCGCTCGAACAGCGGCAGGATCGGCAGCGTCTCGTTGAAGATCACGCCGAGCTGGCTGATCTTCGCCTTCTGCGCCGCCTCGTCGAGCCCTTCACCGGAGCTGACGACCAGCTTCTCGATGTCCACGTCACCGAAGGCCTGGGTGGAGGTCTGCAACGGGAAGTTGATGCCCTTGCCACCCTGGTTCTTGGCGATGATGTAGTTGTAGGTGAAGAAGTCGGCCGAGAACGCGAAGAACGGGTGCGGGTTGCCCGCGCCCCACGGGTGGATCGCCAGCTCGAAGTTGCCCTTGTAGACATCCGGGTCGAGCTGGGTCGACACCACGCCGCGCTGCGAGATCTCGATACCGAACTTCGTGAGCTGTTCCGCGACGTTCTTGCCGGCCGGTGCCCAGTCGGCGTAGTCGCTCGGGAACCCGAGGGTGTACTTCGCCGGCTTGCCGTCCGGCTTCGTCCACTTGCCGCCGCTCTGCTTCCAGCCCGCCTGGGTCAGCAGGTCGGTCGCCTTGGCGGTGTCGACGGGGTACTTGTTGAGCTTGGCGATGTCCCCGGCCGACATCCAGTCCTCGACCTGCAGGTCGGAGAAACCGGTCATGTTGACGACGCCCTTGCCGGACTCGCCGAGCGAGACCTTGCCGTTGGCGTTGCGGTCGATGACGTACGCCAGGGCCTGCCGCGCCCGGACGTCCTTGAACTCCGGAACCTTGTCGAGGCTGAAGAACAGCGCGGGACCGGAGTAGACCGGAGGCCGGATGATCCGGATGCCCACGCTCTCGAAGCCGCGCTCCTGCGCGATCGCGAAGCCGTGCGTCGCGTAGTCGACGGACTTGTTCTTCACCAGCGGCGCGATGTCGTTCGTCTCGCCCTTGAAGATGACGACCTTGTCGAACTTCACCTCGCCGGCGGCGTAGCCGGTCTTGTTCTTCACCAGGTCGAGCCGGCCGCTGGTGATCGACTTGGTGTCGATGTTGAACGGACCGCTGGCGATGATGCCGTCCGGACGCGCCTTCTGCAGGTCCTCGTTGAGCTTGGTGCCCTCGTCGCTGTCCATGTCCTTGCCGGACTTCTTCAGCGCCTTGGCCCGCTTGGCGAACTCGCCATAGGTCGCGTCGCTGTAGATGCCCTGCCGGATGATGTAGCGCTCGAGCACCGTGGCCGGGTTGCTCAGCTTGAAGACGACGGTCTGTCCGTCCTTGACCTCGATGTCGTCGACGTAGTTCCACTCGATCTGGCGCATGACCCAGCGGCACCAGAACGTCGTCTCGACATCCTTGCTGGTGATCTCCTTACCATCGGACCACTTCAGGCCCTTCTTGATGGTGTAGGTGAACGTCTTGGCCGCCTCGTCGAAGGCGAAGTTGTCGGCGAGGAGGTTGTACCACTTCTTCTCCTCCCACAGCCACATGCCGCCGGGGATGAGGAAGAGGTCCTGGAAAGCGGTCCCACCAAGGATGGAGTCGAGCACACCGCTCATCACGTTGAAGTGACCCTTGGGCGGGATCTCGTACGGCCACGCGCCGTGGAACTCCTTGGCGCCGCCTTTGTCGTTGCCTCCCGGCTTCCCGGTGCCGCCAGGCGAACCGCAGGCCGCGAGGACGACAGTGCCCGCGGCACCGAGCCCGAAGATCTCGAGAACTCGCCGGCGGGAGATCTCCCGCGCCGACGAGTCAGGTGTGGTGTTCATTCCTTTGTCGTCCTACCTAATAGAGGTCGGTGGTTTGTACTTAGCTTCTTCAGCTCTTTCCGCTACTTGGGTAGTTCGCGGTCTTTCCTGCGTTGAGACAGCTTGACCGAAATCAGTATCGCGGCGGCAAAGCCGACCCCCAGGGCTAGCGTAGCCACAGTGATGACGAATTCCGGTGTGCCAGGGCTTGGCCGTGTCCACAGCAGCAGCAAGCCGGCCACGACGGCGATGAACACCGCCATCTTGAACATGGCCTGGCCGGCGTGCTGTGGAATCACGAGGCCACCGTCTCCCCTGCCCTGGCCGCGATCCGGGCCGCCCGCTTACGCCGAGCCAGGTCCGGGTCGGCTTCGGGAACGGCTTCCAGCAACGCCTGGGTGTAGGCGTCCTGGGGGTTCTGAATGACGTCCAGCGTCGGTCCGTACTCGACGATCTTTCCGAGGTGCATCACTGCCATGTCGCCGTCGCGGCCGAAGTACTTGGCCATCGCGAGGTCGTGGGTGATGTAGAGGAATCCCACCCCCAGCTCGGTACGCAGCTTCCCGAGCATGCTGAGCAGGTTGATCCGGATCGACACGTCGAGCATCGAGGTCGCCTCGTCGGCGATGATCAGCTGCGGGTTGAGCGTGAGCGCACGGGCCACCGCGACCCGCTGGCGCTGGCCACCGGACAGCTGGTGAGGGAACTTCGAGAGGTACGTCTCGGGCGGAGTGAGTCCGACCTGGGTCAGCAGCTCCCCGCACCGCCTCCACGCCTCCGACCGGCTCTTGACCAGACCGTGCTTGCGCAGCGGCGCCGACAGGGTGCCGAAGATGTCGCGGATCGGGCTGAGCGAGGCGTACGGATCCTGGTGGACGTACTGCACGGACCTGCGGAACGTCTTGAACGCCCGCTTGTGCCCGGAGCCCCGGCCGAAGATGTCCCTGCCCTGGAACCGGACGCTGCCCTCGGTCGGCTTGAGCAGCCCGCACGCGATCTTGGCGGTCGTGCTCTTGCCGGAGCCGCTCTGCCCGACGAGGCAGAGTACGTCGCCGGCGCCGAGCTTCAACGTCACGTCGTCGACGGCCCTGATCTCGCCACGCCGGGTCTTGAAGACCTGCGTGATGTTGTCGAGCTCCAGCAGGTTCTCACCCTTGCCGGCCGGCTTGGTCGAGTCAGCCATTGGCGGACACCTCCTTGCTGTCAGCGCCCTTACCGTTGGACGCGCCGGACTCCTCGCGCTCCGCCGTCACCGTGGGAACCGCGTTGATCAGGCTCTGGGTGTAGGGATGCTGCGGCCGGTAGAAGATCTCCCGTACGTCGTCCATCTCGACGATCTCGCCGTCGTACATCGTCGCGACCCGGGTGGCGAGCTCGGCGGCCACCGCGAGGTCGTGCGACACGAAGATCATCGCGAAGTCGAGCTTCTCGTGCAGGTCGTGGATCAGGTCGACGATCCGGCGCTGGGTCAGGATGTCGAGGGCCGTCGTCGGCTCGTCCAGCAAGAGCACCTGCGGCTTCAACAGCATCGCCATCGCGATCAGCACGCGCTGGCGCATGCCGCCGGAGAGCTCGTGGGGATACGACCGCAGCACGCGATCCGGGTCGAGCTCCACCTCACGCAGCACGTCCTCGCTGCGTTCCCGGATCGAGCGCGCGGACGCCGTGCGGTCGTGCGCGCGCACCGTGTCGACCATCTGGTCCCAGACCCGCAACACGGGGTTGAAGGAGTTCATCGCGCCCTGGAACACCATCGCGCACTCGCTCCAGCGGTACTTGCGCAGCTGCGACTCCGACAGGCTCAACACGTCGGTGAGGTCGCCGCCCCGGGAGCGGTACTCGATCGTGCCCTGCGGAATCGACCCGAGCTTCGGCAGCAACCGCAGCAGGGCGAGCGCCAGCGTGGTCTTGCCGCAGCCGCTCTCGCCGATCAGCGCGATGCTCTCGCCGGGATGCAGGTCGAAGCTCACGCCCTTGACCGCGCGGTGGACGGTGCTGTTGGCGGCCTGGCCGGTGCGATACTCGACGGCCAGGTCGCGAACCTTGAGTACAGGCTCTGGCATCTCCGTCCCTCCTTAGTTGTTCCGCAGCCGCGGGTTGAGGATTTCCTCGAACGACCTCGACATCGTCACCAGGGACAGCTGCAGCAGGCAGATCGCGAGCACCGGACCCAGGGCGTAGAAGAAGCTGCTCGAGTCGTAGATCGCGCCGGTGGTGTTGGCCCAGTTGAGCATGATGCCCCAGTTCTGGCCCTCCATCGGGGCCAGGCCCAGGAGGTAGAGGCCGGCCAGGCCGTAGATCGCGCTCGTCATGCCGATCACGAAGTTCATCAGGATGAAGCTCGCCATGTTCGGCACGATCTCGGTGAGGACGATGCGGGCCGTGCCGAGGTCGAGCAGACGCGCTGCCTCGATGTACTCGCGTTCCTTCAGCGAGAACACCTGCGCTCGCACCGCTCGCAGCAGGCCGGGCCAGCCGAGCAGGCCGATGATGATGGCGAGTGCCCAGGCACTGCCGACCTGGTAGAACGCGGCCAGCACCGCCAGAAGGACGATGTGCGGAACGGTCAGCACGATGTCGGTGATCGTCACGATGACCGAGTCGAGGCGGCCGCCGACGTAGGCCGCGAGCGCACCGAAGAAGACCGCGATGGCGGTCGAGACGACCGCGGCCAGCAGCCCGATCAGGATCATCGCGCGCCCGCCGTCGATGACCTGGATCAGGATGTCCTTGCCCTCGAAGTCGGACCCGAGCGGATGCGCCAGGCTGGGCGACGCGAAGATCATGTCGGGGTTCGACGACAGGTCGGGTGTGAAGAACGGTCCGATCAGGCTGACCAGGACGATGAACGCGAACACCAGGAAGCCGATGAAACCGGTGCGGCTGCGCATCATCGAGCGCACGAAGACCCGGAAGGCCCCCGCGCTCCCCTGCTTGCCATCGGCCTCGGTGTCGGGAGTGGGCGGCTCGAACTCGGTCTGACCAGTCTGCAAAATCTGTGTCACGGCCTAGTTCTCCTTGCCTGCGATCCGGATCCGCGGGTCGACCTTGCTGTAGAGCAGGTCCGCGGCCAGGTTGGCGATGACGACCGAGATCGTGATCAGCAACAGGATTCCCTGCAGCATGGGGTAGTCGCGCCGTTGCACAGACTGCTGCAGGAGATATCCGACTCCTTGGTACTGCGTGACGGTCTCGACCAGGATCGAGCCGCCGACGACGAAGCCGAGCGACAGCACGAAGCTGGTGAACAACGGCAACATCGCGTTGCGGCCGACGTACTGGAACTGGATCCGGCGGTCGGTGAGGCCACGCGCCCGGGCAACTGTCACGTAGTCCTCACCGATCGTCTCGATCGTCGACGACTTCATCACCAGCATCCAGCCACCGAGCGAGGTCAGGATGTAGACGAAGATCGGCAGCTGCGCGTGGAACAGCGCGTCGCTGAAGAACTCGAGGTTGAACCCGACGACGACGCCCTGGGAGTAGGAGCCGCGCATCTGGTCGATCGGCAGCCAGCCGAGCTGAACGCCGAAGAACATGATGATCATGAGCGCGAGCAGGAAGTTCGGGATCGAGTGCGTCAGCGATCCGAGGAACGTCATGACGTGGTCGAAGATCCCGCCGCGCCGGTAGGCCATCGCCATGCCGATGCCGATGCCGAGCACGAAGCTGATGATCAGGGCGGTGCCGACGCTGAACAGCGTCCAGGGCAGGTACGCGCCGATCTGGTCCAGCACGGACGAGCCCGGCGAGTAGAGCGAGCTACCGAGGTCGCCGCGGACGAGACCCGTGAGGTACTCCCAGTACTGCAACAGCAGCGGCTCGTTCGGGTCGAACGAGAACAGCGCCGCGGCCTGGCCGGCGGCCTCCTGATAGGAGATGCCCTGCTCCGCGATCAACTTGTTGATATACGACTGAACGGGGTTGCCGGGTAGCAGCCGGACAAGAAAGAACGTCGCGGTCGCGACGACGTAGATGGTGAAAAGTGCCTTGAGGATGCGCCAGATCACATAGCGGACTCCGGCGGAAAGCACCGGATCTCTTCGCTGTTTGCGACCCTGCTCGCGCAGTTCCTCGGGCTCGGCCTCGATATCAGTTGCGGCCACGCTCACCTCCGAACCGCCTACGCGAATCACCGCGCGCTGCTACCTGGAAGAACAATGTCAGCACTTTCCGTATTGTTCAGCCCCGACTGGCTCGCTCAACTCCACGCCCGACGTTGTAGCGCGCAATCGAGTTGCCCGGGAACATACCTGCGGAGACCCGCTCGGGGGAAGTAGTTGGGCAAGAATGTAACCCAAACTTTCTGCCGAAAGGTGATCGGATTCTCAAGGCTGCAACCTCTTTCAATCATCGAGGCGCAACAATACGTCACTCTTGTCCGCTTTGCCCCAACCTGGCGACGTGACACGCAACAATCGCACTGCGCGCTCGAACAGGCCCCAGACGCTGGTTCGCGCAAGTGCACTGTTCGATTACGCCACGTCGTCGTCGGGCGTCTCGGGCCGAAGTATCGCTCGCGGATGTCAAAGCAGCTCGGGCCGCTCCCAGGGTTCGTCGTGTACGTGCCAGGCGAGGAACGCGAACACCGTGTCGTACCAGACCTTGGCCTGCTGGGGAGCGAGGATCCAGTGGTTCTCGTCCGGGAAGTAGAGGAACCGGTGCGGCAGGTCCGCGGGATCGCCGTCGAATCCGCGCACGAGGTCCCACCACAGCCGCAGGCCCTCGCCGATCGGAACGCGATAGTCCTTGTCGCCATGGATGACCAGCATCGGCGTCCGGATCTCACCGGCCGAAGCGTGCGGCGAGTTGCGCGCCGCGCGTTCCGGCGTGAGCTCGCGGAACCAGTGCCCCGCCAGGTCGGTCGTCGGGCCGAACTGGTCGAGCGCCCACAGGCTCGCGTGGGTGACGATCGCCTTGAACCGATCGGTGTGGCCGGCGACCCAGTTGGCCATGTAGCCGCCGAACGAGCCGCCGAGTGCCGCGGTCTTCGTCTGGTCGAGGTCGGGCCGCGCGCACGCGGTGTCGGTGATCGTCATGAGGTCGGTGTAGGGCGCGCCGCCCCACTCGCCCCAGCCCCGGGCGATGAAGCGCTCGCCATAGCCGGTTGACAGTGCGGGATCCGGGAGCAGCACGGCGTAGCCGCGCGCTGCTGCCAGCCATGGGTTCCAGCGCCAGTGCCAGCCGTTCCACGAGCTGTACGGGCCGCCGTGGATCCACAGCAGCAGCGGTGCGGGTGTCTCGGGCTTGGCAGAGTCGGGCAGAACCAGCCAGGCGCGCAGCGGAGAGCCGTCCTGCGCGGTGGCGGTGACCTCCTCGAGCCGGCCGGGCAGCTGCGGACGCTCGACCGGCGCTTGCAGGAAGACCGGCTCCTGATCCGTCTTCGTGGTGTCGAGCCGGACCGGGAGGGCCGGCGAGTCGACGGCGTTGCGCAGCGCGTAGAGATACTGCCCGCTGGGGTCGACCGCGAGGTCGGTGTAGGTGGCGTCGGCGACCAGCCGGCGAGCCTGCCCGGACGCCACGTCGACGGCGAACACCGGGTGCCGGCCGTTCTGGTCGGTGCTGAAGTAGATGGTCCGGCCGTCGCGCGACCACAGCGGCGCGCCCGGCCAGAGGTCGAGATCGGCGGCGAGCTGACGCTCCTCGGCTGGTGCGGCCGGATCGGCGTCGAGGCTGGTGAGCCACAGCGAGGTCGCGAGCGGAATGTCGTCGCGGCCGATCCGGTGGCGAAGATAGGCGACCTGGCGGCCGTCCGGCGAGATCGCCGGCGTGTCAGCGTCGTAGTCCTCGGACGTCACGAGCGTCCGGCGGTCGCCGCTCTCGGTGTCGATGGCCACCAGGTCGGCGACCAGCTCGCCACCGCGCCTGCGCCTCCTCCACGCGGTGACCACGACGCGGCCATCAGCGCTCACGTCGTACGAGACGGGAACGTCGAAGCCTGCGCGCGGGTCGGGCGTGAGGTCGCGCGGCTCGAGCCTGGGGTCGCCGGCGGCAGGGTCCGGTGCGTTCGCACTGAACAGGCGTACCTGGTCAGGGCCGAGGTCGTGGTCCCAGAAGCGGATCGGATAGGCGTCGTGCAGGATCGCGGCGACCTTGGAGTCCTTGCGCGCCTTGCGGCGTTCGGCATCGTCGTCGGCGGTCTTGGCGCCGGGCATGGTGGCCGAGGTGAAGACGATCGTCCCGCTGTCGTGGGCGACCTTCACACCGCCGATGCCGCCGGGCCGGTCGGCCAGCTCACGCGCCTCGCCGGCGCCGGCGGGCAGCAGCCAGAGGGCCGGCTTGCTGTCGTCGTCCGGCTTGCTGTCGGGGTCCGGGCGTTTGGAGATGAAGAGCAGATCGCCGCCCGGCAGGAACGCCGGGGCGCTCTCCCCCTCGGCCGAGCGGGTCAGCCGGCGCGCGGGTCCTTCGCCGGTGGGGTCGACCTCCCAGAGTGCGGTGAGGTACTTGGTGCCCTCCGGGTCGAGCTGCTGCACGGCGGTGACCAGACGCGTGCCGTCGGGAGAGAGGGCCAGGGCGGCGAGTCGCTTGATGGCGACGAAACTGTCGAGCTCGTCGAAAGGTGTCTCCACCCTCGCGAGCCTATGCGAGGTTGGCCGGATTTCAGCGCTTACAGCGCACGCCTGGCCGGTGGTGGCAGGCCGGCCGGACGACGACAGCTCACGCCGTCAGCAACGCGGTCGCGAGCTCCTCGTCGACGACGAGCGTGTGGACGAGTCCGGCGTGAACCGCGGCCAGCGTCGCCTCGGCGCGGAACGCACCAACGCTGGATGTGATGAGGTGGGGTACGCGTTTCAGCTGGGCGGCCGTGACCCCGATCACCCGGTCGTCCAACGGCGTACGCAGCGGTCGTCCAGAGGCGTCGAACAGCCGGGCCGAGACCTCGCCGCTCGCTCCGGCGGCCGCCACCGCCGCTTGCTCCTCGGCCGGGAGCAGGTCGTAGACAGCCGACGCGGACGGACGCCAGGCGCCGACCGACACCACGGCCAGGTCGATTGCAGGGCTGCGCCCGAGGACGTCCGCGATCTCGGGCTGCCGGCGCAGTCCGGCGGCGGTGCCGGCGTCGGTGACCACGAGCGGTGCGTAGATCGGATGCGCGTCGCCGCCGGCCGCCTGCGCGACCAGGCGGCTCACCTCCACCGATCCGGGCACGCCGGCCGGTGGGTAGAGCGCACCGGCGAGTTGGACGATCGTGCAGCGTGGCAGCCGGTCCAGCGCCTGCGCCATCACCGCGATGGCGGCACTCCAGGCCAGCCCGACCACCGCACCTTCGCGGACGGCTGCCGTGAGCTCGTCGGCCAGCGCCCGGCCGACGTACTCGAGCGTGGCGTGCGGCGTCGACGGCTTCGAGGCGACCACGACGACCTTGCGCAGGCCGAGCTTCTCCTGCAGCGCGGCCGACAGCTCGCGATCGCGACGTCCGGGTGCACCGATCTCGATCCGGACCAGCCCGTCGCGGCGGGCGTCCTGCAGCATCCGGGCGACCTGGAAACGGCTCAGGCCGAACGCCTTCCCGATGCTCACCTTGGCCTGGTCGCCGAGGTAGTAGCGGCGTGCCACGGCGATCCGGACTGCCACGTCGTCGCCTGACTCGACAGCTGCGCGCTCGGCTTCGGACAGCTCCTCGGCGCTCACGTCTTCCTCCCCACGTTCTTCCCGTGTTCCTGTCCACGTTCCTGCCGATGTCATGGCCGATGTCATGGCCGGTGCCGGTCACCAGCGGTTGACCTGCACGGTCGGATGAGCTTTACCATATCTCATATGAGCGAGCTGAAACGCTCAAACGAGCGCACTGCAGAGCCGGCGGTACGGCGTGCCCTCCTCGCCTCCGCGTCCGGATCGTTCCTCGAGTGGTACGACTTCTACCTGTTCGGTACGGCAGCGGGACTGATCTTTCCGCAGCTGTTCTTCCCCGAGTCGTCGCAGACCGCGGCGTTCCTGCAGTCGTTCGGCGCGTTCGCGGCAGGCTTCGTGATGCGGCCGATCGGAGCGCTGCTGTTCGGCCACTTCGGCGACCGGCTCGGCCGGCGGCGGATGCTGCTGATCACGGTCGTGCTGATGGGCGGATGCACGTTCCTGATCGGCGCGCTGCCCGACTTCGAAGCGGTCGACGTGGCCGCGCCCGCGTTGCTGATCCTGCTGCGCCTGGTGCAGGGCATCGGAATCGGCGGCGAGTTCGGCGGCGGTGCGCTGGTGGCTCTCGAGAACGCTCCGCCGGCCCGGCGCGGTGTGCTGGGCAGCGTCCACCAGATGGGCACGCCGACCGGCCTGCTGGTGGCGACCGGCGCGTTCTCGCTGGTGCAGCTGCTGCCGGCGCCCGACCTGGAGAGCTGGGGCTGGCGGGTTCCGTTCCTGCTCAGCGGCGCGTTCCTCGTGCTGGCGTTCTACATCCGGCGAAGCCTGCCCGAGACCGAGGTCTTCTGTTCGGATGCCGACCGCACGCGGAGGTTCCCGATCGTCGCGCTGCTTCGTGAGCACCCGAAGAACATCCTGCTCGCCACGGGCGCGCGGATGGCCGACGCGGTGACGTTCAACGTCATCAACGTGTTCGGAATCGCCTACGCCACAACGCAGCTCGGCCTGAGCAAGGCCATGATGCTGAACGGCTTCGTGATCGCGGCGGCCGTCGAGATCGTCGCCGTGCCGGTGATCGGGCACATCTCCGACCGGATCGGCCGGCGGCCGGTGTACATGTTCGGGATCGTCGTCTGCCTGATCACGGCGTTCGCGTACTTCCCGTTGCTGTCGACCGGGCGCACGCTCGTCGTGTGGCTGACGATCGTCGTCGCGCTGGCCGTCGGCACCGGCGCCATGTTCGCGATCCAGGGCACGTTGTTCTCGGAGCTGTTCGGCACCCGCACCCGCTACACCGGGCTCGGCGTCGCGTACCAGACCTCGGCCCTGCTCGGCGGCGCGCCGACCCCGGCGATCGCCACGCTGCTCGCGGCGGCGTTCGCCCAGTCGTACTGGCCGGTGGCCATCTACATGGCGGCGATCTGCCTGCTGAGTCTGGTCTGCGTGGCGCTGGCGGCCGAGACCTACCGCGACCATCTCACCGCTGACACCACCGGCACCGCTGGAGAGGCAGTCCGTACCGCATGACCCGCCCGACCCGCCCGAATATCGTTTTCGTCATCACCGACCAGCAGCGCTACGACACGATCGCCGCACTCGGACACGGCCACGTCGACACGCCCAACCTGGATCGCCTCGTCCGCGAAGGCACGGCGTTCACCCAGGCCTACGTGACCGCGCCGTCCTGCTCGCCGTCGCGGGCCAGCCTGTTCACCGGCGTCTATCCCCACACGTCCGGCGTGCTTCGCAACGAGGCGCTGTGGCGGCACTCGTGGGTGGAGCGCCTGGCCGACGCCGGCTACCACTGCGTCAACGTCGGCAAGATGCACACGCATCCGTGGGAGACGCCGCTCGGTTTTCACGAACGAACCGTCGTGGAGAACAAGGACCGCGACCATCCGAACGTGCCGTTCTTCCACGACCAGTGGGACAAGGCACTCTGGATCCGCGGCGAGCGCCGGCCCACTCGTACGCTCTACCGGCAACGCGCCGACTACCGCGAACGGCTGGGCGCGTTCGAGTGGTCGCTGGACGAAGACCTGCACCCGGACGTCTTCGTGGCCAACCACGCACGCTGGTGGCTCTCCAGCTATCCGGGTGACGAACCGTTCTTCCTCCAGATCGGCTTCCCCGGTCCGCATCCGCCGTACGATCCGGTGGCCCGGCACCTCGACGCCTACCGCGATCGTCCGGTCCCGCTCCCCCTGCGGTCGCCGGAGGACCTCGCCGCCCAGCCCGACGTCCTGCGCGAGCTTCGAGAACACCATCAGGCCAACGACCACGACTCCGTTGTGCACTTGGCCGATCCCACCGACGAGCAGGCCGCGCTGCAACGACGGCACTACTACGCCAACATCTCGATGATCGACGAGCAGCTCGGCCGGATCGTGCAGGCGCTGGAGGAACGCGGTGTCCTGGACAACACCGTCATCGTGTTCACCTCCGACCACGGCGACTGCCTGGGCGACCACGGGCACAGCCAGAAGTGGAACATGTACGAGGGCAGCGTCCACGTACCGGCGATCGTGTGGGGGCCGGGCCTGGTCAGGGCCGGGCAGCGGATCGACGCGCTGACTTCGATGATGGACCTCGGGCCGACCGTGCTCGAGCTCGCCGGCATCCGGCCGCCGGACTGGATGGAGGCCGAGTCCCTGCTGCCTGCCCTACGCGGCGAGCCCTGGAGCGGCCGCGAGTACGTGTTCTCCGAACACGCCCGCGACATGATCCTCACCGGCACCGAGCTGATGACGATGGTCCGGGACGCTCGCTGGAAGCTCGTGGAGTTCGTGGACTCCGAGCAGGGGCAGCTGTTCGACCTGCGGAACGACCCGCACGAGCTGACCAACCTCTGGTCCTCGGACGCGCCCTCGCCGGCGGCGGCGAAGCGGACCCTGCTCGACGTACTGTCGCACTGGCGGGCTCGAAGCGCCATTCGAACGGCGGAGATGATGCGCGCGCATCGCTGAGTCGAGCCCGCCGATCTCGTCCCGGGCGGCTGGTTCGAGCTCAGCTCGACTCGACGGCCCGCCGGACGGGATACATCTTCGTCAGGTCGCTCGGATCGCGCAGTCCGGGGATCTCGGACGCTCGCAGCAGGCGCAGCTTCTGGTCCACGGCCACGCCCAGCAGTCCGCTGCCACGGGCGTACCCGGCTCGAGATCGGTGAACAGGATCGCCCGCCGTTGCCCTTTCGGGTAACGGCCTCCCGGCTCGGTTCCAGAGGTGATGGTCAGCGGTGGCAGCGGCGCGCGCAAGCTCCCATTCGGAAGGACTGGGGAAGGAATGCGGGATGCTCGCCGTCGAGCTCAGGTCGGTCGCAGTGGTGTGTCCGGGCGTAGGGCGCCGGCCTCGTCCAGCTCGGCAAGGAGGGCGGGCACGCCGACTGTGAGCATCCTGGTCCGGACCGAGCCGAGCAGTTTGGCCATGGCGAACCCGCCGATTCCGGTGAACCCGGTGTGGTGGTAGGTGAAGCGGGTTCCCTCGGGTATGGGCTCCAGCTGGTAAAGGACGTGGCTGGGTGTCTCGCCCTCCGCGCCGGCCCAGGTGTAGCGAAGCAGCTCCCGCTCGCGTACGTCCAGCACCTCGCAGTCGACGATCCCACTCCAGCCGGGCATCGGCTTGGCGACGAACTGGAACCGGTTGCCGACCACGGGCTGGAACCCGACGGCGCGAGCGCCTTTCCCCGTCGAGGTCCAGTACGGGATCAGGTCCGGGTCGGTCATCGCCCGCCAGACCTTCACAGGCGAGTGCGGGTAGTCGCGAACGATGTGGATCTCTGCCATGGCGGCCTCCCCAACAGCCAGGATTCTGCTACTGTAAAATTACAGTAGCAGAATTTTTCTGGTGACTGAAGTAGGATGCTCACGTGGCGACAAAGGAAGCCGCTCGACCGACAGCCGTCGAAGGGTTGCGCGAGCGAAAGAAGCGCGCGATGCGCCAGCAACTGTCCGACACCGCCGCGCGGATGTTCCTCGAGCGCGGCTTCGACGCCGTCCGGGTAGCCGACGTCGGCGAGGCGTGCGGGGTGTCGGAGAAGACCGTGTTCAACTACTTCCCGAGCAAGGAGGCGCTGCTCCTGGACCGCCTCGAGGCAACGGCCGACGCGTTGCGCACGCATCTCTCGAACCCAGCGCTCCCCCCGGTCACCGCGATGCTGACGATCCTCGACCACGAACTGCGCAGCCTCGCCGCGACTCTTGCCGCCGACGCCGACCAGGACCGTGCGCTGGCGCAATACCGGAAGTTCGGCGACCTGATCCGGGACACCCCTTCGCTGCGGGCCTACCAGAGTGACACCGCGGACCGGTTCGTCGACATCGCCGCCGACGTACTCGCCACCCGGACCGGACTGCGACCCCACGACCCCGAACCCCAGATCGCCGCCGCCACCCTCCTCGGCCTGTGGCGGGTCCAGTTCCGAGCCCTCCGCACCCACGTGCGCCCCGGCCACCCACTCCCAGCCGCGATCGACGCCGTGACTCAGGAGGTCCGCCGCGCTGCGCGGCTGGTCGAGGAAGGACTGACCAACTTTCCGAAACCCCGCGAGACCACGCCGAACCACGACTGACATACGAAACCGTGGCGCGGGCCGACGAAACAGGCCACAGCAGAGGCCGATGGAAATGGGCCGTGGGCTGAAGCTCAATGAGGGCGAGCCGTGGTGCGGCCCGATGAAAGCGGGCCGTGGTGGGGACCGCGACGCAGGTGTGAGTGGCCGGTGGATTGGTGGCGGCGGCGGTTAGGACAAGGGCAGGCTCTGCCTGCCCACAAGGCAACGCAGGTGGGCGGCAGAGGCTCCAAAGTCAAGATGCTGTCTCACGGCGGCACCCGAACCCCAGCAAAGCCGAGCAAGCCTTAAGACGATGCGGTCGCCGCCGTGAGACAGCGTCTTGAGCTTGGAGGGGCCGCCCACACACAATCCGCCGCCGCCACCAATCCACCGGCCACGCCCGACAAAAGCAAACCGCAACCCTTGGGACAGGCCCCCGACAAAGACCGACCCCAGCCACTGGGACAGCTCCAAGAACCGCCTATCGCTCCCGGACGACAGTCGCTGGGGTCGGTTCGGCGAGTTCCGGCGCCGCGGCTGCAGGTTCTGGCCCTTCCGTCGCGTGGAGGAGTGGGGTTGTCGATGGCTTACGGCTCAGCCAGGCCACCAGCGCCCCCAGCGCGCCGGCCGCCAACGGGACGTAGAAGCCAGGATGTCCGCCGAAGCGGTCGATCACCTGACCGACCACCGCCGCTCCCAGCGCCACACCGCCGGCCAGGCCGGTCGTCGTCCAGGCGATCCCTTCCGACAACCGCGCTGTCGGCGTGGTCTGCTCCACGATCCCCACCGAGGCGACCAGCGTCGGTGAGATGGCGAAGCCGGCCAGGAACATGAAGACGGCCAGCACTCCGAGGTTGCCGAGGAACGGCAACGGCACCATGGTCAGGGTCATCGCGGTCAGACCGAGGCGGAAGCGGGTAAACGGCGAGCTCTTCAGCTTCATCGTGCCGGTGATCAGTGCCGACAGCATGGACCCGGTCGCCCATCCGGCGATCAGCCAGCCCGCCAGCGCCCGCTCCCCCGCCTCCGACGCGACAGCCACCACGACGATCTCCGCGGAACCGAACAGCACGCCGAGCCCGAAGCAGGCCGCCGTCGCCGGCATCAGGGTTGACCAGTCGAGGGCGGGCTTGGGCCCGCTGTCGTTGGAGCGCGGCTGCACCGGCGGCTGTGTCCGCCGCTGACCGGCGAACACCAGCCCGCCGACCAGTCCGAACACCAGGGCCGATCCCAGCCCGGCCGCCGGGTGGATGCCGGTGGCCAGGAACGTGACCAGCGGCGGCCCCACCATGAACACGACCTCGTCGAACAGCGCCTCGAGCGAGTAGGCCGTGTGCAGCTCGGGCTTCCCCTTCAGCCGGTAGGTCCAGCGCGCACGTACGTAGGACCCGATCTGCGGTGCCGCCGCCCCGGCCAACGCCGCCAGCAGCTGAGGCACGGGTGTCGGAACGCCCGTCTGGATCGCCACCACCAGGAGGCCGAGCGCCACCGACGAACCCACCTGCAGCCCCGGCAGCGCCCGGGCCTGGCCGTAACGGTCGACCAGCCGGGCCTGCAGCGGCCCGAACACAGCCATCGCGATGACGTAGGCCGCGGTGACGGTGCCCGCGATGCCGTAGGAGCCGGTGATGCCGGACACGAGCAGGACGATGCCGAGGCCGATCATCGACATGGGCATCCGGGCCAGCAGCCCGGTCAGTGTGAACGCGAGGCTGCCTGGCAGGTTGAGGATCGTGCGGTACGGCTTGAACACAACTTTGACCCTAGCTTTGAGCACCGACATACGGCCTGCGAATATTGGGCCATGCCCGACAACTACAACGCGTCGTATGACGCCTTGTTGCTGGTTTCGTTCGGTGGTCCGGAAAAACCGGAAGATGTCGTTCCGTTCCTCGAGAACGTCACGCGCGGCCGGGGCATTCCCAAGGAACGCCTGGTCGAGGTCGGCAAGCACTACTACGAGTTCGGCGGCCGCAGCCCGATCAACGACCAGTGCCGGGAGCTGAAGGCCGCGATCGAGGGCGACTTCGCGGCCAACGGCGTCGACCTGCCGGTCTACTGGGGCAACCGCAACTGGGAGCCCTACCTCCCCGACACGTTGCGCCGGCTCCAGGCCGACGGCAAGCAGCGCGTGCTGTGCTTCATCACCTCGGCGTACGCGTCGTACTCCGGCTGCCGCCAGTACCGCGAGAACCTCGCCGCCGCGCTGGAAGAGGTCGGGGGCAGTGCCTCTTACCCAGACCTTCACCTGACCAGGCTTCCCCACTACTTCAACCGCCCCGGCTTCGTCGACCCGTTCGCCGACGGTACGGTCGCCGCGCTCGCGGAGCTGCCGGCCGGGTCGCAGGTCGCGTTCGTCACGCACTCCATCCCGACCGGGATGAACGAGGTCAGCGGCCCGCCCGCGCTCGGCGGTGGCAGGTACGTCGCCGAGCACCTGGACGCGGCCAAGGCGATCGCGGAACGGGTGGAAGCAGCCCGCGGCGAGCCGCTCACGTGGGAGCTGACCTACTGCAGCCGCTCCGGTCCGCCGGCCCAGCCCTGGCTCGAGCCGGACATCAACGACCACCTCGAGGAGCTCGCCAAGCGCGATGTGCCGGGTGTCGCCGTGGTGCCGATCGGGTTCATCTCCGACCACATGGAGGTGATCTACGACCTCGACACCGAGGCGAAGGCGACCGCGGCCGACCTCGGGCTGCCGTACGTCCGCGTGCCCACGCCAGGCGTCGACCCGCGCTTCGTCGCGACCGTATGCGAGCTCGTCCTGGAGGCCGACGCGGCGGCGGCAGGGAACGAGCAGGAGCCGGCCGTGGTCGGTGAGCTCGGGCCGATCTGGTTCAACTGCGTGCCCGGCTGCTGCAAGAACCTCCGGCAGGACCTGCCGACAGCCTGCGACGCCTGACAGGAACCGGCCAGCACAGCGCCTGACACCGCACCACGCCAGCTCGTATTGTCATACAAATGAGACGGCTTGCCAGCGTTGTCATCGGTGTCGTGATCGCTGTTTCGTCCGCCTTGGCGGGACTTTCGGGAGCCGCACCAGCTGGTGCGGCTCCCGCGCTCCCCCGCGGCTCGGAAGACGCACTGGCCAAGGGCTACTACCGCCTCCTGCTGCAGAACACCCGCTTCCAGGAGACGCTCTGGAACGAGGCCGAGGGCACGTACGGCATCGCCAACTGGGACGTGGTCGGTGTGCTCGGCAACGCCGTCCTGCTCGAGTTCGGCACGTACGACGCGGCGATCGCGGGCGTCGACGAGCAGACGCTGCGCGACCACACGATCCGCAGCATCGCCAAGGCAGCCGCCCAGAACCGCTTCGTCGATCCCGGGCACGGCACCTGGGGCGCCTACGTCTACTGGGACGCGGCGTTCGAGGCCTACCTCGTCGCGGCCGCGAAGCTGGTCTGGGACGACCTCGACGCGCAGACCCACGCGAACATCGAGACGATCCTCCGCGGTGAGGCCGACTACCTCGTCCAGGCCGGCGCGAACCCACCGGACCCGAGCCGGGAGGGCGGCACCACCAACGGCCTCATCGGTGGCTATCGGGGGGACACCAAGGCCGAGGAGATGGGCAACCGCACGATGATGCTCGCCGCGGCCGACGCGTACCTCCCGGCCGATCCGAGCGCGGCCGCCCGGCGCGACTGGCTGGACCGCTGGACCGTCAACATGACCGGCCTGCCCGTCGCGGACCAGGTGAACCCGACCGAGATCTCCGGCAAGCCCATCTCGGAGTGGGCGACCGCGCAGAACATCTTCGACACCTACACCAGCGAGAACCACGACACGTGGAACGGCATGTACCAGCAGTCGGCCGGCGCGTATCCCGGCCGCAACCTAGTGCACTACCTGATCTCCGGCCGGCCGGTTCCGACGAGCCAGCTAGCGACGCCGAGCAACGACGAGATGTTCCGCGTGCTCGACCAGCTCGGCACGTCGTCGGGCGTTCCGGCGGAGCACATGATCGGCGATCGCGCGCACCTGTACGGCCGCAGCCTGCTGCCGTTGACGTATCGCGCCGTGGCGTTGGGCGACCGGATGTCGGCGCGCGCGGAGCAGATGCTCGCCGGCGCGCTCGTGCCGTACGTCGAACACCCGCCGGCCGGGCGCCTGATCAAGTTCCAGGCCGGCACGAAGTACGAGACGGAGGCGCGCGCCGAGGTCGCGATGTCGTACCTCCTGCACTACTGGCGCGGCCGGCTCGCCGGTGACGTTTCGCCGGTGTCTGAGCGGGAGTACTTCGCCCGGGCTTCGGGCGTCACCGACTACGGCGAGGTGCCGGGCCTGCTCAACCACCAGACCGCCACCGCGCTGGCGTCCACGATCACCAAGCCGGGTTACGTGAAGTTCGCGTTCCTGCCGCAGCACGACGACTGGTTCGTCAACGCGATCGGCAAGTCGCCGGTGCTGCTGCCGTCGGTCGTCGGCGTGGACGGTGCCAACCGCCGCGCGTACAGCAAGCTGCGCGACGGCATCGACGCCACGGCGACGGTCGTCCGCAGGGGTGACGGCTACGCGGGCTTCACGACGTTGCCGGACGGCTCGGTCGTGTACGCGACCACGGGCACCGGCGACGACGAGGGCTGGCTGCGGCTGTTCAACTTCGAGATGAACGGAGTGCCCGGCCTGGACGGCGACCGCACGTACTACACGAGCGACGGGCAGGTGACGCTCGCCGCCGACGGGCTCGGCGACGGCGGATCCGAGGAGCTGACGTTCCCAGCGACGCAGGCCCGGTACGTACGGATGCAGGGACTGCAGGCGCAGTCGCAGTGGGGCTACTCGATCTACGAGTTCGAGGCTCGCGACGGCGCCGCCGGGGCGAACCTGGCGCTCGGCAAGCCGGCCACCGCCTCGACGTACTTCGGCGACGCGTCGGTGCCGGCCAAGGCGGTCGACGGTGATCGGACGACGCGATGGGCGAACTCCGCCGCCGAACGGACGACCATGAAGGGCTGGTTCGCCGTCGACCTCGGTGCGTCGCGGCGGCTGGACCGGGTGCTGATCCACTGGCAGGAGGACGCCTGGCCGCTCAACTACCGGATCGAGGTCTCCGACGACGGGACCGACTGGCGTACGGTCGCGAGCGTTCCGGACTGGCAGTCGACGTCCGGCACCTGGCTCAACATCGACGGGCGGACCGGTTTCACGATCGCCGGCAGCACGAACCCGATCGGCGTTTCGCCAACCGTGGTGTCGATGTCGCACGGTCCGGCCGCGGGTGCGAACGGCATGGTGGTGCGCGGCTTCCCGGTCCAGACGCCGGCGCAGACCGCGGCGGCCGCCCGGTCGCCCCAGCCGTCCGGCGGGCCCGTACAGGTGCGGTCGGCGCTGAACGGAGACGTGCTGAGCCTGTTCAACCTGTCCGGCTCGGAGGTCGCGAACGCGGCGATCTCCGTTCCACAGCAGGGATCCAGCCGTCGTGTCTACCTCGGCTCGCAGACCACGACGGCGGCCGGAACCACCTACCAGGCAACCCTCGCGGCCGGGTCGGCTGCTGTCGAGGCACCGCGATTCGTGGTCGGTGCCGACGGTTCGATCGCCGGGCTCGGGGTCGACGTGGCCGACTCGCGTACGGTCACCGTCACCAACCGGTCCAACGCGGACCGGGCCCGCGTCACCCTGACGTCGGCGGCGACCGGTGAGCGGCGTACGGTCTCGGTCGCGCGTGGTACGTCGGTCCAGGTGCCTTTCTCCCAAGGCCTTCGGACGCCGGCGAACGACCTGGCGCTCGGCCGGACCACCTATCCGTCGTCTCCTCTGCCGCCGGGCATGAGCGACCCCGACCGCGCGGTCGACGGGAATCCGGAGACGGCCTGGACGCCCGGAGGGGCCGATCGCAGGCTGGTCGTCAACCTCGGCACCGCCCGAGCCGTCGAACGGGTCGATCCAGTCTGGTCCGACGGCCGCAAGGCCGCGTACACGATCGAAACCTCGACCGACGGCGTGACCTGGATCCCGTTCACCGCTGGGGCAACGGCGAAGTACGTCTCCGTCCGGGTCACGGGGTGGAAGGCCGGCGCCGCTTCGCTCGGCGAACTCAGCGCGCACTAGTTAGGCTGCGCCGGTGCGAAAGTCGACCGGTGTGTCCATCGTCGTGGGGCTGGTAGCCGCCTCCCTTGCGGGCTGCCAGCACGCGGACTCGCACGAGCCGGCTCCGAGCCCGACCTCGCGTGTCTCCGTGTCGGATCCGAACGTCGTGGTGCTCCGGGCCATCCGGACCGGTGGCGACTTCGGCGTCCGGAGCGCCGGCGAGGTGCCCGACTTCTCGTTGTACGCCGACCGGCTCTTCATCACGCACGACGAGGATGGTGTGCCGTTGTCGGTACGCCTCGAGCCGGCGGAGTTCGACAACCTGATCTCCGCGGCGGACGCGGCCGGCCTGGGCAAGCCGCGCCGGCTGGCCAAACCGTCAGGTGAGCCCGCGATCCCCGATGCCACAGACCTCTCGTTCGTGTTCGCGCCGGATGGAAAGGCCCGCGACACCTTTGTTCAGGGCATCGAATACGAAGGCACCGACCGGGATCGGTTGGCGGACCTCTACGACGAGTTGCTGGACAACGCGCCGAGCGATGACGAGACGTACGAAACGGATCGTGTGACGCTGCTGAGCGAGCAGCTGATTCCGCCGGAGGAGGATCCCGGGATCCCGTGGCCGCTGCGCGTTCAGCCGGTCCGGCCGAGCTCCTACCGTCCGACCTGCCAGCGCCTCGATCCGAAGGACACCGAAACCCTCACCGATCTCCTTGCCGGCAACCCGGAGGCGCTGCTGTGGGCTCACCGGATCGGCCAGTTCCAGGTCCGGATGCGTCCACTCCTTCCGGACGAACGTGGCTGCGAGGACCTGTTCGACGTCGAGCCGGTGTGACGCGCTAGCGGTGCAGGTCGGCCGCGCCGGCCTCGAGCAGCAGGGCGTAGAGCTCGTCGAACACGCCGGGAGCGGCGGCGACGGCCAACCGTCCGTCGGCGGGCTCGCCGGGGAGGCCTGCGGTGCGTACGCCTGCTTCTTCGGCGATCAGCAGGCCGGCCGCGAGGTCCCACGGCTTCAGGCCGACTTCGTAGAACGCGTCCAGCCGGCCGCACGCCACGCCGCACAGGTCGATCGCGGCGGCGCCGATCCGTCGGATGTCGCGCACGGTCGGCAGGACGCGCGTCAGCAGCTGAGCCTGCCGGGCTCGCAACGCGGCGTCGTACCAGAAGCCTGTGCCCACGAGGGTCTGGCCGAGGTCGGTGACGGGGTTCGCCGACACGCTCCGGCCGTTGAGGAACGCGCCACCACCGCGTACGGCCGTCCAGGCCTCGCCGGTCGGCGGGCAGAACACGACGCCCGCGACCGTCTGGCCGGAGACCGTGGCGGCGATGCTCACGCCGTAGGCCGGGATGCCGTAGAGGTAGTTGACCGTGCCGTCGAGCGGATCGACCACCCAGGTCACTCCCGACGTACCGGACACGTCGTCGCCTTCTTCGCCGAGGAACGCGTCGTCGGGACGAACGGCCCGCAGGCGTTGCCGGATGAGGCTTTCGGACGCGGTGTCGGCAGCCGTCACGACGTCGGTCGGGCTGGACTTGACCGCGGCTACCGGGATGCGTTCGCTCTTGCTCGCGTACGCCACCAGCAACTCGCCGGCCTCGTGAGCGATTTCCTCGGCAAGTGGCAGTAACTCCGAAGCCGATTGGGAGTTAGTTGGGATATCCGTTCCACTCATGCCTTCCATGATTCCCGGACAATTCAAGATCAAGGTGACGCATAACGGAACGGACCGTGTCTGATCGACCGGGTCGCGTAACGCAACGTTTTGTACCATCATGGATGTCGTCCGTAACCGTAGGGCCGGGGAGGACACCATCACTGGCAGGCAACACGGCGGTGCGCATCTGCCGCCCCAGGACAGCCCGGGCAAGGGCGCCAGAGTAGGCATGGGCGTGCTCGGGGGCTGTGGCGTGGCCACAGCCGTCGTGTTCGCGCTGATCGGCGTGTTCGGCAGCAACCACAACGGCACCGTGCCTCAGGCAGCCGCCACCGGCCCCGAAGAGGAACGGCAGAGCCAGCCCGTCGCACGCAAGACGCGAACCAGCCAGGCGACCCAGCCCGACGGCAGCACGCTGAAGTCACCGGCACCCAACGGTCCCGCGATGACCGAGCTCTGGTCCGGCGACTACAAGCTCCGCATGGGCAGCAACTTCGAGCTCGACAAGGGCGACCAACCGGTCCAGAGCAAAGGCTCCACCAACGAGCTCTGGGTCGACAACCTCGGCGATGCCGGCTACGTCGTGTTCACCGAAGCCGCCATCGCCCCCTGGGATCTCATCGGCCGAGACCCCACCCCTCAGCAATGCCAGCGCACCGTCCAGTCCGGCGGCACCACCCAGATGGACGTCACCATCGGCGACGCCGGCCGGGGCATCTGCGTCCGCAGCAGCGACGGCAACCGATACGCCTACTTCAGCCTCACCACCGTCAACCGCTCCGCCATCTCCGGAACCCTCACCCTCTGGACCACCGGCGACCAACCCTAGAGCGAAAGATGCCGCCGCAGGGCGTCGTCGAGTTCGGACAGGGTCTCGGGTGGGACGCTACCCAGCCGGCGGCTGAACCGGCGGACGGAGATGGTGCGGACCTGCTCGGCCTGCGCCTTGGAGTCGGAGGCCAGGCCGCAGTCGGCGGCCGGCAGCAGGACGTGAAACGGATAGATCCGGGCGATGTTGGACGTGACCGGCACGACCGTGAGGACGCCCTTGCCGGAACGCTCGGCCGCCCGGTTGGCAGCGTTGTTGCTCACGATGACAGCCGGCCTGGTCTTGTTGGCTTCCGAGCCGCGGACCGGCTCGAGGTCAACGAGGTAGACGTCGCCGCGGCGCATCGGCTGGTTCTGAGACAGCGGCGGGCAGGCCGTCGGCGACCGTGGACTCCCAGCCGGAGGACTCCGGGCTGTCGTCCCACTCCTGCCAGGCCTCGGCGTAGTCGGCCTCGAGCTGCGACTCGCGCAGCAACGCGATCGCGTCGTGGATGGCAGCAGAACGCGACTCGACGCCCGGGTGCTTGTGCGCGTATTCGTCGAGGAAGCCGACGTCAGTCACGGTCAGACTGACACTGATCTTCATACCGACGATGCTACCACCGGTCGTACCACCGATGCCACCCAAGTAGTCCTCAGAACAGAGTGTCCGCCTCAGGCTCCGGCTCCGGCTCGGGCTCCGGAGCCGCCGAGCCGAGCCAGGTGCCGCTGGTGCCGACCGTCAGCAGCCGCTGGGTCGCCCGGGTCAGTACGACATAGAGCGTCCGCCTGCCCACCGGGCTCTCGCCCGCGATCGCACCCGGCTCGACGACGACCACCGCGTCGAACTCCAGACCCTTGCTCGCCAGGCCGGACAGCACCGCCACCCGGTCGCCGCGTTCCGAGGCCTCGAGCTTGGCCAGCCACTCCTCGACCTCCGCCTGCCGCGAGCCGGTCGTGATCACGCCGATCGTCCCCTCGACGGCCGGCAGCAACTCACGGACGGCCGCCAGGACCGCACCGGGCAGCTCGCCTTCACCACCGACGACGACGTGCTCCGGCGACTGGCCGGTACGCCGCACCGCGGTCGGCAGCTTCACTTCCGGGAACTCCCGCTCGATCACCGACCCCGCCAGCTCGAAGATCTCGGCGGAGTTGCGGTAGTTGGTGCTGAGGGTGAACGTCCGCCGGGGTCGCTTGCCGAGCGCCACCTCCTGCGCCTTCGCGGCTTCGGCGGCATCCGGCCACGAGCTCTGCGCCGGATCGCCCACGATCGTCCAGCTGGCCCGGGCGCCACGCCGCCCCAGCATGCGCCACTGCATCGGCGAGAGGTCCTGCGCCTCGTCGATGAGCACGTGCGCGTAGCCGTCGTACTGTTCCGCCGGCTCCGCCCGCCGTGCCGGCCCGCGGTCGCCGTAGGTCCGCAGCTCCATCACGTTGTACTCGTCGAAGATGTCCTCGGGATCCTCCACCCGCGGCGGAGGCGGCGGATCGCCCAGCAGGAAGTGCAGCTCGTCGAGCAACGGCACGTCCTGTACGGAGTAGCTAGCGCTCCCCGCCCACGACCGGGCCAGCCGGTCGGCCTCTGCCGAACGCAGCACGCCCTTGGCGTAAGCCGCCAGCTTCGCCGGATCGCGCAGCCACTCGAAGACCTCGACCGCGGTCAACGGCGGCCACCAGGCGTCGACGAAGTCGGTGAACTCGTCGCGGTCGAGCAGGTCGGCGTCGAACTCCTCGCGCTCGACACCGATCCCGGACTCCCCCGCGGCGGCGTTCGCCTTGCGCCACAAGGCGTTCTGCAGCGAGCGTACGGCATCGCGGCGAGCGGGGTTGGGCTTGGCCGAGCCGCGCAGCACGTTGTGGCGCAGGTTCGCCAGCTCGCCGGCATTGAGCCGGAGGATCCGGCCGGTGAGGTAGATCCGCAGCTCGTGCGGCGTGCCCGGCGGGGTGTCGCGGACCGCGCGGGCCAGCACGGTGCGCATCCGCAAGGAGCCCTTGACGACACCGAGGTCGTACGGGTCGGTCCGGTCGGCCGTCACGCCGTCCATCACCTCACCGATCGACCGCAGCGTCGCCTCGGTCTCGCCGAGCGACGGCAGCACGCGCTCGATGTAGTTCATGAAGACGCCCGACGGCCCGACGATCAGCACGCCACCGTTGCTGATCCGCCGCCGGTCGGTGTAGAGGAGGTACGCGGCCCGGTGCAGCGCGACGACGGTCTTGCCGGTGCCCGGCCCGCCGCTGATCAGCGTCGCGCCCTTGCCAGGCGCACGGATGATCTCGTCCTGCTCGCGCTGGATCGTCGACACGATGTCGCGCATCTGCCGGCCGCGAGCAGCCGTGAGCGCGGCCATCAGCGCGCCGTCGCCGAGCACCACCAGCTCGTCGCCCGCGGCGTCGGCGTCGAGCAGGTCGTCCTCGAGCCCGATCACCTGCTGGCCTCGGGTGCGCAGCACCCGGCGGCGGATCACGCCCATCGGACGGACAGGCGTCGCCTGGTAGAAGACGGCCGCGGCCGGCGCGCGCCAGTCGACGACGAGCGGCTCCTGGTCCTCGTCGCGGATGCCGATCCGCCCGACGTAACGCACCACGCCGCTGGTCTGGTCGAGCCGGCCGAACACCAGCCCTTCGCGCTGGGCGTCGAGCACCGCCAGCCGGCGGACGGCGTTGTCGACCATCACGTCGCGCTCGTACAGCGTGCGGTAGTCGTCTTCCTTGATCTCGCCGGTGTAGTCGAGCTGCCCGCGCTCGCGACCGGCCCGCTCAGCATCGGAGGCGCGCTCGACCAGCTCGTCGAGCCGCTTGTAGACACGGTCGACGTAGTTCTGCTCGTGCTCCATCTCGGCCTGCTGAACCGACGCGTGGTCAGCGGCCGAGGCCGAAGAGGAAGAGGTCGTACGACCCACGAAGGAATACCCCCGCTCGCCATGAAACCGTCCGGGAAACGGTCCATTCTACGGCGGATCACACATCGGCTCGACTCAGGCGGACAAAAGAGGCGAGAAAGCCCAGCGCGCAGGCAACGGCCGCGGCGACCAGCGGCACCGCGTTCCACGACCCGCCGGTCCGGGCCACGAGGACAGCGCTCGCGACCGCGGCACCGAACGTCGCGCCAGACTGGCGGGCGGCGTTGAACAGGCCCCCGACCGCACCGGCGACGCCTGCCGGAGCGTGGCCGAGGGCGTACGCCGTGAGCGCCGGCAGCGTCCAGGAGACTCCGAGTCCGCAGCCCAGCAACGCGACTTCGAGCAGGTACGGCTGCTCGCCGGCGAGCGCGCAGGCCACGCCCCCGAGGCCGAGTGCCGACGCGGCCAGGCCGAGCCGGATCGGTACGAGCGCACCGAAGCGGTTCACCAGGAGCCCGGTGGCCAGCGGGTTGAGCGCCATCAGCAGCGTCATCGGAAGCAGCGTGAGTCCCGTCGTCAGGGCGTCAGCATGCGACGACAGCGGAACGACGAACAGGATCGTGAGGAGGGCGTAGTTGACGACCGCGCCCCAGGCGAACGCCGTCCAGACGGGCCGATTGCGCCGCAGTGTGCCGGGTACGAGCGGGCTGCTGGACCGGCTGTCGGCCCGCACAGTCACCAGGCCGAGCAGGAGAGCCGCGAAGCCGGCCAGGCCGCTCGTCGTCCAGTGCAGCCGGCCGGCCTCTGTCACCGCGAGGGTCAGCGTGGCCAGCACCGCCACCAGCCCCAGATGAGGCGCCAGGTCGAGCGCACGCGCCTGTGCCGGCGTGGCGATCCGGCCCCGGCACAGGAGCAGCACGACGACCGACAGCGGCAGGTTCACCACGAACACCGCCCGCCAGCCCGCGAGCTCGACCAGCCAGCCGCCGAGTACCGGACCGGCCGCCATCGCGGCTCCGCTGACCGACGCCCACACGCTGATCGCTCGCGTCCTGGCAGAGGAGTCCGGATAGAGGTGGGTCAGGATCGCCATCGAACTGGGAATGATCGCCGCGGCCAGCAACCCCAGGACAGCCCGGCTCACCAGCAGCGCCGGAAGGCCGGGCGCGAGGGCACAGGCGAGCGACCCGATCCCGAACCCGGCGCTGCCGATGCCGAACACCCGCCCGGCGCCGAAGCGGCCGGCCAGGCTGCCGCCGGCGACGAGAGCGGATGCCAGCGCCATCGTGTACGCCGTGGTCGCCCAGCCGACGCCGATCACGTCAGTGTGCAAAGAGGCGATCAGGTCCGGCTCGGCCACGGCGAGCACGGTCGTGTCGAGCAGAACCATGAAGTACGCCAGGGAGACGCCGGCCAACGCGGGCCGGGCGCCGCGGGCTTGGCGCGGTCTCGTCAGGGTGGGTTCCACGCCGTCAGGTTCGTACACGACCGCCGGCTGACTCGACCGGCTGAGCCGGATCCGGCGTTCGGAAACTCCGAACACCCTCACGTACGCTCGTTCGGCGTGAACCTCGATCACCTGCGTACCGCGATCGCGCTGGTCCGGCACGGCTCTGTCAACCGGACCGCGGCAGCGGAGGGTTTGGCACCGTCGTCGGTCTCCGACCGCGTACGCCGGCTCGAGAGCGATCTCGGTGCGCGCCTGTTCAGCCGCGACCACCGCGGCATGCATCCGACCGCGGCCGGACGGGCCTTCCTCGCCGAAGCGGAGACCGCGCTGGCCGGACTGGAGGCGGCGACGCGGCACCTGTCCGGATCGACCGTGGCTGTCACCGTCGGCGCCCAGGCCAGCGTCGCCGACTCGCTCCTGCCAGCCGTACTCGACGGCTTCGCCGCCCGGCAACCCGGCCTGCACGCGACGATCCGGCCGGAAACCGACCGGTCCCGGCTGCTCGCCGCCCTCGTACGCGACGAGGTGGACGCCGCGGTCCTGCTCGACACCGGGCCGGACCTCGGCGACCTCGGATACCCCACCCCGGACGCACCGCTGGAGTTCCTCGACCTCCGCGAGGTTCCCATGGTCGCGGTCGCCTGTCCGGGCCACTCGCTCGCCGGGCGGCCGGTCACGGTCGCCGACCTGCGCGACGGCGCCGAGCTGATCGGCCGGGAGTCCCGCTGCTCGTTCTGGATGGCGACCCGGCGCTGGCTCGGGCCGGACATCGATCTCACCGCGGTCGGCGGTCTCGCACAGGTACGCGAGTGGGTCGCCGACGGGCGAGGCGTCGCCGTCCTGCCGGACTTCGCCGTCCTCGGCGACCTCGAACGCGGCCGGCTCGTCGCGCTCGACGTCGTCCCACCATCGCTTCGGCTACGCCTGGCCTGGCGCGAGTCTCGTGGCGACCGGGAGCCCGTGCGATCACTGCTGTACGCCGTCTCGCAGGCGTGAGCGCGCCTACGAGTTCACCCTCCACTCCAAGATCCCGACCGATCCGGCACCACTCGTCAGCGCGGCCCGCAGCCGCGTGGTGTTCACAGCCGGGAACGTCACGTGGTTGAAGGCGTTGAGCGCGCGGTTGAACGCGCTCGCGCCCGGCACGTCGGCGTAGGCGCTGCCGTTCCAGTACTGCAGCCGCCAGGCCGACGGGATCCGCACGCCCCCGCCGTCGTCGAAGAAGTAGACGTCGGCGGCGCTGATCGACTGCGCGGACGGCCAGGTCAGCTCCGCCCACTGCGCACCGGTGTTCGGCCAGGTGCCCCAGCGCGGATTCGCGGTGTCGTTGGAGCTCGATGGCGTGAACCCGTCGTTGAGCGCGGCCACCGACTCCCATGGCGAGGTGTACGACGCCGACGGCGTGGCAGAGCCCGCGATGTT
Source organism: Flindersiella endophytica (assembly GCF_054779015.1). Classification (NCBI taxonomy): domain Bacteria; kingdom Bacillati; phylum Actinomycetota; class Actinomycetes; order Propionibacteriales; family Nocardioidaceae; genus Flindersiella; species Flindersiella endophytica. The sequence continues at coordinate 563,501 of NZ_BAAGYY010000013.1, forward strand.
CAGTGGCCCGCCGACCTGGGTGACCGCCACCACGACGTCGGACGTCGCGGACTGGGCGCCGTCGGAGGCGGTGAGGCGCAGCGTGTACGTGCCGACGGCCGAGAACGTGGCGACGGACGTGCTCGCGTTCGGCGCGCTGAACGACACCGAGCCGGGCCCGCTCACCGCCGACCAGGTGCTGGAGAGCGTCGCGTTCGGCAGCGCGTCGTCCTTGACGGTGCCGAGCAGGCGAACCTGGCCGGGCTGGTTGTACGCCGGGTCGCGGCGGGCCAGCGCGTACGGCGCCTGGTTGACCGACGCGGGCGGCGTGCCGGAGGTGTTGTAGACCTTCAGCTCGGTCAGGCCGGTCTTGAAACCAGGCCGGTGTGTCATCAGGATCCGCACTCGTTGCGCGGTGACCGACGGGAACCGCACCCGGTTGTAGTTCGACCTGGGTGCCGCAGGGCTCCTTGCCTGGTTCGGAATCGTCACCCAGGTGCTGCCGTCGAAGTACTGGATCTGGTACATCGCCGGCTCGGCGTAGCCGTTCGTCGCGCGGTTGTCGCGGAAGTGCGCACGAACGTCGTCGAACGTCTGCGGCGAGCCGAGGTTCACCTCGTACCAGTCCTGCGCGTTCGGCGACCCCAGGCTCCCCCAGAACGGCTCGTTGATCGTGAAGCCGTCGACCGCACCGGCGAGGCTCGTGCTGCTCGCGGTGAACGACGCCGTGGCAGTACGCCCGGCCGCCAGGTTGGCCGGCGGGGTCCCGGCCGTCAGGTCCACCCCGGCTTTGGCGAACAGGTCCACGACCCGCGGCTCGGACCGCACGACCTGCGCAGGTGCCTGCAGGCCCGGCATCGCGACGTTGAACGCGACCGTGCCTGTCGTCGTCACCGCTCCGGTGTCGGGGTTCCAGGTCAACGGGACGAGGGAGTTCACGGTCACCGCGCGGTTGCCGTTGACGTAGATCGAGTAGCCCTGCGGCACGCCGGGATAGCGCACAACGCCGTCCGCCGGGTCGTCCCACACGATCGTCAGGTCGCTGTTGCGGTAACGCAGGTTGTCGACCGTGAAGTGCGACCAGCCGATGTCGATCGGCGACAGCTCGACCTGGTTGTCGTTGCGTGGCCGCAGGCCCGCGACGTCCTCGATCACGGTCCAGTTGCTGCTGCCGAGGATCGTGTGGTGGATGAACGAGCGGTAGCCGATCGACGAGCCGTTCCAGTTCGCCCAGTACTCGTTGGCGTCCGGCCACGCGGTGTTGCCTCCGACGAACTGCGCCCAGGCGTTCCAGTACAGCAGCTTCTTGTAGTTCTCGTTGGTGATGTACGGGCTCGGGTAGTTGCGCAGCGCCGAGGAGTACAGGCGGAACTGCACAGTCGAGTTGATCTGCGAGAAGTTGTTGGTGCCCGGGTTTCCGGCCGCCGCCTTGTCGCGCTGGTTCGCGGTGTAGAACGGGAAGAGCGGGTACTCGGCCGGGTCGTTCATCAGCCGCAGTGCCTCACGGTAGGTCGCGGTGTTCGGCATCAACCCGACGCTGTACGGATAGAAGTTGTTGATCTCCTTCCAGGGAACGAGCGCGTTGGTCGCGACGTGCCGGTGCTGCGGCACCTGTGCGATCGGGTTCCAGAGCACGTTGACGACGGCGTTGCGCACGTTGTTCGCGATCGTGCGCATCTCGTTCGCCTTGGCGGTGTTGCCGACCGCTTCGTACGCCTGCGCCGATGCCAGCGCGTTGCTGTAGACGTAGGCCGATTCGGTGCGGTCCAGCCGGCCGGCACGCCAGTCGAACGACACGGCGTCGGCGTCGTTGCCGGTCAGCGCTCCCGAGTCGTACTCGATCAGGTTGTTGTGGTCCTCGTCGTAGAAGCTGAGCTGGCCCTTGACGTCCTGCTCGGCGTAGTGGGCGAGGTTGCCGGCGATCGCGGGCTGGCCGCCGTGGATCTGGTAGCTGCGCCAGGCCGCCTCCGAGATGTACTGCGTGTAGCTGTTGGACCAGTTCTCCGGGTCACCGGGATTGTCCACGTAGCGGCCGTTCTTCGACACCTCGCCGGCCGAGACCCATGGGCCGTAGGAGTACATCGGGTCGCGCAGGTACTTCAGGTCGTCGATGAACATCGGCACCGTGAGCACGATCGCGTTGTTGTAGCCGAGCGCTCCCTCCACCGATGTCGGCCACTGGTAGTCCTGGCCGGGGATGTCGGCGTCGAGGTAGTTGAAGCGCGTCAGCCACCAGCGGTAGTAGATCTGCTTCTTGATGGCGGGTTCGGGAACGTCGATGTACGGCAGGTTTCTCGCCCACCAGAGGTTGTAGGCACGTACGTGGGTGGCGAACGCGTTCGCCGGAGTCATCCCGCGATAGGAGTTGTACTCCGTCAGCGAGTCGGGGATCTCCTCGGTGACGAAGCCCATCGTCACCTTGGTCTGGACGGTCCCGCCCGCGGCGACCGTGACCGAGCGGGTCAGGTCGGTGCCACTGACCGCGAACCCGTCGCCGGACAGCCGCGGGAACACCGTGGTGAGCCGGTTCTTCGCGTCGACGGTGCCGGTGAGTTCGTTGCCCGCGGGCGTCTTGGTGTACGGCGAGGTCGCGCGCAACGTAAGCGTCTGCGAGCTGGACCCGGTGTTCACGACGTTGAGGTTGGTGACCGCGACGTTGTTGTTGGTGATGAACTTGGTCACCTCGAGGCGGATCGAACCGCTGGTGTAGACGCCCTTCCAGTGGCTGGGTGCCTGCCAGCGCGAGGCGACCTGCTCGGTGAACGTGCCGGGCGAGACCGTCACGGCGTAGGCGTTCTCGTTGCTGATGCTCTCCCAGTAGGCGACCTGGCCGCCGAAGCCGATGACCGACGGCGAGTGGGTCTTCATGAACAACGCGCGCCCGCGCGTCATCAGCCAGGTGCCGGCCGGGTCGTTGCCGGATCGCGCCAGCAGCCGGTCCATCCAGAAGTCGGTGCCCGCGCTCTCGGCGTCGTAGATGGCCTGCATCATGTTGCCGGTCGTGTAGCTCACGGGCGGAGCCGGAACCGCGGGCCCGCTGAACGTGGGATACCCGATGGTCTGTGCGGCGGCGGCCGGCGGTGCGGAGATCGCGAGGGTGCCCGCGACCAGCAGCGCGGCGGCCGTGCCACGCGCGAACGTACGCATGGTTCGTCGCCCCTCTGAGGGTCTATGGCGTCTGCAGTGCCAACCACTCCAGGACTCCGGTGGAGAAGCCGGACCTGGAGGTGAGGGAGAGCCGCAGGCGGGTGGTGGGCGGTTGCGTGCCGCCGCCGCTGGTCTGCACGACCTTCTGCATGGTGCCGTCGGCGTTCCAGTAGAGCTTGTCGAGCGTCACCGAGCGCCGGAAGTTACCGCCGCCGGGTGCGTTGGCGTTGTGGTAGACCATGTACCACTGGCCGTTGAACTCGATGATGGCCGGATGGTTGGTGGTCGAGCTCACCTGGTCCAGCACGATGCCGCGATGCGTCCACGGGCCCATCGGGTTGCTCGCGGTGGCGTAGCGGATGCAGGCGTAGCCGGGCGCGGAGCACGCCGAGTCGTTGGCGGAGTAGGCCAGGTAGTACACCCCGTTGCGCTTGAACAGCCACGGCGCCTCCCAGAAGGTGCTGACGCCCTGAGGTGTGACGACCGGGCCGTTCAGCGAGATCATGTCGGAGTTGAGCCGGGCAGCGCGCAGGCCGTAGTACGAGCCCCAGTAGATGTAGGCCTGGCCGTCGTCGTCGACGAAGACGGTCGGGTCGATGGTGAGCGGCGAGGAGTTCGGCGTGCTGTCGGAGATCATCGGGCTGCCCTTGGCATCGGTGAACGGGCCGGTCGGGCTGTTGCCGACAGCTACGCCGATGTCCATCCAGCCGGCGCCGTTGCCGTTCACGGGGATGTACCAGTAGTAGCGGCCGTCGCGTGGCTCGACCTCGCCGGCCCAGGCGTCGGCGCCGGCCCAGGAGAAGGTGGAGATCGACAGCCGCGCTCCCTGGTCGGTCCAGGTGGTCGCCTCGGTGGAGCTGAACACGTGCCAGTCGCGCATCACGAAGTTCGATCCGTTCGGTGGCGCCTCATCGTGGCCGGTGTAGAGATAGAGCGAGTTGCCCACCACGAGCGCTGCGGGATCCGCGGTGTAGATCGCGGCGGTGATCGGGCTGCCCGCTCGCACCGGCGAGGCGGACGCGATCAGCACTGCGAACGCGAGGCTTCCGGCAGCAGCCAAGGTCGTACGTCGTGCCATGGCTGTCGCTCCTGACACGCCCGGCCGGGCTCCTTGCTTTCCTACGTGTAACCGGCCGGCCTCGTGTCGTCAAAGAGTTTCGACAGATTCGACGGCAAAGGTTTTCACGAGTTTCCTTGGGCCCTGACCTCCGCCACGATCCGGTCGACGGACGGCAGGTAGGCGGTCTCGAGCGGGTACGCGTACGGGACCGGAGTGTCGTCGGCGGAGATCAGCAGCGGAGGCGCGTCGAACAGGAAGAAATGGTGCTCGAGCAGCCGCGCGATCAGCCGCGCCGCCCAGCCTCCGGTGCCCGGCGCCTCCGTCACGACGACCAGCTTCGAGGTCTCGCGCAGGCTTTCCTCCAGCGTGCCCTCGTCGAACGGTGTCAGCGTGCGCGGGTCGATGACCGTGGCCTGGATCCCATCCCCTGCGAGGATCTCGGCGGCCTCCAGCGTGCGATGCAACATCAGCTGGGTGGCGACGATCGTCACATCGCCACCCAGCCGGACGATCTGCGCCTGCCCCCACCGTAGGGTCTGGTCGGACAGCGCGCCCGGCATCCGCAGTAACGCCTTGTGGGCGAACACCAGTGCCGGGTTGTCGTCGCGGATTCCGCCGCGGACCAGGGCGTAGGCGTCCGAAGCGGTGGCCGGGACGGCGACCTTCAGGCCGGGCACGCCGGCGAACCAGTTCTCGGCGGCGGACGACTGCCCGGCGGCGTAACCCGCACCTGCGCCGCCCGCGGCGATCACCGTGACCGGCACGGTGACCTGGCCTCCGGTCAGGTAACGGTGGCTCGCCAAGCCGTCGACGAGGTGCTCGAACGCCGCCGCCATGAGGTCACCGAACCCGAGGTCGACGACCGGGCGCAGACCGGCCATCGCGGCGCCGGCGGCGGTCGCGACCAGCGCCCGTTCGGTCTTGGGTGCTTCGCGGACCCGATCCGGCCCGAACCGTTCGAGCAACCCGGCCGCCGAGCGCAAGGTCCCGTCATCGAGGTCCGGCCGGACGCCGAGTACGACAACAGCAGGATCTCGCGTCAGTTCGTCGGCGACGGCCGCGGCGATGGCCTGCCGGTAGGTCAGGTTGGCGGGTAACGGCGTCACACCCACACATCCTCGAAGCGGCGCTTGACGTCGACCTCCGGCCACGCCATCGCCACCCGCAACGCGAGGTCCATCTCGCCGGCCGTCTCGTGGCGCAGCGCCACCAGGTCGCCGGGCGCCACCACGTTGCCGGACAGCAGCTCGGTCTCCAGGTGGCCGATCGGGTCCTGGCCGTGCACCACGCCGGCGTCGATCACGGTGGGACCCCACCCGGACCGCGCCCGCTCGATGGCGTCTCGAGCGGCGGCTCGTACCGCGAACACGTCGTTACCGTCGACGTGCACGCCGGTCGAGCCGTACGCCCGGCGCTCGTCGGGGTGTTCGTTCTCCAGCACGAAGACCACGGGCAGCCGCCAGCCGACTGCGAGGCAGAGGCTCTCGTGGAACAAGCCGGTGTCGGCGGTCCCCGGCCGCGCATGCGCGACGGCGACCCGGCCGGTCCGACGTTGCTGGGCGGCCAGGGCATGGCCGCAGGCCAGGGGCAACTCGTTGCCGAACACCGCGCCGGCGGCGTACACCCCGACCGAGACGTCGGTCAGGTTGGCGGATCCGCCGTGCCCCTTGCAGAGCCCGTGCTGCCGGCCGATCAGCTCGCCGAAGCACCGGTCCGGCGCCGCACCACGCGCGATCAGCGGCGTCCGGGCGTACGTGGCCACGGTGTCGCCTTCCTTGAGCGCGGCACACAGGCCGACCACGACACCTTCGTTGCCCTGGCGGGCGCGGGTGTGGCCGGGCACGAACCCGTTGGCGGCCAGCGAGGGGATCTGGTCCTCGAAGGCACGGGCGCGCAGCATGTGCCGCAACAGGTCCACCGTCAGATGCACGGGGGCCGTTCTATCAGACCGCGCCGATCTGGGTACGCGGGCCGCAGCCCCGTGCGGCGCGCCTCTGGCGAATGGTGGCCAGGCGTGGAAAGATCATCAGAGTGTTAGGTGCACTTGTCCGAATTGTCATCACGGCGATCGCGCTCTTCGTCTCGACGCTGATCGTGCCGGGCATCGAGCTCGGCGGTGAAACCGCTGCTGGGAAGATCGGCACACTGCTGGTGGTCGCGCTGCTGTTCGGCGTGATCAACGGCGTCCTGAAACCGATCATCCAGGCGCTGGGTTGCGGGTTCTACATCCTGACCCTGGGCCTGATCGCCCTTGTGGTGAACGCCTTGCTGTTCTTGTTGGTGGGCACCCTGGCCGGTGAGCTGAACCTCAGCTTCGAGGTCGACGGCTTCTGGGCCGGCTTCTTCGGCGCGATCGTGGTGGCGCTGGTCAGCTTCCTGCTGAGCGTCTTCATGCCCGACAAGCTGAAGAGCTAGCCGGCAGCCAGCCGGGCCGCCGACCTTCCCCACCCCATCGGATCGTCGCCGGCCGGCACGGTCTGCAACGTCCGCCACAGGACGAGCACGTCCAACCACGTCCCTTCCGCCTGCGACAGCGGCCGAACCGCCTGGTAGCCGGAGAGGAAGGCGGCCTGTGTCTCCGCCGACACCGGCCCCCAGTTGTGGTAACGCGTGCCGAGCAAAACCATGGCATCCGGCCATCCCCCCGCCGCCCCGCCTCCGACTCGAGCCACCCGCCAACGCGTTGGGCGAGCGAACCCATTCTCGACGCCCCAAACCGCTCCGCGCCGGGATAGCCGGCCAACGCCACGTGCAGCCCAGCCAAAACAGCACCGGCAGCGCGAACCTGCACCACCTCGCCGACGTCCAACGGCACGCCGCCCAACTCCCGCCGCAACCCAACCGACTTGCCGTCGGCCTCGACCTGCCAACGCCCATCCCGCGCACGAACCGGCGCCGACACCGGCACCCCACGATCACCAAGCCATCCCAGCAACCTGGCGACCTCCACCAACCGCTCATGCGCCCCGGCTACGACCGAAGACTTCGCATCGACACACCCGCAAGTACAGCACAACAACCTCACCCAAGCACTCACACACAGCACACTCAACGAACATGCGCGTGCGCCAAGCACAATCCAAGTCCCGCTTTCCGGTTCCTCGCCTGTCGGACGCGGCATGCTTGCATTTGGCCGGCGATGCCCAGGGATGCAAGGCCAAAGCCAAAGCAGACCGAGGCCGAGCAGCCTTGCATCCCTGGGCAGCGTCGGCTAAACCTTCGGTGACGTGTCCGACAGGCGAGGGGCCGGAAAGCCCCGGTTCCGAACCCGAGTGTCCGGCCCGCCGGAGGCCACCCAAAAGGCCCATCGCCACAAGCCAAGTCGAGCCCAAAACAACAAAGAACCGAACCCGGGACGACGCCGAACCTCAGCCATCCCCCTTGTGCATCACCGCGTAGTGACACGCCGCCGAATGCGCCTCCCGCAGCTCCGACAGCTCCGGATCCACCCGCCCACACACCTCCATCGCCACCGGACACCGCGGCATGAACCGGCACCCCGGCTCCGGATCCACCACCCGCGGCGGCTCCCCGCTGTCAGCCGTCTCCCCGAGCTCCATCCACGGATCCGGCGCCGCCGACAGCAACAACTGCGTGTAGGGATGCTGCGGATTCGCCAGCACCTCCTCCGAAGGCCCGCTCTCCACCACATGCCCGGCGTACATCACCAGCATCCGATCCGCCACGTACCGCGCTGACGCCAGATCGTGCGTGATGTACAGGAACGAGACCCCCTCCTCCTCCCGCAGCTTCGCCATCAGGTTCAACAACCCCACCCGAATCGACACGTCCAGCATCGACACGGGCTCGTCCGCCAGGATCACGTCCGGCCGGCAGGCCAGCGCCGCCGCGAAGCCCACCCGCTGCCGCTGCCCACCCGACAGCTCGTACGGATACTTGTGCATCACCTCCGAAGCCGGCGTCAGCCCGACTTCCTCCAGCAGCCGCTGGGTCTCAGCCTCCCGCTGCGCCCGCGACAGCTCCGGCCGATGCAGCTTCAAAGACCGCATGATCGGATGCGCGGCCTGATAGATCGGGCTCAGCGAGCTGTACGGATCCTGGAAGACCATCTGCACGCGCCGCCGGTACTCCAGCTTCCGCCGCCGCGAACGCAACGAGGCCACCGGCTGCCCGCGGAACGAGATCTCGCCGCCGGTCACGGGGTACAGCAGCGCCAGCAGCCGGGCGATCGTACTCTTCCCGCTGCCACTTTCCCCTACCAGAGCGACGATCTCCCGCTCGCCGATCGCCAGGTCCACCCCGTCGACGGCGTGCAACGTCTGTCGCCCAAGCGCTCCCCCGACCTTGAAGTGCCGGGTCAACCCCTTGGCCTCCAACACGGCCTCAGCCATCTCGGCCCTCCGTAACATCGCCGTAGAGGTGGCACCGCACGATGTCGGCGGTCTCGATCTGGTACTCCTCCGGCGGAAGCGTGTCGCACGGCTCGAACCGCTTCGGGCAACGCGGATGGAACCGGCATCCCTTCGGCGGATGCCGCAGGTCGGGCGGACTGCCGGGGATCCCCGTCAGCGGCCGGCGTTCCCCGCGGATCGACGGGAAGGCGCCCAGCAGCCCCACGCTGTAAGGATGCCGAGGCGTACGGAACACCTCCCGGGTGGCGCCCAACTCCACGACCTGTCCCGCGTACATGATCGCCAGCCGGTCGGAGAAGTGGCTCACCAACGACATGTCGTGCGTCACGAAGAGCACCGCGAACCCGAACTCCTGCTGCAACTTCTTTACCCGCTGCATCAGCGACCGCTGCGCAACGACGTCCAGAGCCGACGTCGGCTCGTCCATGATGACCAGGTCGGGCCGGAACACCAGCGCCATCGCGATCATCGCGCGCTGGCGCATACCGCCGGACAGCTGGTGCGGATAGCTTCGCAGGTGTACGACGTCGATGCCGACCAGCCGCAGCACTTCCTCGCAACGCGAACGCGCCGCCTCCTTCGACAGCTGCTCGTGCGCCAGGATCGCGTCGGTCAGCTGCGCCTCGATCGTCAGCACGGGGTTCAGCGCGTTCATCGCACTCTGCATGACGACCGACAGGTCGCGCCACCGGATGTGCCGCAGCTCGTCCTCGCTGAGCCCCACCATGTCTGTGCCGGAGAACGTCACCGAGCCCGACACGATCCGCGCCGGCGGGCTCAGCAGCCGGGCGATCGCGTAGAGCAGCGTCGACTTCCCGCAGCCGGACTCGCCGACGATGCCGACGAACTCGCCCTTGTGCACCGTCAAGCTCACGTTGTCGACGGCCCGGACCGGCTCGTCCACACCGTAGTCGACGACGAGGTCGCTGACCTCCAGCAGAGCTGTGCTTACGCCGGCCCCGCGGCCTGCGGCCGCACTCGCCCACCCCACTCCTTCACACTGTACGGACACGGCGTGCCTTCCTACCCGGCGGCCGAAGCGCGGGATTGCTCACCTCGTCGAACGCGTAGTTGATCAGCGAGAAACTCGCCGCCAGCAACGCGATGCAGAGCCCGGGCGCCAGGTCCCACAGCGGGACGCCGGTCTGCAGGGCCTCGTTGTTCTCCGCCCAGTGCATCATCGAGCCCCAGCTGATCTGGCTGACGTCGCCGAGTCCGATGAACTGCAGGCCCGCCACCGCGAGGATGCCACCGACCGCGGCACCCAGGAAGTTGGCGATCAGTAGCCCGGTCATCGTCGGCAGGATCTCGAACACGATGGTGTACCACGTGCGCTCGCCTCGCACGCGCGCCGCTTCGAGGAACTCGCGGTTACGCAAGGACAGCGCCTGCGCGCGGAACTGCCGGGCACCGTACGCCCAGCTGGTGAACGCGATCACTGCCACCATCACCAGCACACCGCCGCCGCGGATGTACGACGTGATGACGATCAGCAGCGGCAGGCCCGGAATCACCAGGAAGATGTCGGTGACCAACGAGAGCACGTGGTCGGCGACGTTGCCGATGTACGCCGCGGCCACACCGAGCAGCGCCGACACGACCGTCGCCGCCGCGCCGACCAGCAGCGCGATCAGCAACGACTCCCTCGCACCGTAGACCAGCTGGGAGAAGATGTCCTGGCCGTACGACGTGGTGCCGAGCCAGTGGCCGCCCGACGGTCCTTCGCTGACGCCGAAGCTGTCGTCCTTCGGGTCGAAGGGTGCGATGATCGAGGCGAACAGGGCCATCAGCACGAAGACGCCGAGGATGCAGACGCCGGTCAACGCCTTCGGGTTGCGGAGTACCGCGACCGCGAGGTTTCCCAGCGCACTGCGTTGCCTTCGGGATCCCGGGGTCGCCTCCAGAGAAGGCGCCTCCGGGGAAACAGTGCTGGGTTGCGTGCCCGTCATCCGTCACCCCTTTCCACGCGTTCGCGGGTCGAGCAGGTACGTGATCCCGTCAGCCACCAGCACCGACAGCAGCGTCGCGGTCGTCACCAGCAGGAACAGCCCCTGCATCAACGGATAGTCCTGGCCCTCCACGGCCTGGACGAACTGGAAACCCACGCCTGGATAGGCGAACACGATCTCGACCAGCAACGCACCGCTGATCACGAAGCCGAGCGACATCGCGAACCCCGTGAGGTTCGGCAGCACGGCGTTGCGGCTGGCGTACTGCAGCATGATGCGGCCGCTGCCGAGTCCCTTGGCCCGCGCCATCTTGATGTAGTCCTCGTTGAGCACGCCGATCATCGTGTTGCGCATGGTCAGGATCCAGCCGCCGATCGACGTCAGCACGATCGTGAGCGCCGGAAGGAACGCGTGCTCGACGATGCTCACGATCGTCGGCCAGTCGAACGAGAGACCTTCGTCGACGTTGTAGCCGAAGCCGACCGGGAAGATGCCGAGCACGACCGCGAACACGTAGATGAACAGCAAACCCACCCAGAAGAACGGCAGACCGCCGATGACGATGAAGATGGGCGGCAGCACGCTGTCGAGCAGCCCGCCCCGGCGCCAGGCGGAGAGCGCGCCGAGGAACGTCCCCAGCACGAACGCGATGATCAGCGTCGCGCCGACCAGCCCGAGCGTCCACGGCATCGCCAGCCCGATCACGTGCGTAACGGTGTCGGGGTAGTACGTGATCGACGAGCCGAAGTCGAACCGGAACACCTGGCCCCAGTAGTCGAGATACTGCTTCCAGAGCGGGGCATCGGTGTTGACGCCCAGCATGATCTCCAGCGACTGGCGCGCCCTCGGGTCGATCTGGCCCTTCATCCGCGCCATCAGTGCGGCGACCGGATCGCCTGGCATCATGCGCGGCAGCAGGAAGTTGATGCTGACCGCCGCCCAGAACGTCACTACGAAGAATTCCAGGCGGCGGATCAGTCGAGGCATGCTCCTTGTTCCCTTACTAGTCCCTTACTCGCTTACTTACTTCTTCACCGGCTTGAGACGGAGCAGGACGACCTCCCAGTTGAGCGCGTACGGCGCCGGGTTGGCGTACGGGTCCTTCTCGGTCGGCCAGCCGGTGAACCGCGACGTGTCGGTCTGCGACCACGAGACGTTCTGCGTCACCGGGATGATCGGCACCTCCTCCAGCATGATCTGCTGCAGGCTGCCCACGATCTCCTTCTGCTTCGCCTTGTCGAGCGTGGTGTCGTACTCGCGGATCAGCTGGTCGGTCTTGTCGTCCTGCCAGCGTTCGAAGTTGGTCTCGGTGTCGGTGCCGATCGGCTCGGTCAGCTTGCTGAACAGCCAGTTGCGCAGCTCGAAGTACGGCGCCGGCCCGGAGCCCTGGTTGCCGTACGCGAGGTCGAACTGGCCCTTCAGGCGGCGGCTGTCGTACTGCGGGCCGTTGAGGTTCGACACCTGCAGGCCGACGCCACACTTCTTCGCGCCCTGCTCGATGACCTGAACCGATGCCACCCAGTCGGTGAAGCCACCGTTGTTGATCAGCTCGGGCTTGAACGGCTTGCCGTCCGGCGTGGTGAACATGCCGTCGGCGCCCTTCTTGAAACCGGCTTCGGTGAGCTTGGCCGCGGCCTTGGCGCAGTCGTACTTGTAGCCGTACTTGGCGTCGGCGGCCTCGTCACGCCAGTCCTTGAACGTGTCGACGATGCCGGTCTGGCTGGCCGGCTTCTGGTAGCCGTACATCCCCTTCTCCGACACCTTGTCGCGGTCGATGGCGTACGAGAGTCCCTGCCGGACCAGTTTGTCCTTGAGGTAGGGCTTGGTGACGTTGACGCCGATCGCGACGTTGCTCACCGCGGGGTACCAGAACTTGCGGTGCTCGGGGTCCTGCTTGACCCAGTACGTCTCGATGTTGGGTACGAACTGGCCGCCCCAGTCGCCCTTGCCCTGCGCGAGATAGCGGTTGGCGGGCTGGTTGTCGGTGAAGGCGGGGTAGAGCACCTTCTCGACGACGGGAAGCCCCTCCTGCCAGTAGTTCGCGTTCTTGACGTACGTGATCGACTGCGGACTGCACTTGTCGACCTTGTACGGGCCGGTGCCGACAGCCTCGGTCATCTTCTGCTTTACCGGATCTTTAACCGAAGCCCAGATGTGCTCGGGCTTGATCCGGGTGCTGATGACGTAACGCAGCGACGTGGTCGAGACGCGGTTGAAGTCGATGACGACCTTGTCGTCGCCCTGTGCGGTGACGCTCTTCAGCAGTCCGTCCGACCACAGCGCGGACTCGTCGATCGCCGGGAACTGCTTCATCTGGTTGAACGTGAAGGCGACGTCCTTGGCCGTGAGCGGCTTGTCGTCGGTCCAGCGCACGCCCTTGCGCATCGTCAGCGTGAGTTGCTTGTTGCCGTTGCCCCACTGGTATTCCGTTGCCAGCCAGGGCTTTTCCTCACCGGTCAAGTCGTTGATGACGTACAACGGCTCGTAGATGAGGTTCACGTCCACGCGGACGGGAGCGAACGGGTTGTAGTTGCAGGTCCACAAGGAACCCGAGGCGTTCACGATCGACAGAGTCGTCGCGGACGCGGAACCGCCGCCACCCTTCTCACCGCCACATGCCGTGGCCACCAGGCACACGCCAAGCGCTGCGACCAACGCTATTCGCGATCGTTTCATCTCGCCCTCACCTGAAAACGCCTGAAAACCGTTGCAGCTCCCAATGAGCACAGCGGACTCCACCAGTTGCGAGCCTGCCCGCCTTCAACGGGTGGCCGCAAGAGAGGTTATGTAACAACCTTGCGAAAGTAGGTGGCCAGATCCGGCCAGGGCGGCGCGGTCGGTCGGCGGCAGCGGTGAGCCTGTGAAGGTGGACAGCGTGGGCGGTGCCGGCAGGGCGGGTGGGCGGGGCGGCGTGGGTGCCACGCCGCCGCTGCTGCGCCGGCTCAACGCCCGCCTCGTCCTCGACACGTTGCGCGCGGCCGACACGATGAGCGTCGCCGAACTCGCGGCTGGCACCGCGCTGTCCCGCCCGACGGTCGACGCCGCGGTCGGCGACCTGTCGCGGCTCGGGCTGGTCTGCCCCGCCGACGGCGGCGGACAGCGCCGGGGCCGGCCGGCCCGGCGGTTCCGCTTCCGCGCGGAGGCGGCGTACGTGCTCGGTCTCGACATCCGCGTCGAGCAGGTCCACGTGGTGCTGTCGGATCTCGACGGCACGGTCGTCGCCGAGGACATCCACCCGGTCGCGCCGGACGCGTTACGCGCCGACCGGCTGCGCGCCGTCCGGACCGCCGCGGATACCGCACTCTCCGGCACCGGCCTGTCGTACGTCGACTTCCGCTGCGCCGGCGTCGCCACGCCAGGCATCGTCGACGCCGCGCAGGGCCGGGTGCGTTCGTGCCAGACCATTCCGGAGTGGTCCGATTTCGACCTGGCTGGAGAGTTGCGCCGCCTGCTCGGGTGTCACGTACTGGTTGACAACGACGCCAACCTCGGCGCCATCGGCGAGTGCTGGCGCGGTGTGGCCCGAGGCGTCGCGAGTGTGGTGTTCTTCCTTGCCGGCAAGCGTTTCGGCGCCGGGCTGGTACTCGACCAGCGGCTCGTCCGCGGCCACGGCGGCGGTGCGGGCGAGCTGGGCTTCCTGCGTTCCCGCGAAGGCGGCGACACGAGGAACGTGATCGCGACGGTTTCCCTGTTGCTGAACCCGGAACTGATCGTCGTGGGTTACGAGAGCACCACGACCGGTGAGTCTCCTGCCGACATCCTGGACGATCTGCGCCGGCAGCTCGCCCAGACCAAGATCGTTACGCCTCCACGGCTCGAACTGTCGACGCTCGGCACCGGCGTCGTCGCCCTCGGCGCGGTCCGACACGCCCTGGACGCGGTGGATGCCGCGCTGCTGGACAGCGTCGGAGATGGGCTATAGTTCGAATATACGTTCGAAACACGTTCCCCTTCCCTGCCCTCGTGTCGCGAACGCTCAAGTAACACGCGCAACTGCAACAGGAGGCAGGAAGACCCGTGGAAAGTTCGCGAGAAGTGACACCACCCAAGCCGGTGCTGATTCAGATCGATGGTCGTTGGTGGCCAGGCCGGCTTGACAAGTGGGTGCGCGAACACGACGGCTGGTACGGCCGCGCGACGCTCGACCGCACCGGGGCGACCAACTGGTACCCCGCGATCGCGCTCAGGGATGGCAGCCAGGGCTGAGGGCTGATCCAGGAGCTTGAGCTGACCCGTCGGCGCAGGCGAGTGCGTTGGTCCGGGCAGGCGTGCCTCGAAACCGGGCGCACCTGGAGGGGCCGGACATGCGGGCCTGGCCGACGGGTCAGCCGTTTCTGGGGAGCGGTGGGTCAGTCCGCGTCGTACACCGCCTTGAACGCGAAGTCGTTCAGCCGGACCGGCCTTGCCAGCGTGGCCCCGTTCGTTCCGACCATCGTGACCGCCTGGCCGGACGTCAGCGAGACGCTTCCGTTCGTTGTGAAGGCGCTGATCTCGTCGAAGTAGACGACGCCGAACCGCGCCAACGGAAAGTCCGGCTGGGTGGTGAAGTCACGGTAACGACGAGACCAGCCGTCCCACAGCGCCGCCAACCCCGGCTGTGCCTGCGGGTCGGGCCGCAGCGGCAGCCCGTGCCGCCGGAGCTCCTCCTTGGTCGCGGTCAACGGGTCGAAACCCCTTGCGGGCGGTGGATACAGGCGCACTCCACCCAGATCCCGCGTATCCCGACTGGTCATGACACTCTCCTCCCCCGCGACCTGCCTACCGTCGCGCGCGTTGCCTGGGGTCAGGGTCACGCATGCCGATGGGAAACTGCTTGGCAACCGATGGGCAGGTCCTGGGAGAACGACCTCAGGCCGTCAACGTCGGCTTCCCTGCCTCCGCGAACCGCACGGTTCCGTCCGGCAGCGCCGGCCCCGACACCTGCCAGCCACTGCCGTTCCTCCCCCGCTCGAGCTTCGACGCCGCCCGGCGCCGCCACCAGTCGGCGACGTCCTTCGGCAGGGCGTGCCAGGCCGACGGGTCGTCGGCGTAGGAGTCCAGCAGCAGCCGATACCCCTCCACCACCCGCTCATCCGTGGCGGCGTAGTCCGGGTGCGTCAGCGCCAGCGCCATTCCCCGCCGGCTGCGGATGTGTGACGCCTTCTCGATCCACACGCCGGCGTTCTCGTGCTGCAGGATCGTGAAGATCGTGTGGTCCTGCGGCAGGCTGATCGGCAGCTCCACCATGTCCTCGATGAAGAACGGCAGATAGCTGCACGACCCGCCGGGCTTCGGCTCGTGCGGCGCCGTGTCGTGGTAGGACGAGTCGTAGGAGAAGCCGAGCAGCGGCATCCACTCCCATCGGCGGTGCGTCGCCGGCGAACGGAAGCCGACCGCGCCCCAGTCCTTGGCGTACCGGTGCATCACCGGCAACCGCCGGCGAATCGTGCGCAGCGACTCCAGGTCGCGGCCGTCGTGCTTCAGGCCGTGCACGCCGACCTCGCAGCCCTCCTCCCGCAGGGCCTTGACCTCGGTGTCCTCCACCTCGTAGCGCAGCGGGACGAAGTTCCACGACGAGACCAGCGAGTGCTCGCGTTCGAGGTCCCGAAGCAGATGGCGGTGCCGCACCCCGACGTCGGTCTCGACGTCGTGGGTGAGTACGAGCGCCCAGCTCCGGCCTTCCGGCCACAGGTCCAGCCAGGGCACTGGCCGTCCCGCGAGGTCGGTGACGACGCCGAACATCCACTCGTAGAAGTCGTGCAACGCGGTCTCGATCGGCCAGGCAGGGAACGCGCTCCGGTTCTGGACCCGGGTGAACACCCGGCGCAGCGCGATCTGGAGCGGACGCGGGATCACCGGACGCAGCAGGTAGTACGTGCGCAGCAGCGTCGGGCCCAGTCGCCGCAGCAGGCCAGATCCGGACGGGGCGTTCTGATAGCCCTCGCGAAGGAACTGCTCGACAACCTCGTCCGGATCGAACGGCAGCACCACGCTGCCCCGCTTGTCCTTCCACACCGAGCCGACCCGGCGGCCGGTGTCGTCGTGGAGCTCGGCGATCGCCTTCCACTCCGCACCCCACTCGGGAAGGCGTCGCGACAGCACGTCATCGGGTACGACGCGGGCGAAGACCGGTGCTCCGTCCAGCTTGTAGAACTGTGCGACCGTTTGCGATGCGAAGGCGTTGGCCGTCGGCCAGCGCAGCACCTTCTTCTGGTTTCCCGTGCTCGACACCCGGGCGTACTGCTCGTCGTCCGCGGCCGGCATGACGTCGTACGGAATGCGGAAGTAGTCGAAGAAACCGAACGTATGCGTGGATTCGAACATACTGCTACCTCAGATTCCGCGCTTGACCGCGAGATAGGGCAGCAGCCCGAGCTCGTAGAACCACGGCAACGGGTCGCGTACGGAGAACACGGCTTCGACGTTGAAGCCGCGCCGCAGCGATCGAAGATATGAGCCGGCTCGCAACCGCTTCGCACGGATGTCGATCAGTGCGTTGGGTACGTCGGTGGCCAGCCGGATCCAGCGCACGCCCGGCCGTGCGACACCTGCCCGCACCGGCTCCCCGATCTGGTCGGAGTAGACCAGGTAAGGGAAGTCGATGCCCGCGGCCGGGCTGAGGCTGTGGTAGCCCCAGGTCCGCGCGTTGAAGTCCAGCAGCTTGAACTCACCGTCTCGCGGGTCACGCTTGTATTCCAGCTCGACCAAACCGTAGTAGCCGATCTCCCGCAGGAACTTCGCCGATGGCTCGTTCAGGTCCTCCAGGTCGACGGTCTCGACGAACGTGCTGGCCCGCCCGAAGTCGGAGGGGTGCTGGCGGGTGCGGCGCACCGTCATCGACGCGACCGCCCGGCCCGCCTTGAAGAACGCGCAGTAGGAGTACTGGCTCTCACCGCCACCGGGGATCAGCTCCTGCACGATGACCTCGCCGCTGTCACCGATGATCTGGTTGGCCTGCCGGAACCTCGCGAGCAACTCCTCCTTGGTGTCGACGCGCCAGGCCTTCGCCCGGGTGGCGTAGAAGAAGTGCTCCTTGATCGCCGGCTTGATGATGACCGGGGTGGTCAGGTCGATCTGCTCCAGGTCCGACTCCTCGGCCGGGAACCACGTGCGCGAGGTCGGCACGCCGAGTCGCTTGGCCAGCCCGTAGGTCTCGCGCTTGTCCCACGCGTAACGCGTGCAGTCCCAACGCGGCGTCGGCACGAGGAAGTGCTCGCTGAGCTCGCTCCGGTGCCGGGACAGCACACCGACGGTCTCGTCCCGGGTCGGGAACAGCACCCAGCCGTCGACCGGATAGGTGCGGCGCAGCTGCTGCAGCGCGTCGAGCGTCGGCTTCTCCTCCCGCAGGTCGGACACGCGCAAGGTGTGCTTGACGTAACGCGACAGCTTGGCGATGGAGATCTCGTCGTCGACGACGATGACGGGAACGCCCTTCCTGCCAAGGCTGCGCGCGATCCCGAGCCCTTGGTAGTCGCCGCCGAGCACGATCGCACCCGTTCGGTGCTCCGGTCGCATGGTCAGCTCTCCTTCTTTCGCGTGACCGACCGGACGATGCTGCCGGCCGCGTACCAGCCGCCCGACACGAAGCGCATGATCGGCCCGAAGCTCCAGGCCGCCGGCGCGCCGACGATGTGCAGGCCCGGCACGGACGTCTCCAGTCCCCTGCGCAGGATGGGATATCCGTTCAGCTGCTCGACCTGCTGGAGCAGATCGGGCGAGAAGAACGGGTAGCGCGTGATGTCGACCTGGTATCCGGTGCCGTAGACCACGTGGTCGACCAGCCGGCTCTCGCCGTCGTCCAGGTCGATCCGGACGTGGCCGTTGACCGGCTTGGCGGCCCGCACCTGGCGTCCGAGGCGGATCGGTATGTCCGCCAGCCGATCCACCAGCCAGGCCGCGCCTGCCGGGCGGATCGCACGGTAGGCAAGCGGTGTCTGAACGCCCCTGGGCAGCCGGCGGAACAGCTCTGGCACGGCCACCAGTCTCGACAGGCCCATCGGGCCGACGTCGGTGGGTGCGTAGACCAGCTTGGAGTACTTGCCCAGCATGCGGTGGTACTTGCCGCCGTGCAGCCAGATGAGGTTCGGCCGGCGTACGACGACCTCGACGCCCGCGCCCGCCTCACGCAGCAGCGCGGCCGACTCCAGCGCACTCTGGCCACCGCCGACGACGAGCACGCTCTTGCCGGCGTACTCGCTGAACGAGCGGTGGTCGCCCGCGTGCGTGGCCAACCGCCTTGGTGTGTTCGCGAAAACGTTCGGCCGCCTGGCGAACGGCGCGATCCCCGCCGCGACGACGACCCGGCGGGCACTCACCGGATCGCCGTCGGACATGTGCAGCAGGAAGCCGTCGTCCGCCTTCTTCTCCAGCAGGCGAACCGTGCGCCGGTCGACGTCGGGTGCGACCTTGCTCTGCACCCACTCGCCGTACGCGATGAAGCGTTCGAGCGGAACGGGCCGCTCGAACGGAACTCCTGACTCCTTGATGAACGAGTCCAGGTTGAGCTCGCCTTGGTAGTCGGCGATGCAGCTCGCGGTCCAGTTGGATCGCAGCAACATGCCTTCCGGCATCGCCCGCCAGAACGACATCGGGTCACCGATCACCCGATGGTCCACGCCGGCGCGCCGCAGATGCGCGGCAACCGCCAAACCGTAAGGACCAGCTCCAAGAATCGCAATATCTGTGGTCGCCACGCCCACTCCCGCATATCGAATTGGTTCTGACTTAAAGTCTTGTGAGCGTGATTCTGGTTACACAGACGCGCGGGGTCTCGGACGTCTTGTTTCTCAGTGCTGGATCAGCCCGCCAACGGGGACGGGGTCGACATGGCCGGTGGGCGGAACCGTCTGCGCCAAGGCGATGCCGACGTCAACCAGCGATGACCGGCGCAGCCTAGCCACATCGGGAATCGGCGTCCAGACCGACTCGGCGATCTCGCCACCGTCCGGCTCCGGCCGCAGCTCGCCGCCGACGATCCGGACCCCATAGAAGATGCCGACGTTCTGATGATCGGGTGCACCGGCAACCGCCCGCTCGGCGGCGGGAATCAGCCTCGAATCCACACCCAGCAGTCGTTCGACGACGGCGGTACAGCCGGTCTCCTCGGCAACTTCTCGCAGCACCGCGTCGTACGGGTGCTCCGCGTGGTCGACACCACCGCCGGGCAACGTCCACGCGGACGTGCCGTCCCCCGCCACATGCCGGGCAAGCAGCACCCGCCCCTCCTCGATGCACACGGCGTAGGCCGCCAATCGCAAACTCATGCTCCGAACCTTAGCGATCGGCGACGGTGGCCGCCGACTGCTTCATGTACCTGCCGCGCAAGGCGATCGGCGGCCGCGGCCAACGTGCGAAAGCACAGTGCGCCGGCCACCCACCGCCACCCCGCCAACCGCCGCCAAGACGCCGGCCACCGCCGGACGGGGACGTTCGGCGGCGGCTGGGTCGGGTCTGGCAGGCCGTTAGTTCTGGGCGTTCTCGGACTCCGAGGGACGGTCGTAGGCCGACACCGGCTGGCGGAACTGCGGCTCGTGCGCGGCCGCCGAGGTTTCCGCAGCGCCGTCCGTCGAGCTCGGGCTCGAGGTCGTGGCTGTCGCCGGCGGCGGAGGTGCCAGCAGGCTGAGCGACTCGTAGCGCAACGACCGGCGCTTGCGCTTGCCGCCCGCCGCGAAGTTGGCCACCGCTCCCAGTGGTTTCGCGTCGAAGGAGCGGAGGACGCGGACTGCCTTCGAGAGCACCGCCCGGGTGGTGTGGCGCAGGTCGACGACGATGATCGCGGAGTCGACGACGGAGGCGAACGCGGCCGCGTCGCTCGTCTCGAGCAGGGGGCCGGAGTCGACGATCACGAAGTCGGCGTTCTCCAGCAGTGCGCTCAACGTGCGTTGCAGCTTCGACGGCTCGAGCAGGTCGGCGCCGTTCTCCACCGAACGGCCCGCCGGCAGCATCCGCAGGCCCGGGATGATCGTCTCGACCAGCGCCTCGTGCGGCGCCCATCGCCCGCCCAGGACGTCGGTCAGGCCGCGCCGGGCCGGCTCGGTCCCCGTGGGATCGGCCGGTGAGTAACGCAGGTCGGCGTCGATCAGCACGACCTTCGCCCCGGACACCGCGAGCGAGATCGCGAGGTTGGTCGCGGTCGTCGTGCGACCGTCCAGCTCTTCCGGGCTGGCGATCAGCAGCGTCGCCCCACGGCCGTGAGCGGCCTGGGCCTGCAAGCGCGTGCGCAGATGCCGGAACGCTTCCGCACCCGCCGAGTCGGGCTCGCGCACCACGACAGGAAGGTCTTCGTCGACCTCGCCGCGGCGGGGACGAATCCGGGGAATGCTTGCCAGCAACGACATCCCGGAGTATTTCTCGACATCGGACGGTCCGCGCAGCCCGTCGTCGAGGCGGTCGCGGATCAGGCTGGTGCCGACCCCGAGCGCCAGCCCGGCCAGCAGGCCGACGCCGACATAGAGCCCGACAGGGCTGCCGATCGGCTTCGCCGGCAGGCCCGCCCTGGTGACCAGCGTCGCCTGCAGCGTCGGCTTGGCGGTGTTCTCCTGCGCGGCAGCATCGGCGTTGCGGTATTTGACGTAGCCCTCCGCCACGGCCTCCGCCCGGCGCTGTGCCTTGCCGGCGTCGGCGTGGGTGTAGGTGAAGACCAGCACGTTCGCGTCGGGAGTGACGGTGATCGCCAGGCCTTCGTCGAGCTCGCCCATGCCGACATCGAGCTTCTCGGCCGCCGCCTCCAGCACCACGCCGGACTGCGCGACCTGCTTCTCAGTGCCCATGTCGGGCTGCAGCGGCGTCGTGTTGGCGAACACCCGTGGCTCGACGACGACGCTGGCCGTGCTGACGTATTTCGGCGTGATCATCTGCGCGGCACCGAACGCGAACCCCGTCACGATCAACGTGACCAGGAGAATCCACGGGCCGTATCGCAGCGCCAGGCGCTTCGCGCCACCGCCACCCGACGCCGAAGGGATCAACGGGACTTGGGGATTCGTACTCATCGAGACCGCCTGTCGAGCAACTGGCCGTACACGTTGAGGTAGGCCGTTTTCTGATGGTCCCAGGCTATGGCATTTTCGACTCGATGCCTGCCGATTTCGCCCATCTGCTGACGCTTCTCCGAATCGTTAAGGAGCTCGTCCAGAAGCCGAGCGAAATCGACCACATCGCCTGGTTTGGCATAGACGCCAGCGCCATCGGCCAGCCGCCGCGTCTCGGCGACGTCGAACGCGACGAACGGAAGACCGAACGCCATGTATTCCATGGCTTTCACCGGTGACACGAACTCCTCGAGGTTGGGCTCGATGCCGATATCGGCGGTTGACAGATAGGTGAACGCGAGGTCTTCCTCGACCCACCCGGGAAACGTGACCCACTCGCCCAGACCACGCTGTTCGACCATCGTCTTCGCTTCCGGCACGAAGTCTCCCACGCCGACGAAGGTGAACGCGCAGTCCTTTCGGTCCAGTTCATGGACCAAATGGTCTATTGCCTCGATCGCGAGGTCTATCTTGTCCTGCGGCCCCATCATGCCGAGCAGGCACACGAGATGCTCGAACCCACGACGCAGTTCCGGACGCGCGGGCCGCGGCCTGGTGTGGGCGAGGACCGGCCCGTTCCCGACGATCGTGACATCCTCGTGCTCGACGCCACCGCGCGTCACCGCGAAGTCACGCAAGGATTCGTTGACGACAAGCGTACGATGCGCGACCCCGAAGCTCGCCCGCTCGAGCCGGCGAAGCGTTTGGTACACGGCCCCCTGCCCGCCGTACCGCGCCTGGTAGATCTCCGGAGACGGATCCTTCCAGTCGAAGACGACCTTCTTGCCGAGCAGCCGGAACGGCGCCGTCACGACGAAGTAGATGTCCGGCGTGCTCGACATCTGGATCACGTCGAACCCACGGGTCACGAACGCACGGGCGAGCAGCAGCGCCGCGATCAGGAGCGAGTAGGCGTACTCCCAGACGAACCCCCACTTGCTCGAGCCCTCTCGCGGCGGCTGGTAGTCCAGCACACGAACGTCCGGGACCTTCGCGTTCGAAGGGTCCCGTGGGCAGATCACCGTGACCTCGAAGCCCGCCTCCACGAGCGCCGAAGCGTGCTTCTTAAGTCGGTGATCTCGCCCCAACGGGACGTTCTCGACCATCAACAAGACTCGCGCTTTCACTTGAAGGCTCCCTCGTAGGTCCACGTTGCAGGGCGAACAGGATGAACATCGCGTCGGCCGCACCGCGGTAGGTCAGATGCGGGTCGAAGATCATGAGAACGACGTCAGCCGCGACGACGGCGAACAGCGCGGTGCCGATCACACCGTGGACGTCGAGGCCGACGTGGCTGCGCGAGTCACGCCACGACGCCTTCAGCGTGACCCAGACGAAGAAGACGTACGCCGCGAGCAGTGGCACTCCGCCCGCCCACAGCAGCCAGGTGTGCCCGCTCTCGATCCACACCCAGCCGAACTCCTCGTGCGCAGCCGGCACCCGGGCCGCCGGCTGCACGCCGAACAGCCAGTTCCAGTGCGAGAACAGGTCGGGCCAGAAGTACGTCGAGAGGTTGTGGTAGCGCACCAGCCAGCTGTCCGGGATCCCCGACGCACTCTGGAACCCCATCAGCCGGGTCTCGATCACCGGCCACAGCGCGACCCCTCCGACCAGTGCGACCGGAATCGTGTACGCCAGCAGCCGGCCGGAAGCCGTCACCAACAGCAGCGCGGCGACCGCCGCCAGCAGGCCGAGGATGCTCGAGAACTCGCCCGCCGCGCCAACGCCGAAGACACAGATCACCGCGAGCACCGCCAGCAGCTTGCGATGCCGCGCACCGCGCATGATCAGCGCGACCGCCAACGCCAGGTTGAGGATCGCGAGGTCGCCGACCGCCGCCGGAAGCGCCAGCGTCGACCCACCCCGGCCGATGCTCAACGTCCGCTCGACACCGAACGGCGCGTACAGGATGCCCAGCAGCGCTGGCACGCCGAACAGGTTCAGCGCCTGCAGGACACCGATCACACACACCAGTGCCGCGGTCCCGATCGACAGCCACAGGCTCTTGTAGACGGCGGCTTTGGACTTCACGGCGTAACGGACGATGGCGTACACGACGAGGTACTTCCACAGCACGATCGCGTGCTGGTAGTCGTCGCCGGTCACCTCCTTGCCGCGGACCATCATCGCGAGGATCGGCACGACCGAGTTGCACATGGCCAGCGCGATCAGCGACCAGTCGACCTTGTCGAGCTTGGGAACCCGCAACGAGCCCGAGCGCGCGTACAGCACCCAGTGCACGAACAGCGCGACAGCGACCAGCACGGCCACGGCCTCGTTCGGACGCAGCACAGGCACCAGCGTGCCGCGGTCGATGCCGGCGGTCAGCGGCGTGAGCACGATCAGCAGGTACGCCGCCACCTGCGGCCGGGCAACCACCCAGGCCACGATCGCGATGCCCGCCAGGCCGGCGACGGCGTAGATCGGCGAGATGCCGACGCCGACACCCGCCGCCGCACACAGCAGAAGCAGAACTGTCTTGACAACGAGGTCGGCGGCGACCTTGCGCGGCTGCAGCGGGCGACGCCGTTCCCGCTGCGGCGGCTGCGGGATGTACTTCAGCAGGCGGGACAGCTTGAGCGCGCTGAGGACCCACGACAGCTCGGGTGCGCGGAGGTACGACTGCAGCCCGAGATAGACGAAACCGCCTACCACACAGGCGATCAGCACGCCGACCAGCGACCGCGCACCGGCCGACAGGAAGTCGGGCAGCAACGCCTCGGTGCCGGTGGCAACACCCCAGGCGACCGGTGCCATCACCGCCGAGACCAGGACGATGCGCGGCAGCGCTCGTCGCAACGGCTCCGGCCCGCGGGGCAACCCGCGCAGCAACCGCCGCGCCAGGAACGCCGCGCCGGCCAGCCCGCCGAGAGACCACGCCAGCCCCAGGACGAGAAGCACCGCGGAGCCGTCCAGCAGCACCGCCGGCCAGGCCAGCGCGAGACCGATCCCGACGCGGACGAGCATCGCCCACAACGGCGTCTTGGTGTCGTTTCGCGCATAGCACGCGTACGTCGTGACCAGGAAGACCGTCTCCGCCGCGACCCCGAGCGCCAGTCCCAGCAGGGCGGCCGCCAGCAGGTCCGGTCCGCCGCCCGACCCGAAGCCGCCGAACGAGATCGCGGTCGCGAGCGAGCCCGACAGCACGCCGTACGCGACCGCCGCCGGAATCGCGAGGAACAGTGCGAACGCCAGGCCCTGCAGGTAGGTCTCCCGGAACGTCGCCTGCTCCCGCGCGCTCGTCATGCGCGACAGCCTGGGAGCCAGCGCCAGCGCGACCGGCGTCGCACCCAACGCGATCGGCAGGTAGTAGAAGTTCATCGCGAGCTGGAACGCCACCACGCCACCGGCGACAGCGCCCGCGATCAGCAACGACAGCAGCAGTTGCAGCGCCTGCACACAAGCCTGGACGAGCGACGGCCCTGCTCGCCGTACGATCGTGCGCACCTCGGGATCACGCCAGCCCGCGCGGGGACGCAGCACGACGCCCACCCGCCGGGCGCCCCACCACTGAGTGAAGGCGTGCGCGCCCACGGCACCGGACGCACCGAGCCCGAGCAACAACAACATGCCGAGCGGTGGCTCTTCGATGCCGCCGCCACCGAACAAGGCCGTGGGGTACAGCACGGCGCTCAGCACCAGCACGAGGATCATGCCGATGTTCTCGGCCGCCGGCGCGGCAGCCGCCAACGCGAACCTGCGATGGGCGTTCATCACCGCGCTCGCCGAGCCGACGACCGCGTAGAACGGCACCGCCGGCATCAGCATCAGGACGAGCAGGGCGCTGGCATGGCTCTGCCCCATGCCGAACACCGCGATCACCGCAGCGATCGGCACGGCGACCAGCAGGACGCTGACGATCATCCCGAAGAACCCGCCGGCAACGCGCGCGGCGGCGCGGCTGTCGCCGGTGTCGATGTGCTTCACCAGCGCGGGAATCAGCAGCGAGGTGAACATCGAGCCGCCGAGGAAGCCGTAGTAGACCAGGCTCGGCAGCGACGTCGTGAACTGGTAGGTGTTGGCGAAGAACGTCGCGCCCAGCACCGCCGCGACGGTCGCACCCCGGAGCACCCCCGTGACACGGCTGACAATCGTCCACACTGCGACCGTCAGCGAGTCGCTGACGGTCGCAGTGGCCTCCTCATCGGAGGTGACGGCCTCCGCCGGAGCGGTGAGGGGTTCCGCTTCCGGCGGAGGCACGCGGGGGTGAGCGCTGCTTGTGACGCTCATGCGGCTCCACGTTTCAACACCGCGGGGACGGTACGAACCAGCAGCGTGAGGTCGTAGGCGAAGCTCTGCCGTGCGACGTACTCGACGTCCAGTTCGAGGGCGTCACGCATCGACAGCTGGTTGCGTCCGCTCACCTGCCACAGGCCGGTGATCCCAGGCGGCACCTGGAACCGCAGGCACTCCGTTTCGCTGAACAGCTCGGCCTCCCAGGACAGCACCGGCCGCGGGCCGACCAGCGACATGTCACCGCGAAACACGTTCACCAGCTGGGGAAGCTCGTCGAGTGAGGTACGGCGCAACCAGTTGCCCAGTCTGGTGATCCGGGGGTCCGACTCGAGCTTGTACAGCCCACCCTCGCCACCGGTCGGAGCTTCGTCGGCGGTGAGCAGCTGGCGTACGTACGCCCGGTGCACCTCGTCGCCGGCGTCGACGTACATCGTGCGGAACTTGTACATCGTGAACGGCACGCGGTGCCGGCCGAGCCGCTCCTGCTTGAAGACGGCCGGACCCGGTGAGGTCAGCCGGACCGCGACCCAGATCACCAGCAGCAGCGGCGACAGGATCGCGAGCACGACCGAGGAGACCAGGACGTCAAGCGCGCGTTTCATTGAGAGCTCCCACCCGAGCCGCGATGTCCGGCAGCTCTTCCACCGGCCGTCGCGGTTTGGCGGGATTCCCGAACGCCACCATCCCGGCCGGAATGTCGCGGCTGACCACGGATCCGGCACCGATCAGTGCGCCCGCCCCGATCTTCACGTACGGAAGGATCGTGACGTTCACGCCGATCTGCGCCCCCTTCTCGATCGTCGGGCCGGCCATCAGCCGGGCCGAGTCCTCGTTCCCCGGGTAGAGGTCGTTGCCGATCACGACCCCGGGTGCGAGGAACACGTCGTCCTCGAGCACGGTGAACTGCGCGATGTAGCAGCCGGTGTGAATCTTCACCCGGTTGCCGATCCGGCAGCCGTAGTCGATGACCGTGTTGCTCCACACCGACACGTGGTCGCCGAGCCGGCACTCCTCGCGGATCACGACACCGTGGCCGGTTTCCAGCCGGATGCCGATCACCGACCCGTCGTACAGGACCGTTCCGGTACGCAGCCGGGCGCCCGGGCCCAGGACAAGCGGCGGTGCCGCCTGTCCCGAGCCCGCGCCACGGCCAACCGGGTAACCAATGACGACGTTGTCGTCCACGGTCCATTCGGGCGAATGGCCCGGTTTGGCATGTTGCGACATCGATTACGCCCTTCCAGCCGGCTTGGTCGCCTCCCGAAGCACGTCACACACCCGCTCGAGCTGCTCCCAGGTCATGTGCGGGAACAGCGGCAGCGAGATCAGCTCACCCGCGCTCGACTCACACACCGGCAGCGGACCGTCGGCGTAGCGTCGCAGCGGTGGCTGCTGGTGGCAGGGAACGGGATAGTGGACGCCGGTACGGATTCCCTTGTCGGCAAGGGCGTCCTGCACCCTCGCCCGATCCTGGACCCGGACCACGAACAGGTGGTAGACGTGCCTGGCGAGCGGGGAGCGCTCGACCATCTTCAGATCGCTGCCGGCGAGCCGCTTGCGGTACTCCTCCGCCAGCGCGATCCGGGCGATCGTCCAGGCTTCGTTGCTGGCAAGCTTCGCCGACAGGGCGATCGCCTGCAGCGCGTCGAGCCGGCTGTTGGTGCCCACGAGCTCGTGCTCGTAGTGCATCGACCCGCCGGCCCGGCCATGGTTGGCCAGGCAGCGGATACGGTCGGCGAGCTCCAGGTCGGAGGTCACCACCGCGCCCGCGTCACCGAACGCGCCGAGGTTCTTGCCCGGGTAGAAGCTGAAGCAACCGGCGATGCCGAACGAACCCGCCCGCCTGCCATTCCATTCGGCACCGTGCGCCTGAGCCGCGTCCTCGATCACGAGCACGCCGGCCTCGGCCGCCTTCGCGGTGAGGGCGTCCATGTCGGGCATCTGCCCGTACAGGTGGACGACCATGACCGCGGCCGTTCTCGGGCTCAGCGCGGTCTCGAACGACTCCGGCGTCAGCAGCAACGTGTCCGGGTCGACGTCGGCGAACCGCGGCGTGGCCCCGGCCCGCACGACCGCCTCGACGGTCGCGATGAACGTGTTGGCCGGAACGATGACCTCCGAGCCGGCGCCGATACCGAGCGCCTCGAGGGTCAGCTGCAGGGCGTCGGTGCCGTTGGCGACGCCGATGGCGTACTCCGTCTGGCAGTACGCCGCGAACTGCTGCTCGAAGCTCTCCACGGCCGCGCCACCGATGTAACGGCCGGCCAGCAGGGCTTCGGTGTAGTCGGTCTGGATCGAGGGCCACACCTCACGGGCCATCGCGCCCAGGTCGGTGAACGGCACACCGTCGACGGAGGCGCTCATGCGACCGCTCCGATGAGCACGCTGGGCCGCCGGTCCGACAGCTCGGCCAGATCCACCCGCCGGCCCTCGGCCAGCGAGATCTGCGCACCCTCCAGGACCTGGACGACCGCGAGCCCGCAGGCACCGTCGGTCGTGGGCTTGGTGCCCTTCTGGATGCAGTCGGCGAAGTGCCTGTCCTGAACGGCCAGGGGCTCCTGGAAGTTCACGAACGGGGAGATCACGTCACCCTGGTGGTAGACGAACCGAGCCGGCCCCGAGCCGTTCGGTGCCGAGGGCAACGCCGCCTTGTCGTGAACGCGGACCTTCTCCTCGGCCATGTCGTTGTAGACAGCCATCTTCTTCGAGCCGACGGCGGTCAGCCGGCGGACCTTGTGCGGGTCGAGCCAGCTCACGTGGATGTTCGCCGACACGCCCAGCTGGTCGTAGTGCAGGCGAAGGTACGCCACGTCCTCGTACGTCGAGTGAACGTGCCGTGACCCCCAGGCCTCGACAGCGTTCGGGCGGGCACCGAGCACGTGGTTGGCGATAGAGATGTCGTGCGGTGCCAGGTCGTAGATCACGTTGACGTCGGTCTGGTAAAGGCCGAGGTTCAGCCGGGCACTGTCCAGGTAGAACAGCGAGCCGAGCTCTTCGGACTGGATCAAGTCGCGCAGCATCCACACCGCTGCGTTGTACTCGAAAGTGTGACCCACCATCAGGACCACACCCGCCTCGTCGGCAGCCTTGACCATGGCCTCCGCGTCCGCCGTGGTGGTTGCCAACGGCTTCTCGACCAGGATGTGCTTGCCGGCGGCGATGGCCTCCAGCCCGAGGCGGGCGTGGGACGTGGGCGGCGTCGCGATAACGACCGCGTCCACATGCGGCAGCGCTGCTGTCAAGCTCAGGTGGCCTCGGCCCGCGGAGATGAACTGCGCGTACTCCGGCATGTGGCCCAGGCGCTCGTCGATCGCGTGGACCTCCGTGACACCGGGGACGGACTGGAGCACGCGAAGGTGCTTCGAGCCCCAGTAGCCAACGCCAAGGACGCCGACGCGCAGGTTGGACTGCATCAAAGACTCCCCCCTCCAGGGAAAGAACTCGCCGCTCGGCCTCGATGCGACGATGTCACGTCCGCGGCAGCCGGACGCATGAGATGAGTCGTGTGGTCGGGCCTACGGTTACACCTCAGACGGCGCAGACGAACTGTGTAACCACTCGTTGACCCCCGCGCCTAGTCCGGCATGCGCAAGCGCCTACTGACAGCTGTAGCCGTCACGGGGACTTTGGTCTCGTTCCTTTACGTCCATCCGGCTCAAGCGGATGTGACCGAAAGGACCGTGGTCACGATGACCTTTGACGACGGGCGAGCCGACAGCCTCGCCGCCGTCCAAATCCTGAACAACCACGGCATGGACGGAACCTTCTACATCAACTCCGCTTTGACCGGCACGACCGGCTACATGACGCTCTCCGAGCTGCAGAGCATGGCCGCCGCGGGACACGAGATCGGCGGACATACGGTCTCCCATCAAAGTCTGGTGGCGATTTCTCCGACCGAGGCGAACAGACAGGTCTGCACCGACCGGAATACTCTTCTCGGGTGGGGATTCGACGTCACTTCGTTCGCCTATCCATATGCCGACTTCAACAATGCGGCCGAGCAAATTGCCGAGGACTGTGGCTACAACTCGGCCCGTGTCGTCGGCGATATCTATACGCCGACGACTTGTACCGACTGCGATCTGGCCGAAACCATGCCGCCGGTCGATCCATTCGCTATTCGCACGCCGGACGAGATCACCTCGAGTTGGACGCTGGCGGATCTGCAGGATGTCGTCATTCACGCCGAAAGCACCGGCGGGTGGGTGGTTTTCAATTACCACAATGTCTGTGACGCCTGCGGACCCGACTCGGTGAGCCCGGCCATCTTCGACGACTTCCTTGCCTGGCTGGAGACTCGTGCCGAGCTCGGCACAGTCGTGAAGCCGGTCAACTACGTCGTGTCCGGCGCCGTCAAGCCCGCCGTGCCACCCATCGCACCCCCTGACCCGGGCGGTCCGGAAGTGAACATGGTGCAGAATCCCTCACTGGAGATGCCATCTCCGGCCGAGGACCTGCCGACCTGCTGGACCCAGGCGGGATATGGCACGAACACCGCGACGTTCGACCGCGTAACCGGCGCACACACCGGCACCTACGCCGGCGAGATCAACATGACGGCGCACACCTCAGGCGACGCCAAGACGCTTCCACCATTCGATCTCGGATCGTGCTCATTGCCCGTTAGTCAGGGCAAGGTCTATTCGGCCAGCACCTGGTACAAGTCCGATGCGCCGGTCTTCTTCACGTATTACAAGCGCAACGCCATCGGGCAGTGGTCGTACTGGGGGCAAAGCCCGCGTTTCGCCCCGTCCGACACCTGGACCGAAGCCCGCTGGCTCACGCCGACGGTGAGCGGCGATCTGGTCGCCGCCAGCTTCGGGCTCACGCTCGACAGCGTCGGCACACTGACGACCGACGACTACGGCTTCGCCGAATGGCCCGGGGCCGAAGCCGCTCCCCCGGGCGTCAACACGCTGAAGAACCCGTCGCTCGAGACGCTCGGCGGGGACGGCTTCCCGTTCTGCTGGACCGGCGCCGGCTACGGCGCGAACAACGTCGTCTGGACCCGGAGCGAGGACGCTTCGGCCGGAACGTACGCCCAGACGCTCGAGATCACGGCGCTGACCGACGGCGACACGAAGCTGATCCCGACGTTCGACTCGGAGAACTGCGCACCGGTCGTGAACGTGGGTGCACCGTACGCGTTCGGCGCCGACTACAAGTCGAACGCGCCGGTCTTCTACACGCTCTACCGCCAGGACACCGAAGGCAACTGGTCCTACTGGACGCAGAGCCCGACGTTCCCGGCGTCGGAGACCTACACCAGGGCGACCTGGACCTCACCTGAGGTGCCTGCCGGCACACGTGCGGTGACGTTCGGGCTCACGCTCGACAGCGTTGGCACGCTGACGACGGACAACTACACAATGGCCGACGCGTCCAGCTGATCGGGTGCGGCTGGGCGCCGCTGCCAGTCCGGTCTGCTACCTCTCCTTACCGGGACTGCAGCGCGTCGAGTGCGACGGCCATGGCGATCACGAGCCGGCGGTCCAGCGCCGGCTCGTGAATCGTCACGTCGTAGCGGTCGCGGAAGCCCCAGCGCTTCTCCACCGACATCATCGGCTTGCCGTCGAGCTGGAAGTCGAAGTGGAAGATGAACGGCACCGGGATGTCGCCGATGATCGGGATGAAGTCCCAGACGCGGCGCAGGATCGCGATCCCAGGGCTGCGCTCCTGGCCGACGATGGCGCCGATGCCGGGCTGCTCGAGGTTCCACGTCGAGCGGGTGAGCGAGGCCTTGAAAGCTTTCTGGAACAGGCCGATCGGGTTACCGCCGGGATCGGTGACGTCGTAGGTCGCGCCGAGGTCCATCACCTGCCGGGCCTTGAAGCCGAACAGCGGCTGCGACTTGTCCTGGCCGGTGTAGACAGTGACCTGCTCCTTGAACGTCATGCGCTTCTGCTCGGCGAACGCCACCACCGGGCCGTCGCCGGTGATCCGGCCGTCGGTCACCGTGGCCTCCGGTGCCGTCACGATGTAACGGTTGACCATCATCGTGAGCTTCTGCGTCACGATGAGCCGGTTCAGCGACTGCAGCTCCACGTGCTTCCTCCCGCGCCAGGGCCGATAAGTCCGCAAAGACTATCCAAGAAAGGGATCACCGGTAGCGCTCGGCGCTTCACCCACAGTGCGCGAGAACCGCTGGGTTTCGTCCCTTAAGGTTCAATAGAGGTATGCGCTTCCTCTCCAGCTCCGTGCCCCAGCATGACCTCACCTACGAGGACGTCTTCATGGTTCCCAGACGTTCGTCGGTGACGTCCCGGCTGGACGTCGACCTCGCGAGCGACGACGGAAGCGGCACGACCATCCCGGTGGTGGTCGCGAACATGACCGCGGTCGCCGGCCGGCGGATGGCCGAGACGATGGCCCGGCGTGGTGGGCTCGCAGTGCTGCCACAGGACATTCCGGTCGAGGTGGTCAACGACGTCACGCACTGGGTGAAGCGCCGCCACCTGATCTACGACACCCCGATCACGTTGTCGGGCAGCTCGACGGTCGGCGACGCCCTCAACCTGTTGCCCAAACGCGCACACGGCGCGCTCGTCGTCGTCGACGAAGCAGAACGCCCGATCGGCGTCGTCACAGAGTCCGACTGCACCGATGTCGACCGCTTCACCCAGCTCAACGCCGTGATGTCCCATTCGCTGCTGACGTTGCCCGACGGCATCGATCCGCGGTCGGCGTTCGAGCGCCTGCACGACGGCCGGCACCGGTTCGCGCCTGTTGTCGGCCCGGGCGGGCGGCTGGTGGGCATCCTCACTCGTACCGGAGCGCTGCGCGCGACGCTCTACACGCCCGCGCTCGATCCCGGAGGGCGGTTGCGGGTCGCGGCGGCGATCGGCGTCAACGGCGATGTCGCCGGGCGGGCGCAATCCCTGCTTGACGCCGGAGTCGACCTGCTCGTGATCGACACCGCACACGGCCACCAGGACAAGATGATCGCGGCGCTGAAGATCGTCCGCGGCCTCGATCCTGGGGTGCCGATCGTGGCGGGCAACGTCGTCACGGCCGATGGCGTCCGCGACCTGGTCGAGGCGGGCGCCGACATCGTGAAGGTCGGCGTCGGCCCGGGCGCGATGTGCACGACGCGGATGATGACCGGGGTCGGGCGGCCGCAGTTCTCCGCCGTGCTGGAGTGCGCGGCCGAGGCCCGCCGGCTCGGCAAGCACGCCTGGGCCGACGGCGGTGTACGCCACCCGCGGGATGTGGCGCTCGCACTGGCGGCGGGCGCGTCGAACGTGATGATCGGTTCGTGGTTCGCCGGCACCCACGAGTCGCCGGGTGACGTCGTGCGCGACAGCGACGGGCGGTTGTACAAGGAGAGCTTCGGCATGGCGTCGGCGCGCGCCGTCCAGCTGCGCACGACGGGCGACACTCCGTTCGAGCGGGCGCGGAAGGGCTTGTTCGAGGAAGGCATCTCGACGTCGCGCATGTATCTCGACCCGGAGCGTCCGGGTGTCGAGGACCTGCTCGACAGCATCGTCGCGGGACTCCGCAGCGCCTGCGCCTACGCCGGCGCCGGCGACCTCGGGCAGTTCCGCGAGTTCGCCGTCGTGGGGGTGCAGAGCGCGTCCGGCTACGCCGAAGGCAAGCCGCTCGGCCTGAGCTGGTAGGTCATTCCCCCTGCTGACTCCACGAGCCTGGCGCGCTGTCACCAGTCGAACGTGGTGCGTAGGTTCTCCGCCTTGCCTGTCTCGGACGAGCGGAACGCGCACTCGATGATGTCGATGACGTGCCTGGCGTGCTCCGCGGTCACCGGCGACGGCTTGTCCTCGCGTACCCAGTCGACCAGTTGCATCACGTCCTCGAAGACGTGCGGCTCCATCAGCTCGCGATGCACGCCGACGGTGTGCGGCAGGATCGTCTTCTGCGCCACGAAACTGTTCGGCCCGGCGTTGTGTACGTAGTCGGAGCCGGGGAACTCGAACGGCTCGCCGTTGAGCAGCAGGCCGTCGATCACGCCGCTCGTACCGAAGTAACGGACACCGCCGACCTCGCTGGTGGGCAGACCGCTCGGCGTGCCGTAGATGACCGCGTACCGGCTGTCGCCGAAGTCGACGATGCCGATGGTGTTGTCGTCGGCGGTCGCCTCGACCTCGGTGCCCTGGAACTCACGGCGCTGCACTGCCTGGCCGGAGAATCCCGTGACGCGCTTGGCCGGGCCGAGCACGCTGGTCAGCTTGTGCAGGGCGTAGACCGTCATGTCGTACATCGGGCCGCCGCCGGGCTTCTTGAAGTACCAGCTCGGATCGATCGGACGACCGCCGGGCGCGGTGAGCCGGTCGGACTCGCGTTCGTGGTAGTGCCCGAACGCGGCGCCGCACAGCGCCCAGGCCAGCCGGCCGATCGTGCCCTCGGCGATGAGCTGCCGCACGCGCTGAACCTGCGGCAGCAGGACCTCACCCGGCGAGGCGACGATGTGAACGCCGGCCTGCTCGGCCGCCTCGATCAGCGCGTCCGCCTCGTCGACGGTGGTCGTCATCGTCTTGTTGAAGTGAACGTGCTTGCCGGCCCGGATCGCCTTCAGCCCTTGCTCATAATGCAACCCGATCGGCGTCGCGATCGTCACGGCGTCGATGTCACCGTCGGCGAGCAGCTCGTCGAGGTCGGCGTAGCTCTTCGGCACGTTGTACTGCTCGGCCGTCGCCTGCGCACGTTCGATCACCGGATCGCAGACCGCCCGAACCCGCACGCGATCGTGCACGTCTTCCTGCGCCAGATGGGCGAGCACCCGGAGCCCGAGCGCGCCCACGCCGACAATGCCAAGCCGTACAACGTCCATACCCTGTTGCCTCCTGCCGTTTTGTCACTGGCGAACCCGGACAGTGTCGCCTCCCATCCGGCCGGATGCCGCCATCCGGCCGGAGGTGGCCACGGCGGGCCTCCATGGGTACGCCTCGGCCATCTACAAAGGTTGGTCGTCAGGTTCAGTCGAGCCGGACGACGGGTGTGAGCAGGGTGAGCAGCACACTGTCGAGCGCGTCGAGGGCGCAGCCGAGGCGGGTGGCCAGCTCGTCGCAGGTCGGGAAGCTCGTCAGCGCTGCCACCACCGCCGTCGCGTGGTTGGCGTCGGACGGCTCGGGCAGGCGGCCTTCGGCAGCCACGGGCTCCACGAACAACGCGATCTGCTCACGCCGCCAGGACTCTCGGGCCTCCACGACGCTACTCGCTTCGGAGTCGACGGCGGCCAGGCTGAGCAGGCGCCGGAACACCTCCGGATCCGTGCTCCAGAAACGGCAGAGCTCGGATATCAGCGCGCGAAACGCCGTGGTGGGTGGCGAGAGCGCGGCGGCCCGTTCCACAGCCGCGACTACGCCCGACCGGGTCGCCAGGTCCTCGGCTATCGCGTCGAGCAGGCCCAGTTTCGAGCCGAACTGCCGGTAGATGGTCATGCGGGTCACACCGGCGTCCGCGGCGACGCTTTCCAGGCTCAGCCGGTGATAGCCGATCTCGACGAGGTGCCGGCGGGCGGCGTCGAGAATGCTGCTCCTGTTGCGCAGCACGCCTTTCGCTCGCAGTCCTGGTGGGTGGTCCACGCAGTCGATGATACAGCTTGTATCTCGCGATACACGTTGTATCATCAAATCCATGAGTCAACTCGTGGCCCTCGTGACCGGCGCCAACAAAGGGATCGGGAAAGAGACCTCGCGGCAACTCGCACGGCACGGCATGACCGTGCTGGCCGGAAGCCGCGACCTCGAACGAGGCGAGGCCGCGGCCCGGGACCTGGCCGCTGACGGCGCCGTGGTCACGCCGCTCCAGCTCGATGTCACCGATCCGGGCAACCTGCAAGTCGTCGCCGAACGGATCGACCGCGAGTACGGCCGGCTGGACGTCCTGGTCAACAACGCCGGCACAGTCGACGGCGGGCCGGCGACCGGGCTCACGGCCGAGCAGGCTCGTCACGTCTTCGGCGTCAACGTGCTCGGCGTGATAGCGGTGATCCACACGATGCTCCCGCTGCTCAGAGCCGCC
Organism: Flindersiella endophytica; assembly: GCF_054779015.1. Taxonomy (NCBI): domain Bacteria; kingdom Bacillati; phylum Actinomycetota; class Actinomycetes; order Propionibacteriales; family Nocardioidaceae; genus Flindersiella; species Flindersiella endophytica. The sequence goes on from NZ_BAAGYY010000013.1 coordinate 599,235, forward strand.
GAGAAACCCCGGATCGTCAACGTGTCCAGCACGACCGCCTCGTTCGCCCTCACCAGTGCGGGAACCGACTTCGGCGGCGACGCCGGCAGCCGGCTGGCCTACACCGCGTCGAAGGCCGCGCTGAACATGCTCACCGTCCAGTACGCACGCGCCTTCGCCGGCGACGCCGGCCTGGCCCACCTCCGGATCAACTCCGCCACGCCCGGCTACACCGCCACCGACCTCAACCAGCACCAGGGAGCCCGCACTGTCGGTCAGGGCGCGCGGATCATCGTCGACCTCGCCACCCAGGAGTACGGACCCACCGGCGGATTCTTCAACGACCAGGGCGACGTGCCGTGGTGACTACGACCGTCCCAGCGACGCGGTCGGGTGCGACGCACGGGCAGGTGCGTTTGACCGGGGATTGTTAACATGGACAGCGAGTCGTGGCCGCCGAGGGAGAGGGAGATCCGGATGCCGGACCAACTCATCCCGACGGTGACGTGGAGGATCGGTGGCGGCGCACCGGCGCCGAACCGCCTGGTGCGCCTGTCGATCGGCACGAACGGCTACATCAGTACGTGGGGCGCGGTCCTGAGCGCCTGCCCACCGAGCGGTTGCTGAGTTCTCCGGCTACCCGGAGACACGAAGACACGCCCACCGCCCGACGGCCGCCGAGATCGGGCCACCCCTCGTACCCCCTGGAGACGTCCCTCATGTCTGTGCGCCATCGGCTGGTTGTGTCCCTGCGTTCGGATGCCGTCGGCGGAGCGCTGCTGATCGGCTCGGCTGTCGTGGCGCTGGTCCTGGCGAACTCGCCACTGTCCGGCACCTACGAAGCCCTACGTTCCTTCACTTTCGGGCCTGCCGTCCTGCACCTGAACCTGTCGGTGCAGACGTGGGCGGCCGACGGTCTGCTGGCGGTGTTCTTCTTCATCGTCGGCAACGAACTCAAACAAGAGCTGGTCCACGGCGAGCTACGCGATCCACGCCGAGCCGCTCTGCCGATCGCAGCCGCCATCGGCGGCGTCGCCGTACCCGCGCTGGTCTTCCTCGTCATCAACCTCGGCGCTCCCGGAGAGGCGGCCGCCGGATGGGGCATCCCGATGGCGACCGACATCGCCTTCGCGCTGGCGGTCCTCGCGGTCGCGGGCCGGAACCTGCCGAGTCCGCTACGCACGTTCCTGCTCACGCTGGCCACCGTGGACGACATGTGCGCGGTCGTCGTCATCGCGGTCGCCTACACCGACGGCCTGCACCTCGTCCCGCTCGCCCTCGCCGCGGCAGGCCTCGCGCTGTTCGGCTACCTGCAGAACGGCACCGGCCGGCTCGCCATCACCGTCCGGGCGAAGCTGCCCGCCTGGCTGGCGTACGGCCCGCTCGCCGTGACGATCTGGGCGCTGGCGCACGCCTCCGGAATCCACGCCACCGTCGCCGGCGTCGCCATGGGCCTGCTCATGCGGACCCGGGCCGGCGGCAACGAGACCACCTCGCCGTCCCACCGCGCCGAGGAAGCACTCCGGCCGATCTCCGCCGGTGTCGTACTCCCGGTCTTCGCGCTGTTGTCGGCCGGGATCAGCCTGAACGGTGCGGGCGGGATCTGGACCAGCACCGTCACCTGGGGCGTGCTCGCCGGACTGATGGCCGGCAAGGTGATCGGCATCCTCGGCGTCTCCTGGGCAACCACCCGTTTCACCAGCGCCCACCTCAACCCTCGGCTCGCCTGGGCCGACATCGCGGCCGTCGGCGTCCTCGGATCGATCGGCTTCACCGTCTCCCTGCTCATCGCCGAGCTCTCCTACACCAGCCCGACCCATCTCACCTACGCCAAAGGCGCCATCCTGCTCGCCTCCACCGCGGCCGCGGTCCTTGCGGCGCTCCTCCTCAGACACCGCGGCCGAAGCCGTCTACCCAACCGGACAACGGCCGCGGCCGCGTGAGGCCGACCGGAGTCAGCCGCAACGCAGCTTCGACAGGTCCACGGAGTTGGCGATCGCGGCGTAGCCGGCGTCGCTGAGGTGGAGGCCGTCTGCGGAGTACGCCGGCAACAGGCGAGCCGGGTCGGCTGGGTCACGGGTGGCTGCGTCGAAGTCCAGGACGGCGTCGAATTCGCCGCTGCCACGGATGAACGCGTTCACCTCCTGACGGACGGCCTCGCTGTCGTCGCCGTCGAAGATGGAGCCGCCGAACGGAGTGATGGTGGCGCCCACCAGACAGCGGCCGGCCGCGTGGGCGGCGGCGACCAGGTTGCGGTACGCCGCGATCAGCTCGGCCGCGCTCGCGCCCGCTCCGATGTCGTTGACGCCCTCGAACAGGATCACCGTACGAACGCCAGGCTTGTGCAGCACGTCCTGCCCGAGCCGGTTCTGCGCGCTGCGGCCCACGCCGTCCTTCAGCACGCGGTTGGCGGAGATCCCCTCGTTCGCCACCGCGAGCCGACGGGGAACCGGCAACTGCAGCAGGCGCTCGTTCAGATAGTCCGTCCACCGGTGGTTGGCGTTCACCTGCGAGCCCACGCCCGAGGTGATCGAGTCGCCGAGCGCGGCGACCGTCGAGACGCCGGCCGGAGCGGTGACCACCACCGCGTCCAGCCAGAACCACACCGCCGACTGCGTCTGGTACGCCGAAGCCGACTCCGATGCCGCGTGGTCGCCGGCCGTCGACTTGTAGGTGTGCTGCATGGTCCGGTTGTGCGCGGTCAGCTTCCCGCTCGCGCCCTGCAAGTACACGCTGACCGCGAGCCGCTGCGCCGGCCGGACGTACCCAGGCAGCGGATCGCTCAGCACGGCGTCGCCTGCCGCCACCGTGACGGACGACCGTCCGCCGAACGTCACCCGGCGGTTCGAGCCGGGCACGAGCGCGGCCGCCTCCTGTTGAACCCCGACGTAGACACTGCCGAACGTCACGGCTTGGTCGCCAAGCGCGTTGGACAACCGCACCCGCAGGCCGGTTCCACCGATGCTCGTGTAGACGATGTTGCGCACCGTCATCTCGTTGAGCGTCCCACCGGTCGTGTCGTCGGCGGCGGCCCAGGTCGTGACGGCGTGCCCGGCAGGGCGCTCGGGCCTGGTCGGCCTCGCCGACGCGTCCACCGGCGCGGCGCACGCGCCCACCACCAACGCGAACAGTGAAACGAGCGGAAGAACGACGCGTCTCACGAGCGGCCTCCTTTGGGCCCGGTGAACCTAGACGATCTATTGGAACAGGCGATGAATCACATCCCGGAGTGCTGACTTGCCCTCGATACCGATCCCAGGCGTCTCCGGCAGCCGGACCCGGCCCGCTTCCACGGGCATGGCATCGGCGAAGCCGCCAAACGGCTGGAAAACCTGGGGATAGGACTCGCAACCACCAAGCCCGAAGGCCGCGGCGACAGCCAAATTGTACTGGTGCCCGCCGTGCGGGCAGCAGCGTCGCGCACTCCAACCGCGCGACGACAACTCGCCGAGCATCTCGGCGTACTCGGACACGCCGTAGCTCAGTGCCGGATCCATCTGCAGCGTGTCGAGGTGCGGTCGCAGGCCGCCGTGCCGCAGCAGGTTGCGTACCTCCTGTACGGAGAAGAGGTTCTCCCCCGTCGCCAGCCGCCCGGGATAGGCCTCGGCGAGCGTCGCGTGCCCGGCGTAGTCGAGCGGATCGCACGGCTCCTCGAACCACAACAGGTCGTACGCCTCCAGCGCCTTTGCGTAAGCCAGCGCTTGACGCAGCTTGAACCGCCCGTTGGCGTCGACCGCCAGCCGCGAGCCCGACGGCAGGATCCCCAGTACGGCTTCGATCCGCGCCAGGTCGTCGGCCAGCGAGGCGCCACCGATCTTCAGCTTGAGGTCGACGTAGCCGAGATCGAGGTACGACCGCATCTCGCCCCGGAGGTCGTCGAGGCTACCGCCGGGGTGGTAGTAGCCGCCGGCGGCGTACACCCACACCGACTCGGCGGGCGAGGCAACCAGGTCGAACCGCTCGTGGAGCACGCGGAACAACGGCTTGCCGGCGGCCTTGGACACGGCGTCCCACAACGCCATGTCCACCAGGCCGACGGCCACCGCGCGGTCGCCATGACCGCCCGGCTTCTCGTTGCTCAGCATCACCGACCGGGCCGCGACCGGATCCAGCAGGCCGGTTACCGCGTCGCACAGCACTGCTGGGTCCGTCGAACGCAGCCGCGGCAGGATCCGCTGGTTCAGCATGCCGGTCTGGGCGTAGCGGCCGTTGGAGTTGAAGCCGTAGCCGACGACCTGCTCACCGTCGACGGTCACGTCGGTCTCGATCGCGACCACCGAGACCGTCATCTTCGAGAAGTCGATGACGGCGTTGCTCATGCTGGACGCGATCGGCGCCTCGGCCACCCTGACGTCGGTGATTCTCATGGAGACAAGCCTTCCGGCTCAGCCGCTCAGCTATCCATCACCAGTCCTGGCCGGTTCCGGCCTTGCTCGCGATGTAGGCCGGGACGTCTTCCACCTCGGTCACGTCCAGCGCCGTGTCGACGGTCATGCCGTCCTTCAGGACGTGCTGCCGGAACACGCGGTAGGTCGGGATGTCCCAGTACTCCGTGTTCTCGTAGTTCTTCACCACGGCGTTGTCGCCCCAGTAGACGGCCGAGGTGTCGATGCCGGCAAGTTCCGGAAGGTCGGCGCCGAACGAGTCGACCACCGCGGGCGTCTCCAGGACGCCCTTGACGCCGTGCCTGGACAGCGCGACCTGGCCGGCCTCGGACACCAGCCACTTCACGATCGCCATGCCGGTGTCCTGCTTGGCGGACTGCGGCGGGATGAACGCCGCCCGGGTGTTGGGCTGGTACGTCGTCTGCGAGCCGCTCGACAGCACCGGCACCGAGGCCAGGCCGAGGTCGATGCTCTTGGCCAGCTCGGCGGTGTTCTCCTCCTCGCCGTCCTCGATGTAGAGCTCGTTGAGCGCGTACATGTTGACCTTGCTGAGCGTGCTGACCGCCATCGCGACGTGGCCCGGGTAGCTCATGTCGCCCTTGAGGAAGTCGTCGACGGTCGTGAAGTTGTTACGCGGGATCCACAGGAAGCGTTGCAGGTTGGAGCCGAGCTGCTGCCAGCCGTCCGACGTCAGGTCGACCTTGACGTCCTCCGGCTTCGGCTCCTCGCTCCCGGCCGGCAGGAACGGATAGAGCCCGAGCTGGTTGAAGTCGAGATACTGGTCCGGGTGCTGCATGTAGCCCTTGTAGGCGTCCCGGCCGGACTGCCGCGTCAGCTTCTCCGCCAGCTTGTAGACCTTGTCGTAGGTCATGCCGTTGGTGGGGTACGGCACGTTGAACTTGTCGAAGATCTGCTTGTTGTAGAGCAGCAGATAGTCGTCGACGAACACCGGAACGCCGTAGAGCCCGCCGTCCGAGCGCGACCTCACCAGCTCCACGGTCGCCGGGTCGAACTGACCGAGATCGATGCCCGCCTGGTCGACCTGCCCGGACAGGTCCTGCACCCAGCCGAGCGGCTCCAGGTCACGGTCGATCTTCGTGCGCGGATCCTCGATGATCAGGTCCGGCACCACGCCGGCGGCCTTCAGGTCCTCGTAACGGATCGGGTAGTCCCACGTGGCGTACTTGATCTTCACGTCGGGGAACGCCGCCTTCAGCGAGTTCCCGACCAGCTCGTTCCAGACCCGTTCGGCGGAACGCGCTTCGGTGACGGAGTTCTCCAGCGGCTTGTAGTTGGCGGCGAAGATGAAGAACTCGTCGTCGCACACCGAGAACGGCTGGTCGTAACGGTTCGGAACGTCCTTGCACGTGGCTTGTTCCTCGACGGGCTGGCCGGACGCCGCGGGACCGCCCAGCAGGGCGATCGCCAGGGCCGAAGCCAGCAGAAGGATCCCTTTCGCTTTCACGACACCTCCATGGTGGTGAACTGCAGGGTGTTCGACAGCACCTGGGCGATGACCCACGACGGGTTCCAGGTGTTGACGCTGCCGCGATGCTGCCAGTTGGTCTGGGAGAACGCCTCGCCTTGCTCGCCCACGACGTCGAACCGCCACTCGCCGGGCCTGGTGCAGATGCCTTGCCCCATGGCGTGCAGCATCGTGGTCGCGAGGTCGACGTAACCCAGCCGGGCGAACTCGTGGATCGGGAAGAACACGTCGAGGTGGTGGTTCTGCACGCTCACGGTCGGCCAGCCGACTGCGGAGAACCCGCTCACGTCGAGGTCGCTGCCCTTCGGGTACGGCGGATTCCAGACGTAGACCCACGTCAGCAGCCAGTCCGCCGCGTAGCGAGCCTGTTCCAGGTAAGCGATCTCGCCGGTTCGGTCGTACAGTTCGAGTGCACACTGGAGGTACGGGATACCGGCTTCCTTGTCCTCGCAGGCGGCGTCGAGCGTCGAGCGGGCGAACGGCACGTCGCGGTAGTTCGCGAACAGTTCCGCGGCCCGTTCGGTCCTGCCTGCCTTCGCCAGCGCGAGCACAGCGGGAAGTCCGGCCGCGCACATGAGATCGGAGCTCGGCTCACCCGCCGGTGTCCAGCCGAACGGGACCATTCCCGCACTGCTGCCGAAGAAGTCCGCGGCCTCGTCGACCGCACGCTGCCACTCCTCCGGCACCGGCAGGCCATGCGCGCCGAACAGCGCGATGATGTCGATCAGGTCACAGATAGTCTCGCCGTACGCACGGCTGGACACGAAATCCACGCCGTCCTTCCGGAACGGCTTCCAGGCCTTCTCCTCGACGTCGTACGTCGGCAGTCGCAGACCGGCAACACCGGTCCCGCTCCCCCGTAGGTAGAACTCGACCGCCTGCCGGCATCGCTCCACTCGGTCGGTCTCGTCGTGCAGCAGGCCGAGCTTGGCGTCACACCACGCCAGCTTCAGGCACTGACCGGTCCAGCCGTAGAGAAAATCCTGGTTCATGCGGCTCCGCCGCGTGGCCGCCGGCTTCGGCGCGGGGAACTTGACGTATCCCGCCGATCCGCCTGCCGTCGTCCAGCGCGCGTCCATCGCCACCGTTTTGAAACGAATGATGTCGTCGAGGCTGTGCGGCCTCGCACCGCTTGGCTGGAAGCGCTCGTGCGCCATCCGGACCAGCTCGCGGAAACCTTTGCCCGGCGGCGTCCTACCCCAGTCCAGCCAGTAGGTCCGGCTCAGCGTTCCCCCCGTGGGAAGGTCGAGATAGCCACCGCTGTACGGTTCCGTCTTCCCCTTGTGTACGTAGCAGATGTCGGGCTCGCCGTTGAATCGGATCACGCCGCTCATCGCCACCAACGACAGCCGGTCGTCCAAGCCGGCGCCGAGCGATCCCTCCGCAGGCTCGGCCAGCAGGCTGAGGTAGCGCCCGTCCCATTCAGCGTTGATGCCGGGGATCGGCAACCGGTGCTCCTCGACGACCAAGCCGTCGTCGAGCTTCGGCACTACGCGCGACGGGTCCGCGGCCTGGTTGTTGTCGTAGACCACGCCGGGGATCGTGACGTGCTCGCCGGCTCCCTCCGGAAGCGTCAGCTGGAGACCGACGGCCAGGTTCGAGATCGGCTGACCACTGGCGTTCCGCCACGTCGCGTCGATCCGCAGGCCGAGCTCGTCGAACCGCAACCGGAGATCGACCTCCGGCCGGTTGGTGGAGTACACCAGGAGGTCCGCGAGGTCAGTGCTGAGATACGGGTCAGCGTCTCCCGATCGGGTCAGCTCGAGCCGCGTCCCGGCTACTGTCGCGATCCGTTCGCCGGTGCGGTCGGCGAGCTGCCACCGGTCGGCTCGCGTGATCCGAGCCGCGTAGTAGAGCAGGCCCGGCAGCTCGACCGTCACTTCGCCGGAGTACGTGCCGGGCAATTCCTCGATCGTCTGGTTCCAGGTGTCGATCACCTCGACGCGGTACGCACCTTCCGGCAAGCTGAACGTGCGCTCGGGAAAGCGATGCGGGCCGTAGTACTGCAGGTAGAACTCTCCGGGCTTGCGCACCATCGACGCGTAGTGGTCGTCGCGGTCGTACGCCAGGTCGGCCGGCGCCTCGGCCAGCAGCTCTTGCAGGAAGGCGATCCGCGGCGCGCTCTCGCCCGGCGAGTCGTCGAGGTAGGCCGTGCCGTGGTGCACGTACCCGCCCCGGCACACGCCCTCCCACACCCGCACGACCATCTCCTGCGGCGTCAGGCTGTGACGCGGGTCGGGCCGGTCGCCTTCCAGCCCGCAGTCGTCGATCACGACCGGCTTGCCGTAGTGATCGGTCAGGACCGACGCGAGCCGCACCTGGTCGGTACGCAGGCTCACGTGCGTCTGCCAGGGTGCGCCGAAGTCGGTGCCTTCCGGGCCGTGCACGCTGAGCAGGTGATGCCCGTAGTCGTGTTCCTGGATCAGCCGGGCCGCCTCGGCATCGACCTCCGGCAGGCACCACCAGACGTTGCGGAACGCGGCCAGCCGGCTCACGGTTTCAGGGAGATCTGAGTGCGGAACGCGCAGCACCAGCTCGGCTTCGACCCCGTCCGCCAGCAACCGGCGAACGGCTGCCTCGGTCTCGGCCAGCCGCCCGGGCAGCACCTCGAGCCGCTGCTTGGTCGACCCGAACGCCCAGTAAGGCGTCCCGTCGGCGTACGCGAACCGGGTCTCGTGCGCGACCCGCACCGGGCCGTGGTTGCCCGGCTCCGGTGACGTGCACACGAACTCCCCACCGGGATAACGCCATCCGCCTTCGGCATCCGGCATGCACCGCACCCGCCGGACGCCCTGCTCGTCGGTGAACGCACCGGCGACAAACCGCCGGCCGTCCTTGTTGAAGACGACCTCGTCCCCGCCCTCGGCCGGCAGCTCCAGCTCGAACACGCCCCATCGCTCGGTCATGTCAGCCGCCCACCTTCCGCAGCCGCAGCGCGAGATACGTCTGCCTGGGCAACGGAATCCGGGCGACGCCCAGGTGCCGACCCGGCAACGGCGTCACCGTCATCGCCCAGGTGTCGATCAGCTCGGCCGCGTAGCACTCGTCCTCGGGCAGGTCGAGCTCGGCGTAGGCCGGCTGCCGCGACCCGAAGTACTCCAGCCGGGCGAGCGGATCCGACTCGACCAGCTCACGCAGGAACGCGATCCGCTTCGTGCTCTCGCCGTACAGGTCGCCGCCCACCGAGATCCACGGTCCGCTCGGCCGGTGCCAGAAGCACTCGCCGTGCCCGACGAAGCCGCCGCGGACGACGCCCTCCCAGACCCGCTCGACCAGCTCCTGCGGGGTCAGGTTGCCCCACCGGCGGTCGATGGTGCCTTCGTAACCGATCTCGTCGATGACGACGGGCTTGGCGCACGCGGCCAGCCACTCCGTCACCGGCTCACCGCTCCAGTGCTGGATGCTCTGGTGCGTCACCCACGGCTTGGTGAAGTCGTACGGGATGGAGTACTCATACATCTTCGTGCCGTTGTGGATCGAGCGCAGCCGCTGGTACGGATCGTGGCGCTGCACGAACCTCAGCAGAAAGTCCCAGTCGTCCATCGTCTTTGCCTGGTTGAAGTCGAACTCGTTGGAGATCGACCACCACACGTTGCGACAGGCGCCGAGCCGGGCCATGACGTAGCGCAGGAAGCGGCCGTCCTCGTCCCGGCTCATGTTGTCGACGCCCCAGTGCCCTTTGTCGTAAGGGTGGAACAGGATGATGTCGGCCTCGATGCCGAGCTCGAGCAGGTCACCGACCCGCCGCTCGAAGTGCGCGAAGAACGCCGGATCGAACCTCGTCGTGTCGAGTTCTCCCGGCGTGTCGCCGGCGAACGGCAACCTGGGCGGACGCATCGCCGACGTCGGCAGCACGCACATCCGCACCTTGTTGTACGGCGAGCCGGCCAGGGCCCGGAGCGTGAGCTCCTCGTGCGCCTCGTCCTCCTGGTGAGTCCAGTGATAGCAGGTCGTGCCGAACGAGTAGTGCGGCGTGCCGTCGGCGTACACGAAACCCGTGCCGTCAGCCCGGACCGGCCCGTGGTTGCCCTCGCCGGCAGGTACACAGGTGAACTCGCCGGTCACTCCGTCGAGCCCGGGCACGTTGCTGGAGGTGACGAACCTCCACTCCCCCGGCTGGTCGGGCATGAACCGGATCCGGAAGGTCCCGTCACCGTCGTAGAACCCGTCCACCTCGACGAACCGGTTGCGGTACTGGAAGCGCGCGGTCAGCGTGACGTCGACGAAGGGATTGCCGTCCGCCGGTCCGGGCAGCTCGGCCTCGTAGACGCCCCAGCGCTCGACTTCGGTCATCAGTCTTCCTTGATCCAGGCGACCGGCAGCCACGGCTCCCGGATCCATCCGGTATCGAGCACGACATGCTTGATCGCCGTACGGAGATAGGAGTACGCGACGTGGATCCGCCCGTCGCGGGCCTGCATGACGGCGGGATAGGAGTAGCCCATCTGGTTCTCGCGATAGGCGAGGTCGGCGACCTGGACGTTGCGCCGGTGCGGCCAGGTCCGGCCGCCGTCCTCGGAGAGCGCGAGCGTCAACGGTGTCCGCAACGGCTTCTTGCGCCAGCCCTCACCACGCCGCTCCCAGCGGAACTGGTCGCGTTCGAGCGAGGAGTCGTTGTAGGCCAGCACCAGCTCGCCGCTGCTCAGCCGGGCGACCTGGATCGAGGAGTCGTTGTTGGCCAGCTCGGTCCGCTTCGGTGTGCTCCAGCTCCGGCCGCCGTCGGCCGACTCACAGGCGTAGATCCGGTCGGCCTGCCGGCTGCGGAACATCGCGAACAGGCTGCCGTCGAGACGCTCGACGATGCTCATCTGCACCCGGTGCCGGCTGCGGGGTACCTCGTGCTCGGTCCAGCTCCTGCCGCCGTCCGAGCTCAGCAACACGACGCTGTGGTGTCCTTCGCCGCGGCAGTAGTAGGCCGGTAGCAGCCAGTCGCCGTTGCCCAGCACGGCGATCGGGCTGCGCAGGAACAGCCCCGGCCCGTCGAACAGCACCTCCGGATCGCTCCACGACTCACCGCCGTCCTCGCTGCGCCGCACGACGACGCGGGACGTCTTCTGGTCGTGCGGTTCGGTGGAGGTGTGCAGCAGCCAGATCCGCCCGCCCGGCTCCTGGAACAGCACGGGGTTCTGCTCCGAACGCTCCGGATCCGCTGCCAGCTCCACAGGTTGCGACCACTCGGTCTCGCCGGAACGCAGCCGGCTGAGCACGACATTGGTCGCGGGGTCGCCTTCGCCCGGTCCGTTGAACCAGGCGCACAGCAGGTCGCCGCCGTCGAGCTCGAGCAGCGTCGCCGCGTGGCTGTCCTGCGCGTACTTCACGGGTAGCAGCGTTTCGGTGAACATCAAACTCCTTTGAGCGTGAGCTCCTCGGCGAAGTGGCACGCCACCCGGCGGCCCGGTGCGACCTCACGGAAGGTCGGCGGTTCGGTTCTGCAGATGTCCTCGGCGTAGGCGCAACGCGGATGGAACGGGCAGCCGGGCGGGACGTTCGACGGGTCGGCGACCTCACCGCGCAGCACGATCCGCTCGCGTTCGCGGGCGGTCGGGTCCGGGTCCGGCACGGCCGACAGCAACGCCTCGGTGTACGGGTGCAGGGGCCGCACGTAGAGCTCGTTGGTGGTGCCCAGCTCCACGACCCGGCCGACGTACATCACGGCCACCTCGTCGGCCATGTACTCCACCACGCCAAGGTCGTGCGAGATGAAGATATAGGTGAGTCCGGAGTCGGCCTGCAGATCCTTCAGCAGGTTGAGGATCTGGGCGCGTACGGAGACGTCCAGCGCGCTGACCGCCTCGTCGGCGACCACGACCCGGGGCGCGAGCGACAGTGCACGCGCGATGCCGACCCGCTGGCGCTCGCCACCACTGAACGCGTTCGGATAGCGCCGGAGATACTCCGGACGCAGGCCGACCCGCTCCAGCAGCCCGGCGACGATGTCCTCGACTGCCGAGCCGGAAGCGACCTTGTTCACCTTGAGCGGCTCGCCGATGATGTCGAGCAGCGTCATCCGTGGGTTCAGCGACGAGAACGGGTCCTGGAAGATCATCCGCAGCTGCGAGCGGTACGGCTTGAGTTGCTTCTCCGACAACGTCGACAGGTCGACGACCGAGCCGTCGGGCTGCCGGTAGCGGATCTCGCCCTTCGTCGGCTCGTACGCGCGCACCACGCAGCGGCCGAGCGTGCTCTTGCCACAGCCGGACTCGCCCACCAGGCCGAGCGTCCTGCCCGGCGCGACCTCCAGGTCGATGCCGTCGACCGCCCGGACATCCCTGAAGTGCTTGGTGAGTCCACGCAGCTGTAGTACCGGCGCTGCAGGCTCAGGCTCACTCATTGGCCTACTCCTTCGTACAGCACGCACCGCACCTCGTGGCCGTCGGCGGGTGTCAGCATCCGTGGCAGCGCGACGTCACACCGGCCGGCGATGAACTCGTCGCAACGCGGGTGGAACGGACAGCCCTCCGGCCGGTCGAACGGCGCCGGCACCATGCCGCGGACAGGCTGCAGCCGGTCTCGCGAGCCGAGCTTCGGAACCGAGCGCAGCAACGCCTGGGTGTACGGATGCTTGGGCGAGCGCAGGATCGTCACGACGTCGCCGCTCTCGACGACCAGGCCGAGGTACATCACCGCGATCCGGTCGGCCACCTGAGCGGCCACGCCGATGTCGTGGGTGATCATCATGATCGCCATCCCGAACTCCCGCTGCAGGTCCTTCAGCAGCTCGAGGATCTGGGCCTGGGTCGTGACGTCCAGCGCGGTCGTGGGCTCGTCGGCGATCAGCAACTCGGGCTTGCACGACAGCGCCATCGCGATCACCGCGCGCTGTCGCATGCCGCCGCTCAGCTGGAACGGGTAGGCATCGATCCGGCGTTCGGGTGCGGGAATACCGACCCGGCCGAGCAGCTCGATCGCACGCTGCCTGGCCTGCGCCTTGGTCATCGGCTCGTGCAACATGACCTGCTCGATGATCTGGCTGCCGACCGTGTGCACCAGGCTCAGCGACGCCATCGGCTCCTGGAACACCATCGCGATCCGCTTGCCCCGCACGCCGCGGACCACGCGCTTGTCGGCCCTCAGCAGGTCGATCAGCCCGTTGGCACCGGCCTTTCCGTTCGGCGGCGCCGGCACGTTGACCTCACCGGCGACGACGCGTCCCGGCTTGTCGACGAGCCGGAGGACCGAACGCGCCATGATGCTCTTGCCGCAGCCGGACTCACCGACGACGGCGAGCGTCTCGCCGCGCCGGATGTCCAGGTCGACGCCGTCGACCGCGCGGACCAGCCCGTCATCAGTGGTGAACTGGGTCTTCAGCCCCCGGATCTCCAGAATGGCTTCGCCAGTGCGCATGCTGCCTCCCTCCTGCTCGTAGGCCTACTTGTACGGGTCCGCGGAGTCGCGTAGCCCGTCTCCGACGAAGTTCATCGCGAGTACGGTCGCGAAGATGGCCGCACCGGGAAGCATCAGCCAGGGCGCGGTTTCGACCGTCCGGATGTTCTGCGCGTCCTGCAGCAGAACTCCCCAGCTGACGGCCGGCGACTGGAGCCCGAGTCCGAGGAAGCTCAGCGCCGTCTCACCGAGAATCATGCCCGGCACCGCCATTGTCAAGGACGCGATGACATGGCTGGTGAACGACGGGACCATGTGTTTGAAGATGATCCGGTTCCGGCTGCAGCCGTCGAGCCGGGCGGCGAGCACGAAGTCCTCCTCACGTAGCGACAGGAATCGGCCGCGCACGACCCGGGCCAGGCCGGTCCAGCCGAGCACCGACAGGATCACCGAGATCGCGAAGTAGCGCGTCAGTGGACCCCAGTCCGACGGCACCGCGGCTGACAGCGCCAGCCAGAGCGGAAGCGTCGGCACCGCCATCAGGAACTCGATGATCCGCTGGATCAGCGCGTCGGCCCTGCCTCCGTAATAGCCGGAGATACCGCCGAAGATGAGCCCGAGAACGAAGCTCACCGCGATGCCGACCAGGCCGATCGACAGCGAAACCCTGGAGCCGTAGATGATCCGGGACAGCATGTCGCGACCCGCCCGGTCCGCGCCCCAGAGGTAGAACGGGTCGCCGGCCTGTTTCGGCCCGATCAGGTGCCGGTCCATCGGGATCAGGCCCCACAGGCGGTACTCGTCGCCGCGGACGAACAGGCCGACCGGGATCCTGTTCGACTCGTCGACGGTGAACGTCAGCTCGAACGTCTCCGGGTCGCGCCTCACGTCGTAGCCGTAGACATACATGCCGAACCCGGAGCCCTGGCTGTGATAGTGCAGTTTCTGCGGCGGTGCGTAGGCGTACTTCTCGTGCTGTGCCACCGTGGTCGCCGGCGCGAGGAACTCCGCGAAGATCACGACGAAGTAGATCAGGCAGACGACGACCGATCCGGCCATCGCCAACCGGTGCTTGCGAAACCGCCGCCACACCAGCCGCCACTGGGACGCGCTGCGCACGCGCTTCGGACTCCGTCCACCGGCCGCCGGCGTCGTCGGTTGCGCGGACTGTGCCGTCTGTTCCAGCTGTGCGTCGACCATGGGTCAGTCCCCCTGGTACTGGTAGCGGATGCGTGGGTCCCACCAGGTCAGCGCGAGGTCGCTGAGCAGCGTGCCGATCACCGTCAGCGCACTGAGGATCAGCACGAAGCTGCCGACGAGATACATGTCCTGGCTCTCCACCGCACCGAACAGCAGCGGCCCGGTCGTCGGCAGGCTGAGCACGATCGACACGATCGTCTCGCCGCTGATCAGGCCGGGTAGGAGCCAGCCGACCGTGCTGAAGAACGGGCTCAGCGACATCCGCACGGGATACTTCAGCAGCAACTTCCACTCCGGCAGGCCCTTGGCCCGCGCGGTCACGACGTACGGCTTGTAGAGCTCGTCCAGCAGGTTGGCCCGGGTGATGCGGATCGTGCCTGCCGTGCCCGACATGCCGATGATGATGATCGGCACCCACAGGTGGGACAGCAGGTCCATCACCTTGCCGAGGTTCCACACGGCATCCTGGTACTCCGGTGAGAACAACCCGCCCACGTTCTGACCGAAATATCGCACGCCGACATACATCATCACCAGCGCGAGCATGAACTCCGGTATCGCCATTCCGATGAAGCCGAACAGCGTGGCTGTGTAGTCACCTGGTGAGTACTGCCTGACCGCCGAATAGATGCCTATGGGGAACGCGACCGCCCAGACGAATATCAACGTACTTATCGACAGGAAGAACGACAGCGCGACACGGTTCCAGATCAGCGACGAGACCGGCTTGTTCCAGGCGAACGACTCTCCGAAGTCGCCGTGGAAGACGATGTTGGAGATCCAGTTCCAGTACTGCCCGACGAACGGCTCGGAAAGGCCGTACCGCTCCCGCAGCGCGGCCAGCCGCTCCTGCGCGATCTCCTCGCCCCGGCCTTCCGCCTGCGCCTGCAATGTCGACACGTAGTCGCCCGGTGGGAGGTTGATGACGGCGAAGGTGGCGATCGAGATGGCAATCAACGTGAGCACCATCAGGCCGATCCTGCGCACGATGTACGCGCCCATCCCGATCGCTTCCCTTCCTCGGCTAGCGTTGGTGTCCGGCTACTTCGTGCTCTCGGAGATGAAGTACTGCTCCGGGTTGGTGGGTCCGGGCGGCTGGTAGCCGACGTCGCCGGGCATGCTCTTCGGCACGTTGTGGAACGTGTTCTTGACGATGCCGTACGTCGCACCCGGCTGGCAGATGCCGATGTAGGGGAACCGCTCCTTCGACAGCGCGAGGATCTGCTTCCCGAGGGCCTTCGCCTCGTCCGGGTCGTAGGTGAACCGCATCTTGTCGAACATCTCGAGGGCCTGCTTGACGTCGGCCGGCGGTTCCTCGCCCTCCTTGCCGTCGCTGCGGTACCACAACGCCCACTTGTTGCCCCAGCGCGACGACCCACGCGGGTTGGACGGAACGTAGTAGTGATTGGAGCCCTGGGTCGCCCGCACCTCGAAGTCGCCACCAGTCCACGTGCCCGCGTCGGCGACACCGGCCTCGACGCGCTCCCAGTACAACGTCTCCGCGACCCGCTGGACGTTGAGCTTCACACCGACCTTCAGCCAGTCGCCCTTGACCAACTCCAGTGCGTCCACCTGGTCGGCCATGTCGGAGGAGACCAGCACCGGGACGGAGATCGGCTTGCCGTTCGGCCCGATCCGGATCCCGTCGCCGTCGCGTTCGGTGTAGCCGGTCCTGTCCAGGAACTGGTTGGCTTTCCCCGGGTCGTACTCCGTGAACTGCTTGCCCGTCTCCTCGTCGTAGACCGGTGAGCCCGGCAGTGGCGCGCACTGCCACGGCACGCCCTGGCCGCCGTAGATGGTGTCGATGATCTTCTGCCGGTTGATGGCGTACGACAGCCCGACGCGGAAGTCCTTGTTCGCGTAGAGCTTTCGCTTGCCGGCATCGGGGTGGGTCTGGTTGAACCCGATGACCATGTTGTTGACGCCCTCGATGCCGACCTCGAAGATCTCGTAGTCGCCCTTCTCACGGCTGCGCGCGATGACGGGCTTGTTCCGGATCGTCATGAAGTTGCGCATCTGCATGTCGAGCTCGCCGTTCTGGATCTTCAGAACCTCGACCTCGACGTCGAGCAGGATCTCGCAGTGGTACTTGTCGATGTAGGGCAGCTGGCGGCCCTGCTCGTCGACCTTCCAGTAGTACGGGTTGCGCTCGGCCGTGATCGCGTTGCCGTCGCCGAGCGCCGCGGTCAGGATCCACGGGTTGAGACTCGGCAGCTCGGCGTTGGCCAGCAGGTCGCTCTTGGCCTGGAACAGCTGCAGCCAGTCGTTGAGCTTCTCGGCCTGCACCAGTGTGTCGACGTCCGGGTTGTACTTCTTGTGGAACTGCTCGAGGTAGTGCTTGGGCAGCGTGAGGCCGACGTTCGAGGCCAACTCGTTCAGGAAGCCGGGCTTGGGCTCCTCGAACACGAAGCTCACCGTGCGCTCGTCGATCTTGGTGGCCTTGGCCGGGTTGCCGGAGACGGAGGTCCAGAGCTCGTAGACACCGTCCGGGTGCAGCTCCTCATAGACCGAGGAGTCGTCGAACGCGAACAGGATGTCGTCGGCAGTGCAGGGCCGGCCGTCCGACCATTTCAGGCCCTCGCGAAGCTTGAAGACGAACTCGCGTCCGCCCTGCTTCTCCTCGAACTCCGCGATGTTCGCGGTGATCTCGTCGGTGCCCGGCGAGCCCGTCCACTTCTGCTTCCAGCGCACGATCGGCTCGTACCCGAGCGTGTTCTTCAGCCACTGGGTGTCCTCCTGCGTCACCATGGCCGAGCGCCAGGTGCCGCCGTAGACACCGCTCTGGTCCAGCGGCTTGACGACCATCGGGTTCTTGGGCAAGCGCTTTTCCAGGGCCGGGAGCTTGCCGGCCCTGACCCGGGCGGCCAGCATGGGGGACTCCTGGTCGGCTGCCGACGCTTTCTTGCCGGGTCCGTCCTTCTGGACGGCTTCGGTCTGGAAGAAGCTGCAGCCGGCGACCGAAGCCGTCAGAAGCAGGCCGGAGCCTGCGAACAGGAGATCACGTCGTGCTATTGATCTGTGCTGTGGCATCGTTACCACTCCCGCGTTCCAGTTGATGAATGAGCGGAACCGCCAACCTGTCGAGGCGTTCCTTTTCGTCCCCGCTCAGCGGCAGCAGCGGTTCGGCCGCGTGGGCGCCGTCGATGCGCTCGAGTGCCGCGAGTACGTACTTGTAGGTCGCCACCACCGCCGACAGGCTCCCGGCCCGGCGGGGCAGCTGCATGGCCTCGATCAGGACTTCGAGCTGCTCCTGCCCGGCACGTACGCGTTCCCAGTCGCCGGCCCGGGCCGCGTCGTACATGGCCACCAGGTGCCGCGGTGTGAGGTTGGCGATCGCCGGCATCGCGCCGTCCGCACCGAGGAACAAGCCGAGGTCGGTCATGCTGCCGCCGCCGGTGAACAAGCGCAGCGGCAGCTCCAGCTCCCTCGTCCTGCGCAGCAGGCGACGGAACCAGCCCATGTCGCTCGAGCTGTCCTTGACGCCGACGACCGTGCCTTCGGTGGCCAGCTCCACGATCGACTCGACCGTCAAGCCGATCTTGCTCAGCTTCGGCAGGTGATAGACGAACACCGGAGTGCCGATGGCCGCCGCGATCTTGCGGTAGTGGCCGAGCAGCTCCGCCTGGCTGAAGTCGGTCCAGTACGGCGCGACTACCGAGATGTGGTCGGCGCCGGCTTTGACCGCTGCTTTCGCGTTGGCGATGGTCAAGGTCGTCGATGTGTCGCCCACGTGTGCCACCACCGGAACCGCTCCGCTCGCGGCCTTGCAGACCTGGCGAACCGCGCTCGCCCGCTGGTCGGCATCCAGTGCGTGGAACTCGCCGGTCGACCCGTTCACCCAGAGGCCGTGCACGCCGGCGTCGACCAGGTGGCTCACGTGCCGCTCCAGCGAATCGGAGTCGAGCCCGCCCGCCTCGTTCATCGGCAGCACGATCGGGGGAACGATGCCGAACAGACGCTGATCCGTCATGGGTGCACTCCATATGGATGCCGGTGGTATGCCGTCATTGTGTTGCCGGCCCGTGAACGGGTCAACCGTTTGTTTCTGAAAAGGTCAGCCAGAGGCCTCCCAAGACCGGTATCGGTCAGCGCGGGTCGCTCCGGCGAGGGGCTGACCGGCGGCATACCATGTGCGTCAGCAGTCCGACCAGTGAAAGCCGCTGCGACCGGCGGGAGGCAGACGAAGATGGACGAGGCCGAGAGCCTGGAGAGCAGGGCGCACCGGGCCTTGGTCGAGTGGCTGACCAGGGAGCATCCGACGCCGGGCCAGCCCGTGCCGGTGCGGGAGTTCGCCCGCCGGCTCGGCATGAGCCGGACGCCCGTACGCAGTGCGGTGGGCCGGTTGTTCGAGCGCGGCCTGCTGGCCTACGACCCGGTGGCCGGCTTCACCGTGGCGATTCCCGCCCTGTCGACGCTGTACGAACTGTTCGAGCTGCGGCTGATGATCGAGT
Organism: Flindersiella endophytica; assembly: GCF_054779015.1. NCBI lineage: Bacteria > Bacillati > Actinomycetota > Actinomycetes > Propionibacteriales > Nocardioidaceae > Flindersiella > Flindersiella endophytica. The sequence continues at coordinate 618,059 of NZ_BAAGYY010000013.1, forward strand.
CGCACAGCCTGCGACTGTTCGCGGACCGGACCGACCTCAAGCCGCCGGAGACACTGCGGGAGATGGTCGACGAGGCCGAGAGCCTCGCCAAGATCGTGGTCGCCGAGCCGGAGCGCTACATCGACTTCCGAGACAACGACAGCCGGTTCCACCGGGCGATCGTGCAGCTGGCGGGCCTGCCGAAGCTGCTCTCACTGCACGACGACCTGCACCTGTCGATCCACGTGACGCGCGCGGGGATGGAGGCGCCCCTCAACCAGGGCCGGCTGGACGCCGCGGTCGAGGAGCACCGCGCAATCGTCGACGCACTCGAGGGCGGCGAGCGGGAGCGAGCGCGGGAGCTGCTGGAGGGCCACATCCTCCGCGTCCGCGACCAGACGATCGTGTTCCTGTCCCGCCCGCGGATGGGTTCCTAGCCCCGGCCGGAAGTGGCCGCACTGTTGGCATGTTGGTGGCATGCCACCGTGCGTAGGCTGGAGTCGTGAAGCTGGAGCCTGGCACCGACAGCAACGCTGTTTGCGTGGATACGCCGCTACGGCTCCGCTTCGACCGACCCCAGCGACTCGGGACCGGCGGCCTGATCGAGGTCCGCCGCGCGGACGGTTCGCTGGCCGAGCGCATCGACCTGGCGGATCCCCGCACTCATCTCCGTACGGTCGGCGATGCGGTCGACGACGCCGGCGAACCGCGCCCCATCCGCTACTTCCCGGTGATCGTCGACGGTGAGACGGTCACGATCTATCCGCACCGGCAGCTGGACCATGGCCAGACCTACTACGTCACTGTCGATTCCGCGGTCCTGATCGGCTTTCCGGGCATCCGCGACCAGCGAACCTGGCGGTTCACGACCAGATCCACTCCCCCGCCGGCCGGGAGCCGTACGCTGCGCGTCGCCGCTGAGGGTCCGGCCGACTTCCGGACCGTCCAGGGCGCCATCGACTTCGTACCAAAGGGCAACAGCCGGTCCGTCACGATCGACGTCGAGCCCGGCACGTACACGGAGCTCACGTACGTCCGCGCCGACCGACCGGGGATCACGGTTCGCGGGCGGGATCGCGAGCGGACAGTCGTCCAGTACGCCAACAACAACATCCTCAACGGCCAGGAGCCCGACAACCGCTGGCGCGCCAACTTCGGCGTCGAAGCCGACGACTTCACGTTGCGGAACATCACGCTGCACAACACCACGCCCGACGGCGGCTCGCAGGCGGAGGCGTTTCGCGGCAACGGTGAGCGCACCAGGCTCGAGCACGTCACGTTGACGAGCTTCCAGGACACCCTGCGCCTACAGGGATCCGGCTTCGTCACCGACTCCCTCATCGAGGGCGACACCGACTTCGTCTGGGGCGCCGGCGCCGTGTTCGTGCGCGACTCGGAGCTGCGGTCGCGCGGGCCCGGCTACTACTGCCAGATCCGCAACGACGCGCGGCACAACGGCAACGTGTTCGTCAACACGCGGCTCACTCGTTCGCCGGACACGCCCGATGGCTCGGTTTACCTGGCGCGGATCGCGCCCCAGGTCTTTCCGTACAGCCAGGCGGTCTTCATCGGCACCGCGATGGACCGGCACGTCCATCCGGCGGGCTGGCTGATCCAGCCGGACGACACGATGCCGGCGCCGGACGTGCGGTTCTGGGAGTACGGCAGCACCGATCTGGAGGGCCGGCTGATCGCCACCTCCCGACGGCATCCGGCCTCCCGGCAGCTCACGGCCGAAGAGGCGGCCCGATGGGGCGATCCCACGTTCGTCCTGGGCGAGTGGAGGCACGCATGCGAGACGTGATCACGATCGGCTCGCTCGCCGAGGCCGGCGAGCGCCGGGCCAGACTGATCGACTACGTGTGGAAGGGATCCGGCCTGCCGGCCGGGTTGCCGCAGACCGACATCGACGTCGAACCGCCCGAGCTCGCGAGCCTCGTACGCGGCCGGATCGACCGGCTGACCGTACACCTGCCGCACGGGTTGACGTCCACGAGCCATCTCGTGTGGCCGGCCGGACGGCACAACGGGTGGTTCGTGCTCTACCACGGCGGTCACGGCGATCCGCACGGCGAGCAGTACGGCCCGGCGACGCGGCGCTCGGTGCAGTCCCTGCTCGACAACGGCTTCCTGGTCGCGGTCGTCGACCTGCCGCTGCACGGGTGGAACCGCGACGAGCGGTTCAGCGGCCACGCGGACTTCGCGGCCTACGAGTCGAGCGAGTTCTCCGCCCTGACGTTCTTCCTCGAGCCGCCGGCCCGGATCCTCAACCAGGTCGAGCGCGACCACCGGCCGGCGTCGATCGGCCTGATCGGGTTCTCCGGCGGCGCGTGGGCGACGACGGTGTACGCGGCGATCGACCCGCGCGTCAGAAGCAGCTATCCCGTCGCGGGCAGCTGGCCTTTCTTCCTCAGGTCGCAGCCCGCGCACAACCCCAACTTCGGGGACTGGGAACAGCGAGCCGACACCCTGCCCGGCTTCTACGCGATCGCCGGCTACCTCGATCTGTACGTGCTGGGCGCCATCGGCCACGGCCGGAGGCAGCTGCAGGTGCTCAACCGCTACGACCCGTCGTGCTTCCCGGGCCTCGGCGACCAGTACGCGCCGGACGTCGAGCGGCACGTTCGCGACCTCGGCCAGGGCAGCTGGGCACTGCTCGACGACGCCACCCATCGCGAGCACACCGTCTCGCCATACGCCATGTCCGTCATCCTCGACGACCTCCAGGTACACCAGGACGCCATCAGAACCACGAACGCACAGGAGTGAACGCATGAGTGTCTGCGGACCGGCCGTCCCGACCGGCTCGTCCCACGCGGTCCAGCATCCGCTCGGCCTCACCGACGTACGCCTGACCGGCGGGCTGCTCGCCCGGCTCCGGAAGGCGAACCGGACCGCAAGCCTGCCGCTGGGTATTCAGCAGCTCGAAGCCGCCGGCAACCTCAACAACCTGAGGATCGCCGGATTGTTGAACAATTCAACAAGAGAGCAAGAGAACATATCACAAGTTGATCGTGAGTACCGTGGTCCGGTCTACATGGACTCCGACGTCACCAAGCTGCTGGAGACCGCGGCTTGGGAGCTCGCCGCCGAGCCTTCGCAGGCGCTCGAGGCGTTCCTCGCCGAGGCCACCGAGCTGCTGGAGAACGCCCAGCAGAAGGACGGCTACCTGCACTCGTACCACCAGGTGAAGACGCCCGGCGAGCGTTACGTCAACCTGTCCGGCAGCCACGAGCTCTACTGCGCGGGCCATCTCGTGCAGGCCGCTGTCGCCGCGCATCGCGCTGTCGGTGACGGCCGGCTGCTGGAGGTCGCGCGGCGGTTCGCCGACCACCTGGTCGAGGAGTTCCTGGACGGCACCAACACCGGTCTGGACGGGCATCCCGAGGTCGAGACGGCGCTGGTCGAGCTCTACCGTGGCACCGGCGACGAGCGTTATCTCCGGCTGGCTTCGAAGTTCGTCGACGAGCGCGGCAAGGGGCTGGTCGGCAGGACCGCCAAAGGGCCGGAGAACTACCAGGACCACCTGCCGGTGCGGGACGCGCCGACGCTGCTCGGGCACGCGGTCCGGGCGCTCTACCTGGAGGCCGGAGTCGTCGACGTCTACCTGGAGACCGGCGACGAGTCGCTGCTGCGGGCCTCGGTCGCGCGCTGGGACGACATGGTCGCCAGCAAGACGGCGATCACCGGCGGGCAGGGCTCGCGGCTGCTGCGGGAGGCGTTCGGCGACCGGTACGAGCTGCCGCCGGACCTGGCGTTCAACGAGACCTGCACGGCGGTCGCGAGCATCCACTGGGCCTGGCGGCTGCTGCTCGCGACCGGTGAGGCGCGATACGCCGAGCTGATCGAACGCACGCTGTACAACGGGTTCGCGGCGGCGACGTCGCTCGACGGGCGACGCTTCTTCAAGGGCAACCCGTTGCAGCGCCGCGCCGACCACTTTCCGTTCGAGCACGAGGCCAGGCGAAGCGGGTGGTTCTGGTCGGCGTGCTGCCCGCCGAACGTGACCAGGCTGCTCTCGTCGTTGCCGGGGTATGTCGCCACAACCGCCGGCGACACGCTCTACCTGCAGCAGTTCTCGGCCGGCACCGTGTCGGCGGGGCTGGCGTCCGGTGCGCTCGAGCTCGACGTGTCGACCGGCTACCCCTGGGACGGCGAGGTCGCCGTCACCGTACGACAGGCACCGGAATCCCTTTGCGGGCTGGCGTTCCGGGTGCCGAGCTGGAGCCGGCGGACGCGGGTGTTCGTCGGCGACGCCGAGCACGACAGCCGGGCCGACGAGTACGGCTATGTCGTGGTCCGCCGGCACTGGCGGGCGGGTGAGACCGTCCGGCTGAAGCTCGACCTACGCCCGCGGCTGACCTACCCGGACCGCCGTCTGGACGCCGTGCGCGGATGTGTGGCGATCGAGCGCGGGCCGCTGGTCTACTGCGTCGAGCAGGTCGACCAGCCCGACGGTGTGCGGCTCGACGACCTGGCCGTGCCCGCCGGCTGCGAGCCACGCGCCGTCGAGGTAGCCGGCGATCCGCTGTTCGGGCGGACCGTCGTCCTCGAGATCGACGCTGACCTGCACACCGAGGCAGCGCCCGCCGGTCGGCTGCCGTACGGTTCCGCGCCGAGCGCGGGCAGCGTCCGGAACGTCACGGCGAGGGCAATTCCGTACTTCCAGTGGGACAACCGCGACGGCGGAGCGATGCGAGTCTGGCTGCCGGTGCGCGAGTAGCACGACATTTGTCATGGGTGGGTTCGAACGGACGGCACAGTTGGCAGGCCGTCGTGAGGTCGATGCTCGAGAGGTACAGACGTCTCGCCTCACGACAACGGAGGGACCACTCCATGCTGCGCCGTATCGCACCTGCCCTCGGGCTCTTCTTCCTGAGCCCGCTCGTGGCGGAGTTCCTGCTCGGAAACCTGTCGATCGCGCTCATCGCCGGCATGCTGTTCCTCAGCGCGATGTACGGCGGCGGTGCCGTGCTGATCCGCGAGGTCGCCCGCCGCACCGGTCGCGGCTGGCCGACCATCGTCCTGCTCGCGGCGGCCTACGGCGTCGTCGAGGAGGGACTGGTCACCCAGTCGCTGTTCAACCCCCACTACGCCGGCGCTGACCTGCTGAGCTATGGGCACATCGACGCGCTGGGCATGGGCTCCTGGTGGACGTTGTTCGTGCTCACGCTGCACACCGTCTGGAGCATCAGCGTCCCGATCGCGCTGATGGAGGCCATGGTGCCGACCCGCCGGACGACACCATGGCTCGGCAGGATCGGACTCCCGGTCGTCGCTGTCCTCTTCGTACTGGGATGCGTGCTGAACTTCGCCGGATCGCTCGACCAGTCGTCGCTCGGTGGGCCGAAGGAAGCGTTCTTCGCCTCGCCGGGTCAGTTCGTCGGCGCGGGCGTCGCCATCGTCGTCCTGATCGTGCTGGCGTTCGTCGTCGGTCGCCGCCAGCGGAGGCAGGTAGCCGGATCGGTTCCCGGCCCGGCGATCGTCAGCGGGATCTCACTTGTCGCGAGTAGCGTCTTCCTCGTGCTCCCACACAGCATGCCGGCCTGGCTGATCTGCGTGAGCTACCTCATGTTGTACGCCGTCGTCGCGTTCCTGGCGGCATTCTGGTCGCGGCGTTCGGGCTGGAGGCCCCTGCACACGGCCGCGCTGGCGGGAGGTGCGCTGCTCACATACGCCTGGCACGGGTTCCTCCAGCCCTCGCTCGACCAGCGCAACTCCACGATCGACCTGATCGGCAACGCGGTCTTCGCGGTGGTCGCCCTCGCGGTGCTGGCCGCGGCCGTGGTGCGAACGGCGCGCGTGCCAGAGGTTGCCCAGGTGGCTACGTCAGAACCCGTACGTTCGTGAACGTCGCGACGCTGTAGTTCACGATGTCGTTGGCCTCCTTGCCACCATCCACTGCCATCCCGATCAGGACGTCGGGCGCCATCACGATCCGCTCGTACCCGATCCTGGTCCACTGCAGCGAGTCGGCCGACAGGTGAACCTCGAACTCCCTGCCCCGCTTGATCATGCGCAGCCAGTACGGCTTGTCGTCGAGGTTGCCGTCGTCGTACGGATAGTCTCCAACGCTTGCCTGCGGGCCGTCGGAGGCGATCCGTACGACGCGGGCTTTCCGGCCGTGCTCCCAGGTGAGCCCGCCGAACATGAACGGCGAGTTCGCCTCGAGCGACTCGCGGATCATCACGCCCGCCAGCAGGTTCTCGTACACGTGACTGGACGAGTCGAGCCGGACGATGATCTCCACCACGTCGTCCGGGCCGGCGTGGATCGGCTTGTGCACGAAGTGGAACGCGTCCTTACGACCCTGGATCCTGCCGGAGCCCTTGATGGTGAACGTACTGCCGTTGAGCGAGACCGAGCCGGGGATCGGCACGTTGCCGACGTCGCGCGAGCGCCAGCCCGACACGGTCGTCGTCTGGTTGACGTGGATCGGCAGGCAGGTCGACGTGGTGGCCGTTCCGGTGTCGTCGGTCGCCCTCGCGGTCAGGTAGTACGTGCCGTCGGCAGCGGAGTTCCAGGTGGCCTTGTACGGTGCGGACGTCGCCTCGCCGAGCAACGTCTCGCCCTGGAAGAACTCAACCTTGGCGATGCTCGCGCCTTCGGCCGCGGTCGCCTCCGCCGTGACGGTGACGGTCTGGGACGCGGTGCTGGCGCTGAAGACCTGGTTGTACGTGGGGCTGGTGATGGTGATGCTCGGGTTTGGCGCGCCGGAGCGGGTGATGGAGTTCAGATACCTTTCCAGGTTGGTGAATCCGTCGGGCCCGGTGCCGTTGCGGTCTTCCGCGTTGTTCGGGTCGAGGCCGTTCGCCTGCTCCCACTCGTCCGGGATGCCGTCGTGGTCGGAGTCGGTCGGAGGCGTCGTCGACGCGAGGGGCGGGAAGCCGCCGACCTCCTTCTGTGAGTTGATCATCCGGCCGGTGCGGTTGCGTACGTCGTCGACGAGCCGCGCGTCCACGGCGTCCCGGCGCGGGAGGATGGCGCCCACGTTGTCCAGCAGGGTGGCGTAGACGTCCTCGGCCTTCTGCGTTTCGAGCTCGCCGGGGAAGCTGACGGGTTCGGTGAGGCGGGTGATGCCGCCGGGGGCGTACTCGATGCCCTTGCCGTTGTCGTCGGTGACGTCCTGGTGGCCTTCGACAACGTTGTCCTCGATGTACCACTCGCCGAACCGGCCGGGCGCGAAGATGACCGGCGCGATGTCTGCGAGGGTGTCGGGGCCGGGACGGAAGTAGTTGGCGACGACGTTCACGCCCTCGGACCACTCGCCGCCGTAGCCGGAGGTGAAGCCGTAGTTGTAGATGACGTTGTTGCGCTGGTCGACCTTGAGCGGCACGTCCTCGACGAAGCTGTAGCGCGGGTTGCGGCCGCCCTGGTGGATCAGCAGGTTGTGGTGGTAGGTGATGTTCGTGCCGCCCCAGAGGCCGCCGTAGCCGTGCCTTCCCTTGGCGTGCACGGACATCGCGAGTCCCTCGGCGATGACGCAGTACTGCACGGTGACGTTCCGGTTGCCGTACAACGAGAAACACTCGTCGACGCCCCAGCTCACCGAGCAGTGGTCGACGACGACGTTCTCGTGGCCCTCACCGTTGAACGTGTCGATCTCGGTGCCCTTGAGGTCGCCGCCGCGGAAGCGCAGGTAGCGGATGATGACGTTGTCGGCCTTGACCGACGTCTCGTTGCCCACGACGCAGATGCCGCCGCCGGGCGCCGTCTGGCCGGCGATCGTGAGGTTGGAGCCGGTGATGTCCAGGCCGCCCTCGATGAAGATGTTGCCGGACACGCGGAACACGACCGTCCGGTTGCTGCCGGAGACGGCGTCCCGCAGGGAACCCGGTCCGGAGTCGTCGAGGTTGGTGACCTCGTAGACCTCTCCCCCGCGGCCGCCGGTGGTGTACATGCCGCAGCCTTCCGCGCCGGGGAACGCCGGCAGGTCGGCGGCGGTGGCGGCTGCGATCTTGGCGTCCATCGCCTTCTGCCTCGCGGTCCGCTTCTCCCCCGGCGTCGCTGGCGTTGCCGGCCCCCACATCACCGCCGGCCCGGCGAGCGCACCGCCCGCCACGAAGCTGCGCCGGGTGATCCCGCTCGCTGGCACGGGTCGTTCAGACGTTGCCGCCATTGCCCATCTCCGATCACGATGCACGCTGCTGGTATGCCACTTGAATGCCGTCATGGTCGAGCGCACATCTCAACCCGTCAACCAAGCACGACCGCTCTTGGCCAGGGATTGTGTGGTGGAGCGGGTTGGTGGATCAGCCGGTGAACACGGTGTGGCATGCCGGGGCGGCACCGCTCCGGCGGCGCGTCAGTACGGGCCTCGTACGGTCACGCTCTGGCCGTACCGGTCGCCCGCGGCTCCGTGCTCCGGGGTCCACCGGTCCCACGTGATCGGGCCGGATCCGTGGCGGTGCACGCCGTGCGCGGCCCAGCCGGCGTTCCGGCTCGTGCCGCTGCTGCCTGGCACGCCGATGACCAGTTCGTCACCGTCGGAGCTGGCGCCTGACCCGCAAGCCAGCTGGGCGCCGAAGCCGGCACCGGCTGCGCTGTGACCGCCCACCGTCTCCGCGGTCAACGTGGGCGCGTCCAGCAGGCCGAGGACCGCACCCGAGCCGGCATCTTCGCCGGGTGCTCCAGCCAGCAACAACGTCGCGGTGGGGTGCACGGACTTGCTCCCGCTGGAGATCGGCCGCTTGTCGTAGTGCTCGTAGCGGCACAGAGCCGTGCCGAAGCGGTCGCCGGAATCGGCGCGCTGGCCGCGGACATCGTTCTCGGAATAGGTGCGACCGGCATGCCACACCCACGTCCGGCCGGACTGCGTTGCGCGCAACGTGACGATCTGGCCGGCGTCCCGTACGCCGTCGACGTCCCTGCCCGGCACGCCGATCCACAAGGTCTCGGTCATGGTCGCGTCGTCCCAGTGCCGCAGGAACGAGGAGCCGAAGCCGTCACCGGCGGCCGGCTTGCCCGGCAGTCCGGTCGTGCCGAGCTGGAAGATCCAGTACTTGGGTGGTCTGGCGGGTGATCCTCGGTTGACGTACACGACCAGCCCGGCACCCTGCTGCCCGCCGAGGGTGGCGCCGGGTGCTCCCCACATCTGGTTGGAGACTGTCGTGCCGAGCCGGTCGCCGGCCTGCGCCTCGCGCGGCGATCCCTTCAGGTCGAGGGTGTACAACGCTCCGTTCACGGTCTTGACCGAGCCGTAGAACTGGCCGCCGACGTACTTCGTGAAGTCCAGGACGAACACTCCGCCCGCGGCCCTGGCATCGCCGACGTCGAGTCCAGGCACGCCCACGGACACCTGCGTCGCCCCGGAGTCCTCGTTTACCTCGCCTGCCAGCGCCGCACCGAACTCCGCGCCGGCCTGCACCCGTCCGGGGGCGGCGGGGGTGTCGCCGGGATCACCCGGCATGCGGACATGGACATCGTCCTGGGTGACCACATCGACGAAGCGGTACGTCTTGCCCGCCTGCTCGAAGACGTAGACGCCTCCGGCGTCCTTACGCCCGCCGACGTCCAGGCCGGGGGCGCCGACCAGCAGGAAACTGGGGCCGTTGTGATCGACCTCGTCCAGCGGACCGGAGAACACCGCCGCGCCGAACCGCTCGCCGGCCTGCGGATCGGGCGGCGCCAGCACGTGCCGACCGTCCGACCCGGCCGTTCGTACCTCCACCACACCCGAGCCGTTCGCTTGTGGAGCGCCGACATAACCGTCGCTGAGCGAGGCGTTGCGCGCGGCGGCGGCCACCTGGTTGCCCACCGGGCCTTTGTCCTCCGGCTTCGCCGGAGACTGCGGCGAGCAACCGGCGACCGCCAACCCGGCCAGCGCGGACACCGCTATCAACGCCTGCGCCTCGAGTGCCGGGCTCCGGCCCGGCCGGTCCGTACGTCTGGCGTTCATATCCCAGACGACTCAATGCCCCCGGCGAAAGTTGTCGCTGCCGACGAATATGGAAAAAGACGACCGCCGGGCCTCCGCGTTACGTCCCGAGGCCGGAGTAGCGGTCGCCGACCCGATACGTCGCGACGCCGAGGGTGGAGTCGCTCTGGCCGTAGTACGCGAACCACGTGCCCTGGTGGAAGACGAGCCCTTCGACGAACGTCACGTTCGACACCAGGCCGTGGGTGTCCTCGTACGTGCTCGGCTCGAGCCAGGGGCGGTTCAGCTGGGCCAGGATCCGGCCTGGGTCGTCGGGTGAGAAGAGGAGTTGGCCGCAGGTGTAGCGGACGCCGCCTCCGGGGAGCTTCACCGCGGCGTTGTGGAGCAGGAGGATGAGGCCGCTGCTGGTGACGATCGGCTGCGGGCCGACTTCGACCAGGGCCGAGCCGAACGAGCCAGGCGTCGGCGTCATGGCCGGCTCGGCCACTGGTGTCCAGTGGATCAGGTCGTCGGACCAGGCGTGGAAGATGGAGCCCTCGCCGAAGTACATGAGGTAGCGGCCGTCGACCGGCACCGGCAGGATGCCGCCGGCCTTGCTCCACGTGCGGCTCGGCTCCCGCGGCCCGAACGTGTCGAAACCCGGGAACAGCGGCCCGTGCTTCGTCCACGTCCGCAGGTCCGTAGAGGTCGCCAGGCACAGCTGGGCGGTCGAGCGGTCCCAGCCGGTGTAGGTGAGGTAGTACGTACCGTCGATCTCGGTGACGCGGGGGTCCTCGCAGCCGTGGACGTCGTACGGCTCGCTCGGCGACAGCACCGGCTCCGGCTCGCGTTCGAAGTCGAGCCCGTCCGCGCTCCTCGCCAGCCCCACGTGCGACACGATGTCGTCGGCGTGTGCCCGGTAGAGCAGCACCACCTCGCCGCCGGCGACGACGGCGGCCGGGTTGTAGACGGACGCCGACTCCCAGCCGGTGCCCTGCGGGCGCAGGATCGGGTTGCGGTCGTACGGACGGAACGGGCCGAGCGGAAACTCCGCGGGCGGAACGGTCGAGCTCATGGCCGGTTAGCCTACGGAGAAGTCCCTGATCACCGGGAAGTAGTCCGTCGCCTGTCCACCGCCGCTGACTGCCGTCGACGACCACAGGCACGGATAGTCAGACTCGTCGCACTCCGGTCCCCAGAACAGGCCGACCGCGGCTCCGCCGGACCGCATCCCCGTCAGCACCGACCGGATCGCGGCGGGCGAGCTGGCGTCGCTGCCTGCCTGCAACGGCGCGTAGAACTCCGCCCACCACACCGGCAGCGTCGTACGCGCGGTCAGCCACTCGGTGATCGCCTGGAACGGCGCACCCGCCTCGGACGCCGGCGGGTAGTAGCCGTCCCGCGTCGACGCCCACGTGTCCAGGTTGACGAAGTCCGCGCCGGCCTGGTGCGACAGCCAGTACTCGATCGCGTCCAGGTCCCGCTGGTCCACCGTCCCCCACGAGCCCGTGAGCGACGAGGGGTGACTCATGTTGCCGCGATCCTTGTAGATGTTCACCGAGACGTACGGCCCACCGACGTGCAGATCCGGGTTGTACGCCTTCAGCTTCGCGTAGACCAGGTTGTACAGCTCGGTGTAGCCCTCGTAGTTCCAGCGATTCGCCGAGTCGTCCCAGAATCCCTTGAACTCGTTCCACACCTGGAAGTACTTCACGTCCGGATAGCGCTTGGCCGTCTCCAGCGCGAGGTTCGCGAAGTCGTCGTAGTGGTCGGGCGTCGGTGCGGCGTCCATGTCCCAGTCGTCGGTGCCCTTCATCCAGCCGGGCGCCGTGCACAGCGTGATCACCGGCACTCCCCCGGTGGACCGGATCAGCTCGATCCGCCCGTCCAGGCTGGCCCAGTCGTACACCCCCGGGCTCGGCTCGGGATTGTCGGTACCCCACCCCATCAGGTGCTGGTTCTGCAGCGGCCCGACCTGGCCGAGCAGCGCCTTCGCGGACGAGATCGCGCCGGGGTCGCCCCACGGGTCCGGGCCACCCGACTGGGTGTGCGTCACGCCGGCCTGGAACGTGACCGCCGCCTGGTTCGAGGCCGCCGCCTGCGGTGCCGAGCCGGCTCCCAGTGCGATCACGGAGATCCCCATCGCCGCCGCGGCGACGCCGAGCACACCCGTACGAAGTCCCACCAAGCCCTCCCCAGAGCCGAGAAGCCGACAAGCGGCCGGCCGACGAAAAGTTGATCTTGCGAAAGCCATCACAGCGTAGGAAGAACGCGACCACCCGTCGCGCCCGGTTGCACCAAGCTGCCGTTTCCGCAGAGTTACGAATCCGACGTTTGCGTACTTTCCTCGCGAAGCTTGCCCTAGGATCGCGAGCCAGTGTGTGCGGCAGCGCTGGGTGGCCGCGCCAGGAATGAGAGGTCACCACCAAGTGGCACCGAAAGCCAGGGCCAAAGCCAAGGCCAAGGCAGCGCTCGCGCTCACCACGACGGCCGCCGTACTCGCGCTGGCCGGTTCGACTGGTGCGCAGGCCGAGCCGCCGCCCGCGGCCGCGTCCGCCGGCATCTATCTCGTGCAGACCAGCGGCGTTCCGATCGCGGCCTATGACGGGTCGGACGTCAGCGGACATCGCAAGGCGCTAGCCGACGGGCGCCAAGCCGTGCTGGCAAAGGTTCCGGGCGTCGAGAAGATCTACGACTACGAGACCGCGTTCAACGGCTTCGCGGCCAGGCTGACCGGCCCGGAGGCCGCCAAGCTGGCCCGCACCCCCGGTGTGCTGGGCGTGTGGAAGAACGAGGTACGCAAGCTCGACACGACCTCCACTCCGAAGTTCCTCGGCCTGACCGGCGACGACGGTGTGTGGGCCAAGCAGTTCGGCGGCGACAAGCACGCCGGCGAGGGTGTGATCGTCGGCATGGTCGACTCGGGCGTCTGGCCGGAGAACCCCGCGTTCGCCGCGCTGCCCGAGCCGCGGCCCGACGCCAAGGCCATCCGGAAGAAGTGGAAGGGCACCTGCGACCGCGGTGCCGATACCGCCGACAACAACATCACGTGCAACAACAAGCTGATCGGCGCGCGCTACTTCCACGAGGGCGTCACGCCGGTCGAGGACGAGTTCGAGTCGCCGCGTGACTTCGGTGGGCACGGCACCCACACGGCCAGCACCGTGGCCGGCGACCTCGGCGTCGACGCGATCATCAACGGCGCCAGCCGCGGCAAGATGTCCGGCATGGCTCCGGCCGCGCGGATCGCGGCGTACAAGGTCTGCTGGGAGACCGGCGGCGACGGCGGCTGCGGAACGGTCGACAGCGTCGCGGCCATCGACCAGGCGGTCGCCGACGGCGTCGACGTCATCAACTTCTCGATCTCCGGCTCGACGAGCTCGGTCGTCGATCCCGTCGAGATCGCGTTCTACAACGCCGCGAAGGCCGGCGTGTTCGTCTCCGCGTCGGCGGGCAACGAGGGCCCGGGCGAGTCGACGGTCGCGCACAACTCGCCGTGGCTCACCACGGTCGCGGCCAGCACGCACGACCGCGCGTTCAAGGCGTCCGCGACGCTGGGCAACGGCACAACGCTGAGCGGCGCGGGTCTGGGTGACGCGGTGCCTTCGAGCCCGCTGGTGCTCTCCGACAACGTGGGCAAGGCCGAGGCTCCGGCGAACGAGGTCCACCTCTGCTACCCCGGCCGGCTCGATCCGGCCGAGGTGGCAGGCAAGATCGTGGCCTGCGCCCGCGGCGTCAACGCCCGCGTCGACAAGAGCGAGGCCGTGAAGGAAGCCGGCGGCTCCGGGATGATCCTCTACAACACCAGCGCCGCGGCCGACGACACCGCCTCCGACTTCCACTACGTACCGACCGTGCATGTGAACGTCGCCGCGGGCAAGACGCTGGCCGGCTACGCCGGACAGCCCGGCGCGACCGCGGCGCTCAGCAAGGGTGAGCAGTACGTCGCGGAGGCGCCGGAGATGGCGTCGTTCTCCTCGGCAGGCCCGGCGCTGGCCGGCGACGGCGACCTGCTCAAGCCCGACATCACCGCGCCCGGCGTCGACGTGATCGCCGCCGTCGCGCCTCCGGGCAACGCCGGCGCCAACTTCGCGTCGTACCAGGGCACCTCGATGTCGAGCCCGCACATCGCCGGCCTGGCCGCGCTGCTGATCGGCAAGCACCCGGCCTGGGACCCGATGTGGGTCAAGTCGGCGCTGATGACCACCGCCTCGCAGGTCGACAACCAGGGCAAACCGATCAAGCGCGGCTCCGCGAACGCCACGCCGTTCGACTTCGGCGCGGGCCACGTGAACCCGAAGGCGTCCTTCGACCCCGGCCTGGTCTACGACTCGGCGCCCCGCGACTGGGTGGCGTACATGTGCGCGCTCGGCCAGGGGCAGTCGATCGGAGCGCCGTGCGCGAAAGCCGGGACGATCGACCCGAGCGACCTCAACTACCCGTCGATCGCGGTGGGCGACCTGGCCGGGTCGCAGACCATCACCCGCCGCGTCACCAACACCACGGGCAAGCTGGCCTACTACCGCTCCACGGTGGAGGCGCCCGCGGGCACCAAGGTGAGCGTGCGGCCCGCCGGGCTGCTCGTGCCGCCGCACCGCTCGGTGTCGTACCAGGTGAAGATCAGCCGCACCGACGCCGCGTTCGGTGACTACTCGTTCGGCGCGCTGACCTGGAGCGACGGCCTCGGCCACAAGGTGCGCAGCCCGATCGCGGTGCGTCCGGTGGCTGTCGCGGCGCCGAAGGCGGCGTCCGGCAGCGGTACGTCCGGCAGTCTCCAGCTGGCGGTGAAGTCCGGCTACGACGGCACGCTGAACGCCTCCGCGGCCGGTCTGGTCGCCGACACCGTGACCGACCTGCCGCTGGCCAACCCGGACGGTAGCGGGTTCGACACCGACAAGCCGGCGACCGGCGAGCACACCGGCAAGGTCTCGGTGACGGTGCCGGAGGGCGCCAAGCTGGCACGGTTCGCGACGTTCGACGCCGACTACACCTCGCTCGGCGAGGGCACCGACATCGACCTGTTCGCGTACAAGAAGACGGCTGACGGGCTGGAGCCGGTCGGCGACTCCGCCACCGCGACGGCCGAGGAGTCGATCACGCTGACCGAGCCGGGCGAGTACGAGATCTACGTCGATCTCTTCGCGCTCCCGGCCGGCGTGACCTCGGCGAACGTCCAGCACCACCACTGGGTGCTCGGCGACCCGGCCGGCAACCTCACGCTGGCGCCGGAGTCACAGCGGGTCGGCTCTGGTGACTCGGCGTCGGTGACGGTCTCGTGGAGCGGGCTGCGGGCGGGCACGCGTTACCTCGGCGCCGTGCTCTACTCGGACGAGAAGGCCGAGCTGGGCAACACCATCCTGACCGTTACCGGTTGACGTTTGGCGTCTGGCCGGCCACGTTCACTATCGTCGAAGGCACGGTGTGAACGTGGTCGGCCATGTTTCGTCGACGCCAGACGACTTCAGGAGCGTTGTTGTGCCGCAGAGCGAACGACCTGACTACTACGACTTCCATCCCTGGGGCTTCTTCAAGTCACCGGACGAGGTCCAGCTTCGGCACCGTCGTTGGCTCGAGCAGCTGACCAGGCGCCTTTTGGCCGACGGCGGCGAGGTCGAGCTGGCCGATCCGGTCTTCATCTCCTCGTGGGCGAGCGTCCACACCAGCCGGCTGAAGCTCGGGCAGCGCTGCTACATCGCCGCCCACTCCTACGTCTCGCAGGAGGTCGAGGCCGGTGACAACTGCACGCTGAACCCGTTCACGATCGTGCGCGGCAAGATCAAGCTCGGCAACGGCGTGCGGATCGGTGCGCAGGCGCAGCTGCTGGGGTTCAACCACGGCACCGCTCCGGACAAGCCGGTGTTCCAGCAGCCCACGACGTCGGTCGGCATCGAAGTCGGCGACGACGTGTGGATCGGGTCGAACGTCGTGATCGTCGACGGGGTCAAGGTGGGCGCGCACTGCATCATCGGCGCCGGCGCGGTCGTCACCAAGGACCTGCCGGAGTGGTCGGTCGCCGTGGGCAACCCGGCCCGGGTGATCCGCGACCGGCGCGAGCCACGCGGCGCCCGCGCTGCCGGGCAGGGGCTGGGTGCGCGGCTGGACGCGTTCGCCTCCAAGGCCCGGTCGCAGGCGGTCGACGTACTGGACCGCGCCTTCGTCGACGACCGGTTCCTCGACCGGCCCGGGCGGGAGCCGACCGTACGTGCCTGGTGCGACGCGGTGGAGATCGCGGACCTGCTGCTGGGCTCGGCGCCGCCGCAGGTGCCGGCCGAGCAGATCAGCGCGCACCTGCGCGAGCTGCAGGACCCGAAGACCGGGCTCGTGCCGGAGTACGGCGAGGACTCGCCGCCGACGCTGGGTGGCGCCGCGACGTACCACATCCTCTGCGTGGGCTACGCGCTGCAGCTGCTGGGGACGCCGTTCGAGCACCCCGTCCACGCCGTGCAGGACCTGACGCCGGGCGAGCTGGCCAAACAGCTCGACGCGTTGCCGTGGTCGCGACGGGCGTGGGGCGCCGGCTCGTTCATCGACTCGATCGGGACGGCGTACTACCGCAACCTGGCCGACTTCGACCTGCGCGCGGAGTCGACCGACGCCTTGTTCGGCTGGCTGCTGCGCAACGCCTCGCCCTGGCACGGGATGTGGGGCACGCCGGACAACGAGTCGCGCTGGCATCAGGTGGTCAACGGCTTCTACCGGCTCACGCGTGGGACGTACGCGCAGTTCGGGCTGCCGCTGCCGTACCCCGAGCGCGCGATCGACACGCTGCTGACCCACAGCGTGGACGTGGCGTACTTCGGTCCGGCGCGCGGCACAGCGTGCGACGTACTGGACGTGATCCACCCGCTCTGGCTGTGCGCGAAGCAGACGCCGTACCGCCGCCCCGAGGGCGAGGCCTGGGCGCGCCGGCAGCTGGACCGCGCGCTGTCGAAGTGGCAGGACGGCCAGGGCTTCACCTTCTACCTCGAGCCGGGCACCGACGAGCTGCACTCCCCTGGCCTGCAGGGCACGGAGATGTGGCTCGCGATCATCTGGCTGCTCGCCGACTACCTCGGCGAGAGCGAGGCCCTCGGCTACAAACCCCGCGGCGTCCACCGCCCCGATCCCGCGGCCACGCTCTAACCGGCCGCGGGGCAGCACCTCGCGCGGCCGGCTCGACCGGGTCCTGCCGGAGGCTGACCTCCCGGCATCCCTCACAGAATCCGGTCGCCGTACGTTGAATGGCTGATGACCGCACTGCCTCCGTTCCAGCGTCTCGTCGACGCGCACTGGCGCGACGTCACGCGACTGGCGATCGCGCTCGCGGGTGCCGCTGACGCTGAGGACGTGGCGCAGCAGGCCTGGTTGCAGGCGTACGCCGCCTATGCCGGCCTGCCGTCGGCACGCAACCTGAAGGGGTGGCTGCTCACGATCACCGCGCGGTGTGCGATGGACGCGCATCGGCGGCGGAAGCGAGAGCCGCTGCCCAGCGACGCGCTGCCCGAGCGCGCCGCCGATCCGCCCGGCGCGCCGGATCCTGAGCTGTGGCAGGCCGTTCGGCGGTTGCCCGAACGGCAGCGCTCGGCCGTCGCGTTGCGCTACGTCTGCGACCTCGACCACGCGACGATCGGCCGGGCGCTCGGCACGACCCCGGCGGCGAGCCGGCGGCTGGTCAGCGACGCGCTCGGCACGCTGCGGAGCGAGCTGGACCGATCCGGAGAGGATTCCGATGCTTGAACTCGACCAACTACCCCTGCCCGCCGGAGCCAGGCCGCCGGCGTTCCCGGACGCGGACGTGTCGTACGCCGTGCACGAGTGCGAGCTCGGCACGCTGGTGCTCGCGACCAGCGCCGGGCGGCTCGTCACCAGCGCGTTCGGCGCGGAAGACGCGGTCACCGAACGGCTGGCGAAACGGCTCTCCCCGCGCGTGCTGCGGCAGCCGGCGAAGCTGGACCCCGTCCGCCGTGAGCTGGACGACTACCTCGCCGGCCGGCGAGCGGCGTTCGACGTTCGCGTGGACCTGAGGCTCGCGACGCCGTTCCAGCGCGCGGTGCTCGAGGCGATCGGCACGTACGCGCCGTACGGCGAGACGACGACCTACGGCGCGCTGGCGAAGGGGATCGGCAAGGCGCGCGCGAGCCAGGCCGTCGGCGCGGCACTGCGCACCAACCCGTGCTGTGTCTTCGTCCCGTGCCATCGGGTCAACGGCGCGAGCGGGTCGCTGACCGGGTACGCCGGCGGGCTGGCCGCCAAGCAGGTGTTGCTCGACCTCGAGGCCCGGCACTAGCCCGCCCACCTCGAACGTTGGGGACGGTGTGAGCAGTACGGAGACGCGTTCGCGAACCCTCGACATAGGCGGTGGTGTGCGGCTGGCCTACCGCGAGACCGGCGACCCGGCAGGCACGCCGGTCCTGCTGCTGCACGGCATGTCCAGTAGCGCGGCCAGCTGGGATGCCTTCGCCGCGGAGCTCGCGGACGCCGGTTTCCGGGCGATCGCGCTCGACCAGCGCGGGCACGGCGGCAGCTCGCGGGCAGTGAGCTACAGCCTCCACCAGTTCCGCGACGACGCTGCCGCGTTCCTCGACCGGGCCGGGCTCGAGCAGGTGGACGTGGTGGGCCACTCGCTCGGCGGCCACGTCGGAACGATGCTGGCGCAGGTCCAGCCGCAGCGGATCCGCCGGCTGGTGCTCGAGGACATCCCGGTCCGCCCGCGCGACGCCGCGGAGAACGGCAGGGCGAGCCCGTTCAGCCTGGTCGGGCTGCTGCTGGCCCAGCTGGGCAACCTCGGCAAGCTCAAGGGCTTCGACCGCAGGCTGGTTCGCCCGATCATCACCGAGCTGCGCACGCCCGACCCGCAGTGGTGGACCGCCCTGCGGCGCGTCACGATGCCGACGCTCGTGATCAGCGGCGGCCCGGCCAGCCACGTACCAGCCGAGCGGCTACGCGACCTCACCCTCGCCCTGCCCGACGCCGACCTGGTGACGATCGACGCCGGGCACCGGGTGCACAGCCTGCGGCCGAAGGACTTCAGCGCGGCCGTCCTGCCCTTCCTGGAAAGCTGAAGCTCAACTCAGCGCAGCCGCAGCTCGACCTCCAGCACGTCTCCCGGCCGCAGCACCACGTCGGACTCGAACGTGACCAGCACACCGCCCGCCTCTCGTACGGACAGCTCGAGCGGTAGCTTCCGGCTGCCCAGCCGAGCCGTCGCCGAACGGACCCCGAGCTCCACGGCGAACGACAGCGACGACAGCCTCAGCCGCCCGTGCCGAAGCTCGATCCGCCCGGTCTGCCGGTCGCGGCCGCGCTGCTGCCGGTACGAGCCCCAGCCCTCGGCCACCGTGAACCCGGCCCGGAAGTTGTCCGGCCGCAGCTTCGGCGCGAACCCGAGATGCCCGCGCGGCCCGTGGTACTCGTACCCCGTCATCGCGAGGTACGCGGCGTGGCTCATCATCGCCCGGGAGTAGTGATCGCTGCACTCGATCTCGTTGTAGGGATTGCGTTTCGAGCCGTGGTAGCGGTCGTACACCGCGCGGGTCAGCACCAGAGCCTCGTCGACCAGGCCCTCGGCGAGCATGCAGGCGGCGACCTCGTACTCCGGCCCGGTCCAGACCTCGTTGAAGTAGCCGACGGCGTACGCATCACCGCCACCGGACGCCTCGTCGTCACCACCGTGCGGCCAGCTGGCCAGCAGCAACCCGGCCTCGCCCTGCTGCGCGAACCAGCGGCCGCCACGCACCTCGACGCCGGCGCGGAACGCCTCGTGGTCGCTCACGAAGTTGTAGCGGTAGAGGTTCCGCAGCGCCGTCGCGGCCTGGTCCGATGGGAAGACGCGTGGCAGGCCGAGCTGTCGCGCGTACGTCTCGCCGTAGAGCTGGTCGACGTAGCAGCCCCGGTTGCTGTTGGTCGCGGAGGCATGGGCCGGATCGACGTGCTGGACGAAGTAGCCGTACTCCGCGTTCCACAGTTGCCCGGACAGGAACGCCGATCCCAGCTCGGCCAGCCCGTCGCAGCGGGAGGCGAAGGCGGCGTCGTCGAGGTCGCGCGCCATCTCGGCACCCGCCCGCAGGGCCGCGAC
This sequence comes from Flindersiella endophytica, assembly GCF_054779015.1. Lineage (NCBI taxonomy): Bacteria > Bacillati > Actinomycetota > Actinomycetes > Propionibacteriales > Nocardioidaceae > Flindersiella > Flindersiella endophytica. Next base: position 637,948 of record NZ_BAAGYY010000013.1, read on the forward strand.
GTAGAGCCCGCTGATCCAGGGAATCTCGCCGTACCACGACTGGTCGAGCGTGTTGTACTGCTCGCCTTCGAGGATGCCGTCCGGCTCGCCGTCGCGGCCGATCAGGTGCTCGATCGCCAGCTTGACCCGCGGCCACGTACGCCGCAGGAATGCGTCGTCGGGCGCCATCTGGTGCTCGCGGTAGATCCGCAGGATCGTGCCGGCCTGCCCGTCGGCCGCGACGATCCGGCCGGCCTCGCCGCGGTAGTCCATCGCTCCGGTGTCGGTGTGGAACGCGATGCCGAGGTCGACCCGTTCGCGCGTGTCGCGTTCCAGCGAGGGAAACAGCCGCGCGACCGACTGGGCGTAGTTCCACACGTGCTGGCAGGTGCCGTCGCAGCAGTACTCGCCTTCCTGGCCGTAGAACCGGCCGTTGGTGAAGCGGTAGCACGTGGTGGTCGCGACCGTCGAGGCCGGCGCGAGCGTGCGTTCCAGGAACCAGTACGGCAACGTGGAGTCGTCGTACCACGTGCGTACCCACATTCGGGTCGCGGCTTCCAGGCGGGCCAGGTTCCCTCGCAGATAAGCGACGACGGCTCCCGCCGAGTCGAACCGGCTGACGTAGTGGTGGCGCAGGGTGGCACCGTCCTGGAGGAACGCGAACTGGCCCTCGCGCGGGATCGGGAAGCACCAGCCGACGACCATCCGTACGGTGGCCGACTCCCCCGGCTCGAGCCGTCTGCGTACGCGGACAGCGCCGGTCAGCGTGCCTTCGGACGCGTCGATCTCCGACGGGCCCGGGCCGGAGTCGAAGATCGCGTCGAGCGTCGAGGCGTCGGCGAGCGACGGCAGTGCCTCGGAGGTCGTGTCCAGGGCCGCGAGTGCGAACGTCCCGCAGTCCGGCAGCTCGGCGACCGGCCGGCCCTTCGGCGTGTCGGTGAACACGATGTAGTCGCAGTTGATGTGGCCCCAGCCGCCGGTGTTCGCGTCGACGATCTCGATCCGCGCCTGCTTGCCCGCGTGGCCGCGCACGTCGAAGTTGACGGTACGCAAGGGCTCGGTGTCGTTGCCGACAGCGGACGCGACGACCTCGCCGGCCACGACGAGGTTGACGCAGGTCTGCCCGGCCCAGTGCCCACCGCCGACGCCCAGCGCGACGAACCGCCGTTCGACCGTGAACTCGCGGCTCGTCAGCCGGCCGGTCGCCCCGTCGGCGTCGCCGCCCGTACGGAACGCGTGCGAGGTGACGAACCGCGTGCCGTGGACGTGCAGGTCGCCGAAGCGCTTGAAGTAGTCGGGGACCTCTTCGGGCGTGACCGGTCCGGCGCCGAACGCCGTGCCCTCGACCGTCCAGCCTTCGTACGTCGTTCCCTCGAAGTCCTCGAACACGACGTCGGGCCTCGGTTCGCCGGACAGCTCGGGCTCGTCGGCACCGAACTCGAAGCCGGTCACCCCGGGTGAGTCCAGATCGCCGGCCAGCAGCCGGAGCGGCCGTGAGCGCCGGCTGTCCAGGCAGACCGGGGACTCGCTCCAGCCCGCGAGGCCGACATCGACGGCCGCGCCGGAGGTGTTGCGAATCGTCCAGACCAGAACGGTCGCCGGCAACGAGGAGTCGTCGACCTCCGTCGGCACGAACGGCGAGAACGCGGCGAGGGCCACCTCCACCGGCGAGGCGTCGTCGCGATACTCCACCTGGCCGAGCGGGTAGCGGCCGGTGAAGCTGACCCCGGCGAAGCCCTCGGCGTCCAGCGACCGCGTGCGCACGGTGCCACCGGCCGTTGTCCGCAAGGCGAAACCCTGCCGGAACGGTGAGCTGACCCGCAGCGGCTCGGCGTAGGTGCGTCCCTCCCACTGCGACGCCTGCGGGTTGACCGGGTTGTAGACGTCCCACATCCACAACCGGCCGTCGCCGCTGAGATAGAGCCGGCCGGACGTGGCGCCGCCGACCGGCATGCCGATCAGGTCCAGCGCGTCGCCGGTGTAGACGGTCGGCGTTCCGCGTTCCCTCAGCGCCCGGAGCTGCCCGGCCGAGATCCCCTTGTCGGCCGGCACCCGTACCAGCGTCGACTCCGGAACCCCCAGCGCGGCCGACGCCTGCGCGAACGGCCCTGCCAGCAATCCGGCCGAGCCCAACGAGCCCAGGGCGAGGAACGTACGCCTGCTCAGCTCTTCTGACTGGTGCGACTCGTGTGACTGGTGTGACTGGTGCGACTCACCCTCTGCCATGCCGTCAGGGTTATCCAACGTTGAAAGCAGATCAACCCCTACGTCTGGAAGCTGCCACCCGGCGGGCCCAGTCGCGCGTGGCGTGGCCCAGCAGGCGCTCGGTGAGCCAGCCGGCGGCGACGAGTACGGCCAGGGATACCACGGTGCTGACGGCGAGAGCCACGGCCGTGAGTGGACTTGCGGCATCGATCGGCATGTCGATCAATGCTGGTCGGAAGGCCTTTCTCCGGCCATGGCCTGGACGGCCGGGTATCGATAGGTTCTGGACATGCACACCGTGGCGATCCTGGCGCTGGAACGTTCCGGCGGCATCGACATCTCGATTCCGTGCATGATCTTCGGCCAGGCGTATCCGCTCGGGCAGCACGCCAAGCCGGCTCGCCCCCTTTACGACGTGTGGGTGTGCGGTCCGGCCGTCACCACCACGCTGGCCTGCGGCGACGTGGCGTTCGGGATCGTTCCGCCGCGCACGTGGGCAGACGCCGCAGCGGCCGACACGATCCTGATCCCCGGGCTGTCCAGCTATGCCGAGCCACCGCCGGAGGAGGTGATCGAGCTGCTGCGCGACGCGCACCGGCGCGGCGTCCGGATCGGCGCGATCTGCAACGGCGTGTTCGTGCTGGCCGCGGCCGGCCTGCTCGACGGCCGGCGGGCGGCGACGCACTGGACGCACGCGGCCAAGCTGTCCGCGCTCCATCCGTCCGTACGGATCGACGACGCGGTGCTGTTCATCGACGACGGCGACATCGTGACCACGGCGGGCGGCGCGGCCGCGCTCGACCTCTGCCTGCACCTCGTACGGCGCGACCACGGAGCGGCGATCGCGGCCGAGACGGCGAGGCACACGGTCATGTCCTTCCATCGGGAGGGCGGGCAGGCCCAGGTCGTCGACTACGTACGGCCGGAGGCGGGCCGCAGCCTGGAGCCTCTGATGCGCTGGATGGAGGACCGGCTCGACACCGAGCTGACCCTGGAGACGATCGCCGACCAGGCGGCGGTCAGCGTGCGCACGTTGAACCGCCGGTTCCGCGCGCAGACCGGCACGACACCGCTGCAGTGGCTGATCGGGCGGCGGCTGCAGCGCGCCCGGGAGCTGCTGGAGACGACCGACCAGTCGATCGAGACGATCGCGTCGTGGTGCGGATTCGGTACGGCGATCTCGCTGCGCCAGCACTTCCGGCGGGCGACCGGCACCGCTCCCCTGGCCTACAGACAGGCCTCCACGGATAGGGACCTACGCCGGCAGGACGAGCCTGCCCGCGTAGGTCATACCCGCGGAGGGATTCTGAGGTGACTAGGCCGTGTCCTGGCCGAGCCAGTCGAGGATCGCCCTGGTGCCGGTGACCTCCGAACCCAGGTGGATCGAGCCCTGGTACTCATGGGCGGGGAGCTTGATCGGCGTCAGGTCCTTGCCGCCGGCCGCGAACTCCGCCTGGCAGACGCCGGTGTTGGCGTTGACTGCCTGCTCGTCGTTCTCCGCGTAGTAGAGCCTGACGGGCACGTTCGGAGCCCAGCCGGTGCAGGTGCTGTCAGCCACTCGCAGGGCGTCGGCGAACTCCGGTGTCGGGTGCTCGAGCAGCTCGAAACCGCGCGGCTTCAGCAGCTCGCCGAGGCTGCCGGGCAGCCCGTTGAACATGTCCTCGCCGGTCGTCGTGCCGTCGAACAGCTTGCCTACCTGGTCGGCGTACTCCTTCTGGAAGACCTCGTGCGGCGAGTCGTAGAGGTGGTGCAGCCGGTTCCAGGCGACCAGCAGGTACGTCGTGTAGACCACGGCGACCTTCGGCGGAACCTCCTCCCCCTTCAGCAGGGCAGGGATCTCGGCCGCCCGGAACGCGTAGGCACCGCTGATCGGTGCGACCGCGCCGAGCCGGAACCACGGGTCGGCCCGCTCGTCCAGCGCCCGGGCCAGCCCCAGCGCGGCCGAAGCGCCCTGGGAGAAGCCGGTGACGACAACGCTGCGCTCGGCCGAAAGCCGCCGGCCGGCCATGAACTCCCTGGCAGCCCGCAGCATGTCGAGCGAGGCCGTGGTCTCGGTCGGGAGGTGCAACCAGGGATGGGTTCCCGGCCCCTCTCCCAGTCCGAGATAGTCCGGTGACACGGCGGCGAATCCGGCCGCGGCGAACGCGACCGGCGGCGAGTTCGCGAAGTCGTTCGTCCCGCTGGAAGGCGCGTCGCCCTTGTAGACCTCGGTGCCATGTGTGAACGACAGCAGCCGGAACCGGCGCCTGTCCCTGTCCATGTTCCTGTCCGGCAGCACGATGAGGCCGGAGGCGATCGTGGGCTCGCCGTGCACACCGGTGGTGCGGTAGACGAGCCGGTAGAGCTTGACGCCGTAGTCGACGTGATCGGCGTCGAATCCCGCATCCTGCAAAGCGTTGACCGTTTCGGCCTTCGAAAGCGTGCGCAGGTGAACCGGCTCGGCCACCAGCCGGTGGCCGCTGACGTGGCTGCCCGCGTTGGCCGGCTGCGGTTGCGGCTGCCGCGCCGCCAGGGCCGGACCGCCGACCGCCACCGTCAGGCAGGCCGTCGCGGCCACCAGGGCGACAAAGCGCTTACGTGCATGCAGATTCTTCATACCGACAACGCTAGGGATCAGGCGCGTCCACACCCATCCGACGAACCACCGAACTGTACCGGGGGTCGTCCTCACCCTGAGATCACCTAGGGTCGAACGCCGGAAACGCTTCAGTAGAACGGAGGCTTCGATGCGGATTCTGATCGTGACCGCGGGCTCGCGAGGTGATGTCGCGCCGTTCACGGGTCTGGGCCAGCGGTTACAGCAAGCCGGGCACCAGGTGGCGCTGGGCGCGCACGACCGGTTCGCCGGTCTCGCACGCGAGGCCGGGCTGGAGCATCGCGCGCTTCCCGGCGATGCGGTCGAACTGGCCCGCGCACGTACGGGCGATCCCTCGCCGGCACAGGATGACGTGCGAGCGGCCTTCCCCGAGTATCTCGGCCAGCTGGCCGACGGAGTGCTGGCCGCCGCGAACGCAGGTACCGACCTGGTGCTCACCGCGTTCGGTCCGGCCCCGCTGAGCCGGCTGGTCGCCGAAGGGCTCGGCATTCCGAGCGTCGGCGCCTATCTCGCGCCCTGCGTCCCCACCCGGGAGTTCCCGCCGCCCGGCTGGCCCGCGGCCGGGACACTCTCACCCGAGGAGAACCTCGAGGCCGGCCGCAAGCTGTTCGCCCAGCCCGGACCGCTCTACGCCGGCGCGTTGCGGCGGCTACGCGGCCTGCTCGATCTCCCGGCCGCCGACGAACAGGCAGCGGGCCCGCCGCAGAACTGGCCGATCTGCCACGGCTTCAGTCCGGCAGTGGTTCCGCCTCCCGCCGACTGGCCGGCGTCGGTACGGGTGACTGGCTACTGGTGGCCGGCCGAGCCGCCGGCGTGGCAGCCCTCCGGCCAGCTGACCGAATTCCTGGAGGCCGGTCCGCCGCCGGTGTTCGTGAGCTTCGGCAGCACCCCCACCCACGGGCGGCTCGACGAGGTCGTCGCGGCCGCCGTCGAACGAACCGGCGTACGTGCGGTCGTCCAGGGCGGCTCGGCCGAACCCGGGCCCGTCGGCGACGACATCCTGATGGTCGGCGACGTGCCGTACGAGTGGCTGTTCCCCCGGATGGCCGCCGTGGTCCACCACGCCGGCGCCGGTACGACCGCGGCCGGACTGCGTGCCGGTGTGCCGGCCGTCCCGGTGCCCAGCATCATCGACCAGCCGTTCTGGGCGGAGCGGCTGCACCGCCTCGGTGTCGCGCCGCGTCCACTGCCACTGGACGAGCTGACCGCCGGCACGCTGACCGACGCACTGCGGACCTGCCTCGACCAGCCGGCCTACCGCGACCACGCCATCGAGCTCGCAGGCCGAATCCGCGCCGAGGACGGCCCTGGTGCCGTGCTCTCGCTCCTCACGCAGTTGGAACGCCAGCCCCGATCCTGAGTCAGCGGCGAACCCGGTAGCGCAGGTGCAGGACGCGGTCGCCCTGGATCACCACGTGCGGATCCTCCAGCAGGTGCTGGGCGTTCACGCTGCCGAAGTAGCGCTTGCCGGACCCGAACACCACGGGCGCGACGTCCATCGCCACCTCGTCGACCAGGCCGAGCTCGAGTGCCTGCCCGCCCATCTCGCCCGCGGCCAGCGCGACGATCTTCTCGGCGCCGGCCAGTTCCCTGGCCTTCGCGACCGCCTGCGTCACGTCGCCGGCGAAGTGGTAGGACGCTTCCGGGTGCCAGCCTTCCGGCTTGGGCCGGTGCGACACCACGACCACGTGCTCGCCGGTGGGCGGCTTGCCTTCCCAGCCGTTGGTGAGGTCGAACAGCCGCCGCCCGATCACGATCACGCCGATGCTGTCCCACATCGACTGGACATACGCCGCCGAGGCCTGGGAGATCTTCGACCCGACCCCGTCGCCGAGGGAAACGTCGCCGTTGAAGTACCACTCGAACAGCGGACCGACGTCATCGTTCGCGTCGGCGATGTAGCCGTCGACGGACACGACGTTGTGCATCACTACCTGGCTCACGCCTGCTCCTTTCGTCGCGCACCCCGCACCTGATGCCCGGGATTCCGGTAGTTGAGACCACCCGGAACGCCCGAACTCATCGCCGCTCGACGAACGAGCCAGTGGTCAGGGCCGCTGCACGGTCCCGTCCGGCAGGCGGGTGGCGGTCCAGCGGTCGTTGACGAGCGGTTCGACCGGCGGGAACTCCGCCGCCCTGGCCTCGTCGAAGTCGACGCCGAGGCCAGGAGCCGAGCTCGGCCACAGGTGACCGTCGCGCACCTCCGGGGTACCCGGGAAGACCTCGCAGGCCGCCTCGTTGAAGCGGTGCTCCTCCTGGATGCCGAAGTTGGGCGCGGCCAGGTCGAGCGCGAGGTTCGCGGCGTGGCCGATCGGGGACACGTCGCCAGGACCGTGCCAGGCCGTCCGGATGCCGAACAGCTCACACGCCGAGGCCAGCCGCCAGGCCGGCGTGAGCCCTCCGATCGCGGAGATGTGGCAGCGTACGAAGTCGCACAGCCGCTCGCGGACCAGCGGCATGTACTCCTGCGGGTTGACGAACAGCTCGCCGATCGCCATCGGCGTCGACGTCTGCGCACGCACCATCCGCAGCCAGTCGAGGTCTTCCGGCGACAGCAGGTCCTCCAGGAAGAACAGGCGGTACGGCTCGAGGTCCTTGGCCAGCCGGACCGCCTCGATCGGGCGGAGCCGCTCGTGGACGTCGTGCAGCAGCTCGACCTCTTCGCCGACCGTCGAGCGCAGGTGCTCGAACATCGCCGGGACCGTACGCAGGTATGCCGAGGGGTTCCACGCGTTGTCCGTGATCACCCGGCGCTCGCCGTTGCCCTCGGCCGCGGCGGCTGCCGGCGCACCGTAGGTCAGCGCGCCCGGGATCGCGACCTGCGCACGGACGTAGCCGTAGCCCTTCTCGAGGTAGCCCCGCACGTTGTTCTCGAGCTCGGCGAGATCGCGGCCGCTCGCGTGCCCGTAGACCGGCACGGCCGCGCGGCACCGGCCGCCGAGCAACTGCCATACCGGCATCCCGGCCTGCTTGCCCTTGATGTCCCACAGCGCCATGTCGACACCGGACAGCGCGTTGTGCAGGACCGGGCCGTTGCGCCAGTACGAGCTGACGTAGAGCCCGTTGAGGATGTCGGTGACGTCGGCCGGGTCGCGCCCGATCAGCTGCGGCGCGAGATATTCCTCGATCGCGGTCACGACGGCCAGCGCGCGCTGCGTGAACGTCGCGCAGCCCAGGCCGTACAGCCCGTCGTCCGAGGTCGTGATCTTGACGACGACCAACGTGATGTTCTCCGGTGCTGTCAAGAACACTTTGACATCGGTGATCCGGGTGCCGCTCGAGGTGGGTTCCTGCCACGGCGGCAAGGGACGAAGTCCGTTAGCGGTCATGAACTGCTTCCGTTCCGGTACGTGTTGGGCACGAAGCCGAGCAGCTTCTCGGCTCGTTCGATCGAGTAGGGCGTCGCGGTGCCGTCGATCGGCTTCCGTACGACGGTATCGGGGTGGTAGCGCGCCAGCAGCTCGGCCGTCGGGACGTCCGACAACGTGTCGGGCGCGATGATGTTGAGCGGGTGGAAGCCGGGCGGAGCGTCCAGCCCGAGCCGGCAGGCCCGCGCCGCGTCGCGGATCTCGATGTAGCCCCACAGCTCCGAAGCCCCGTGCCCGTGGGCCTCTTCGGTCGTCAGCGACGCGCGCCGCGCGAGGATCTGCTCCTCGGTCGCCACCCAGTGGAAGCGCATCGCCACCACCGAGAGGTCGTGACCGCGCCACAGCATCGCCGCCGTCTGCTCGTCAACCTGCTTGGACAGGCCGTACGCCTCCTGCGGGAGCATCGGGTGGTCCTCGTCGAAGGGTACGTATTCAGGCGAGAACGGCCGATGTGCCCACGACATGCCGTACGCCGAGACACTGGACGCGATCACAGCGTTGCGAATTCCCAGCTCGACAGCGGCTTCGAGCACATGGAACGTCGCCAGCACGTTGTTCGCGAACGTCTCCCGGCCCGGACGCCCTCTCGGCCCAGGGTAGGCCGCCAGGTGCACAACACCGTCGCAACCCTCCAGCAGCTCACGGGCGACGACCGGATCACCGAGATCGGCGGGCCGGTCGGTGCCCTTGACGGTGAACCCCGCGCTGTCGAGCTCTGCCGTAACCGCTTTCCCGATTCGGCCGGAAGCGCCGGTGACCAGAATTGTCCGCATGGTTCCAAGAGTCTAGGCGCGGGCTGTGCAATCGTATGCATACCAGGCTGATGCTGTCTGTTTGCGGTCAGCCGGCTCGTCAGCTAGGTCCGGGCCGCGGCGATGGCGGCTTGCCCGTAAGCGATGCCGCCGTCGTTCGCCGGCACGTTCTGGTTGGCGTAGGCGTCGAAGCCCTCACTCTGCAAGGCCTTCAGCAGGTCCATGGTGAGCAGCCGGTTCTGGAAGACACCGCCGGACAGGCAGACCGTACGCAACCCCGTCGCGGCCGCCGCCTTGGCGCACAGGGCCACCGTCACCGCCACGATCGTGGCGTGGAAGGCCGCGGCCAGCGACTCCGCGGTGTCGCGCCGGGCCAGGCCGGTCAGCAGCGCGGTCAGCGTCGGCAGCGGGTCGTAGACCCACAGCCCGTCGCGTTCCACCAGCTGCCACGGCAACTCGGCCGCGCCCGAACCACGGGCGGTCGTCTCGAGCACCGCCGCGGCCTCGCCCTCGTACGTCGCGTAGTCGACCAGGCCGAGCATGCCGGACACCGCGTCGAAGAGGCGGCCGGCGCTCGACGCGTGCGCGGCACCAGCCTGCCGGTGGATCAACCGGCGCGCGGTGTGGACTTCGCTCTCGGCCAGCCGATCGGTGAACGCCTGCACGAGATCGGCGTCCGGCAGCGGTACGCCGAGCTGCTCGGCTCCCCACAGGTATCCGAGCGCCATCCGGGCCGGCCGCCGCACGGCGACCTCGCCCCCGAGCAGCGGCGCCCGGCCGAAGCGGCCGAACCGCCGGTACTCCACCAGGTCGGCGATCAGCACCTCGCCGCCCCACATCGTGCCGTCCTCGCCGAGGCCCAGGCCGTCGTACGCGACGCCGATGAAGGACTTGGTGAGCTCGTGCTCGGCCGCACAGGAGGCTACGTGCGCGTGGTGGTGCTGCACCGCGAGCCGGGACGGCTCCGGCCAGCGCGCGGCGTATCTGGAGGTGAGGTAGGCGGGGTTCAGGTCGTGCACGACGAGCTGGGGCGCGATGCCGGTCAACCGCGACAGCTTGACCAGCGACTCCTCGAACGCCTCGAACGTCTCGGGTACGTGCAGGTCACCGATGTGCGGGCTCAGCACGGCCCGGCCGTCGACGGCGAGTGCGAAGGTGTTCTTGCCCTGCGCGCCGACCGCGAGGATCGGCCGGGCGGCCGGCCTGGGCAGGCGCAGCGCGTCCGGGGCGTACCCACGCGCTCTCCGCACCATCGCCGGGCGGCCGCATACAGCGCGTACGACCGAGTCGTCGTACCGCGCGCGGACGTCGCGGTCGTGCACCAGGAAACCGTCGACGATCCGGCCGAGACGTCCGAACGCGTCGTGGTCGTCGGTCGCGATCGGCTCACCGGCGCGGCTGCCGGACGTCACGACGAGCGGCCGGGAAAGCTCGTGGGCGAGCAGGTGCTGCAGGGGCGTGTGCGGCAGCATCACACCGATCTGGTCGGTGCCGGGCGCGACGCCCTCGGCCAGCGAGCTGTTCGGCCGCGCGATCGCCAGCACGATCGGGTGCGCCGCCGAGGTGAGCAGCGTGCGCTCCTCGCTGTCCAGCCAGGCCAGCGACTGCCGAGCCTGGTGCAGACCGGTGGCGAGGACGGAGAACGGCCGGCGCGGCCGGTGGATCCGCCAGCGCAGCAGCCCGATCGCTGTCTCGTTGGTGGCGTCGCACACCAGCTGGTAGCCGCCGAGACCCTTCACCGCGACGATCCCGCCGTCCCGGATCACGCCGATCGCGACGGACAGGGCTTCCTCGGCGTACTCGATCGGCACGGCCCACGCGGGCGCGGCAGGCACCCAGCCCAGCTGCGGTCCGCACTGCGGGCAGCAGATCTGCTCGGAGTGGAACCGCCGGTCGGCCGGGTTGGAGTACTCTCGCGCGCAGTCGGTGCACATCGGGAACGCGGCCATCGCGGTCTGCTCGCGGCTGAAGCCGTCCTCGTCCATGATCGTGGCCCGCGGACCGCAGGCCGCGCAGCTGACGAAGGGATAGTGGAAGCGCCGGCTCTCCGGATCGAACAGCTCGCCGGCGCAGGTGTCACAGGTGGCCAGATCGGCGGGCAGATCTCGTACCGTGCCGACCTCGGTAGCGCTCTCCACTACACGAAAACCCATCGCCTATGGGCTTCCCCCCAGTTCGGGTGCCGACACTTAAGCCGCCGAACACACCGTGTGAATACCTGACGAGTCTCAATACTGCAGGCGGTCACGATCGGAATCCATTGCCGGAGGTCCCCAGCTGTCGGGGCCATGGGCCTCTTCACGCCAGCCGGACCAGGAGGAGTAGAACTGGTAAACCGTACGGCGATAGCTGCCGTGGCCGGCACAGGAATACCGATATCCGCCAGTCCTCGTCACTTTTCCGTCTGAACATTCGACCAAATAGCCGTGCTCATTCCAGAAATCGTCAGCACACCGGAAATACTGGCAAACTCCGGATTCCGGCGAATATACGTACTCACCGCCGCAGAAGTTGTACTGATACGGATTCCACGGCGCGTCGCACATCCAGTCGCCCCGCCCGTCGTCGTCACCATCGTCGTCACGTCGCGGGAACGGGTTCTGCTGGGTCGACTTCGGCGTCCTCGACCTCGAGCTCGACTTCGGCTGCGCGGTCGGCGTCGGCTGCGGCGCCCTGGTCTCCTTCGTGTCGGGAGGCGGCGGCACCGGGCGGCCCTTGGCCGTCGGTTGCGAGCCTGGCTGCGGCGTGGTGGGTGCCGGCGTCGGATCGCTCAGGATCCGGTCCGGTGCCGGCAGGTCGACCGACGCGGTCGGCGACGGCGAGTCTGCGAGCGACGGTGGAGCCGACAGCACCTGACCCTCCGGAACGTCCGGCGTCACGACGTTGAACAGCACGAACGCCGCGCCGGCGGCCGCGACCAGACGCAGCGAGCGGCCACCCATCGATCCGCCGGCACCGCCCAGGGCCAGCTGCTTGGCGGTCCGCAGGCCGAGCCGCACCCTGCCCGGCGAGTCCTTCGCGGTGACCAGCGAAGGTGGCGCGGGCCTGGTGTGCTGGTGGGTGTCGAGCATCCGTTCCAGGTACGCGACGAAAGCCGCACGTTCGCCGGCGCCTTCGGCGAGCGCCAGCGACACCACGAACCGGAACTCGCTCACGGCTTCCGGCGTGAGCAGCAGACCGGTCAGCGGATGGCGACCGGCGGGCGCCACGGCCTCCTTCTCGCCGTTCGCGGAGACCTGCAGCAACGTGCAGGGCACGTCCGGCGTGTGCAGCAGCCCGGTCAGGTCGGCGAAGACCCACTCACGGCGGCGATTCCTCGGCGACGTGCCGGCGAACATCAGCCGCTGGTCGGTCACGGCGACCGATCCGCTGTCGACCGGCTTCAGCCGTGCCGACGGCTCCGCCGGGAACGACTCTGTGAGCAGGTCGGTGGTCAGCGCGTCGTACCCGGGCACGCGAAGCTTCGGCGAGGTCGTCGTCTCGACGAGCGTCACGCCGGCACCCGTCCAGAGTAGGGTCTCGTCCGGGCGCAGCCCGACCTCGGGAGCCAGCTGCCCACCACCCATGCCGGTGTAGGAGCAGGCCGTCACGACCATGCCCTGCAGCTCTGCGTTGGTGTCGGACCAGGCAGCCTGCGCAGCCTCGTACGCCTTGCCGTACCGCCGATTCTCCTGTTGGGCCCAGCGCGTGCGCAGCCCGCGCTCCTTCAAACCAGAAACTATGCGGCCGAGCCGCATAGGTGACGCTCCGCGGCGTTGCCGCAAACTCGACACGAGTCCGTACCGCCCCTCACGGAAAGCAACATTCGCCGGGTGCCCAGCCAGGCGAAAGCAGACCGCAACAGTCAAGCACTCTTCAGCGGTCGCTGTGGGAAAAGTACGCCATTACCGGGCATTGGCGAGTCCCGGATCCATAGGCCCAAAGTCCTGATCCGGGCAAATGGCTCACCGTGTCATTCAAGTTTGAACAGCACACAGCTACGGTGTGTCAACGCCCTTGGCGGCGCATTCTCTCGACCGCGAACACGGCCGCCTCGGTGCGCCGCTCCATGCCGAGCTTGCGCAGCAGCGCCGAGACGTAGTTCTTCACGGTCTTCTCCGCGAGGTACATCGTCTGGGCGATCTGGCGGTTGGTCATGCCCTCGGCGATCAGGTCGAGGATGCGGCGTTCCTGGTCGGTGAGCGAGGCATAGCGCGGGTCCTCCTCGGACGGGCCGCGGCGAAGCCGTTCGAGCACCGACGCCGTCAGTGCCGGGTCGAGCAGCGACTCTCCCGCGGCCAGCCGGCGAACGGCACCGACGAGGTCGTTGCCGGTGACCTGCTTCAGGAGGTAACCGGCCGCACCGGCCATGATGGCCTCGAACAGCGCCTCGTCGTCGGAGAACGACGTGAGCATCAGGCAGGCCGGCGGCGGATCCATCGAGGAACGGATGTCCCTGCAGACCGTCACGCCGTCGCCGTCGGGAAGCCGGACGTCGAGAACCGCGACGTCAGGACGTAGTGCGGGCACCCGGGCCCGGGCCTGTGCGGCTGTCGCGGCCTCACCGGCGATCTCGATATCGGGCTCGGCCTCGAACAACTGCCTCAGCCCAAGGCGGACTACCTCGTGGTCATCCAGCAGGAACACTCTGATCATCGCCGCGTCACCTCGCTTGCCGGCATCGAACGCCGGCTACCAGGCAGCGTACGACACGTAACGAGGTGACTGCCGTGGATCCAGTAACAGGTGGACGAGCGAGCCGATGTATTCCTGCCCTGGACGAAGGGGCCGCCTCACGTTCCGGCGACGATATTCGCGGTACGTCTACCTGCGAAACTCAACCTCGCCCAGGGCAGGGGCCCTGCGATTCCTCATCTCCCAGCCGATGGGTACCCACTGTCTCCCCCGTTCCGGCGGGCCGAAAGAGGCTTTGGGCTCAGGTCGGCCCGGGACCGATGTCACCTCATATCGTCTGATCCATCAGGGCTTTGGTTCCGGACCGTGGAGAGGACCTTCTGCCCTTCTCACCAAGGCATTCCGCGCCCCACGCTGGACAAATGCTCGACAGGTCTGGCCTCGAGGTCCTGGAAGCGGCCGAATGCATCAGGCTGCTCACCAAGACGGCGGTCGGCCGGGTGATCTTCACCGAAAACGCCCTGCCCGCGGTCCGGCCGGTCAACTTCGCCGTCCACGAGTCCAACTCGGCACGCGGCGCACGACACTACGTCGTCGTGCGTACCTCCGACGGTTCCGACCTGATCGCGGCCACCTGCGACACGGTGGTCGGATTCCAGGCCGACGACTTCAACCTCGAGCAGCGGTCCGGCTGGAGCGTCTCGCTCGTCGGCCGGGTGGACCTCGTCGACGACCCGGAGCAGGTCGCCGCGCTGGCCGGCCTCCCCCTCTCCACCTGGGACGGCGGTTCCTGGAACGCAACCGGCTCGGACCGATTCCTGCGGATCCGGATCGAGCGGATGCGCGGCCGCCGCATCTCGACACCGCTTTCTCCCCCCGACTAGCCTTTGTTACGTTCCACACACAGGCAACCGGGTGCAGGTGAGGAGGTGAGGGCCCGATGGACCACGCCGGCCGTGACGAGTCCGCCGACCCGCATGACTTCCTCGACCTCCCCGACCTCAGCCGGCTTCGGCTGGAGACGCTGCTCCACGAGCTGATCGAGCGCGCGAGCCAGGTCATCGAGAACGAGAAGCGGCTGCACAAGCTGCTCGATGCCGTCGTGACGGTGGCCAGCGACCTGGCGCTGCCCGACGTCCTCGAGCGCATCGTGCGGTCCGCGTGCGAGCTGGTCGACGCGCAGTACGGCGCGCTGGGCGTCATCGGCGCCGACGGCACGCTGGTGGAGTTCCGGCACGTCGGCCTGAAGGTCGGCGACCGCGAGCGGATCGGTCACCTGCCGACCGGAAAGGGCGTGCTCGGCCTGCTGATCGCGGAGCCCAGGCCGCTCCGGCTGAAGGACGTCGGCTCGCACCTGGCCTCCTCCGGCTTCCCGCCCAGCCATCCGCCGATGCGCAGCTTCCTCGGCGTACCCGTGCGGATTCGCGGCGGCCGGGTCTTCGGCAACCTCTACCTGACGGAGAAGACCGGCGGCGACTTCACCCAGGAGGACGAGGACGTCGTGGTCGCGCTCGCGGCCGCGGCCGGCATCGCGATCGAGAATGCCCGGATGTTCGTCCAGACCCATCAGCGCGAGAGCTGGCTGGCGGCCTCGACCGAGATCACGTCCCGGTTGCTGGGCGGCGCCACCCCCGACGAGGCGTTCCAGCTGATCGCCGAACGCGCCGGCGCCGCGGCCGACGCCGACCTCACGTTGCTGGCACTCGTCGCCGACGACGGCGCGCTCGTCGTCGAGGCGGCCTCCGGCTCGGGCGCGTTCGGCGCCGACGCGGCCCGGCTGAAGGGACAACCCGCCCAGCCCGACGACAGCGCCATCGGTGAGGTGCTGCGCACCGGCCGGCCTCGCGTACACGACAGTCGCGAGTCGCTCGGGCTGGTGCTGCCGCATGACATGGATCTCGCGTCGATCCTGCTGGTTCCGCTGGCCGCCGGACCGCACATCCTGGGCGTCCTGCTGACAGCCCGGCAACCCACCACCGACCTCGTCTTCGGCGAGAGCGAGATGGAGCTGGTGGCCACGTTCGCCCGGCACGCGGCGCTGGCAGTCGAATACACCCGTGCCCAGCTCGACCGGGAGCGGATCGCGGTCCTGCAGGACCGCGACCGCATCGCGCGCGACCTGCACGACCAGGTGATCCAACGGCTGTTCGCGATCGCGCTCGGCCTGCAGGGCATGTCGCGGCGGCTCGGCGGGCGGACCGACCTGACCGAACGAGTCGGGGGTTACGTCGAAGACCTCGACGTGACGATCCAGCAGATCCGGCGCACCATCTTCTCGTTGCAGGAGGAGGACGCCGGCGAACGCAGCCTGCGCGGCAAGATCCTCGACATCGCGCAGGATGCCGTCGAGCCGCTCGGCTTCGAGCCGCGGATCAGCCTCGAGGGACCTCTGGACTCCGCCGTTGCCGACCAACTCGGCACCGAGCTCCTGGCGACGTTGCGGGAGGGTCTGGCCAACGTCGCCCGGCACGCGAATGCGGCGCACGCGGAGGTCGTCGCGCGCGTCGACGTGCCGAGACGGATCGTCGAGATCCGCGTGAAGGACGACGGCATCGGCATCCCGGACAACCACCCGGTCGGTGGAGGGCTGAAGAACCTCGCCGCCCGAGCCCATCGGCTGGGCGGCGAGTTCAGCGTCACCGCTCACGTGGCGGGTGGTACGGAGCTGATCTGGCGTTCTCCGCTGCGCCTCGAAGCTCCTGGCTGAGCCCCGGCGGGGTCGGTTGGCTCTGGTCTGCTCTTTCGACGGCTTTCGGCTGGCGGTGGCTCTTTGGGTTGGCGCTTCGCTGCTTTGGGCTTGGGTTGTTTCGCGGCGGCTTTGCCTTTGTGGGTTGCCTCCGGCGGGCCGGACACTCAGGGCTCGGAACCGGGGGCTTCCCGGCCCCTCACCCGCCGGACGCGCCACCGAAGGTTTAGCCGACGCTGCCCAGGGCCGCAAGGCCCCGGCTCTTCGGTTTGCCATTGTTTTGGCCTTGCACCCCTGGGCATCGCCGGCCAAATGCAAGCATGTCGCGTCCGACGGGTGAGGTTCCGGGAAGCCAGGGATTGGACTGTGCGGGGGGCGCACACCCGTCGGGTTAACTGAGCGGCTTGGCTTGTCGGGCGTACTGATTGACGACTCGGCCCTGTTTCTGTTCTGGCGGTCAGGCCGGGCCGCAGCATCCGGCCGATGCCGTCGGCTCGGCGGCGAGGTCGGCGGTTGGCGGGGCTTCCTGGTAGAGGCCGTTGCCGCCGCAGACGCCGGTTTCGGGGAGGGTGAGCTCGACCCGTTCGGCCGATGCCTGGTCGCCGGCGAGGGCGGCGGCGATGCTGCGGACCTGTTCGTAGCCCGTCATGGCCAAGAAGGTGGGTGCGCGGCCGTAGCTCTTCATGCCGGCCAGGTAGACGCCCGGTTCGGGCTGGGCCAGTTCCTTGACGCCGTGCGGGTAGACCGTGCCACAGGAGTGGACGTTCGGGTCGATCAGTGGGGCGAGCTCGCGGGCGGCCTGCAGCGTCGGGTCGAGGTCGAGGCGGATCTCGGTCAGGAACGACAGGTCCGGGCGGAACCCAGTCAGCACGACAACCTCGTCCACCGGGTCGAGGCGCTGCCCGTCGTTCGAGCTCAGGACGAGCCGGCCGCCGGTCTTCTCGACCTGCTCGGTACGGAACCCGGTGACCACCATGACGTGCCCGGCCTGCGCGGCTGCGCTGGCGCGCCGGCCCAGCGCACCGCGAGCAGGAAGCTGGTCGGCGTCGCCGCCGCCGAAGACATTGCCGGTCGCGCCGCGGCGCAGCAGCCACACGAGGTGGGTGCCTGGGTGCTCCTCGGCGAGGTCGGCGAACGCGACCAGCGCGGTGAGTGCGGAGTGGCCGCTGCCCGCGATCGCGATCCGCCTGCCCGCGTAGCGGTCGCGGACGCTGGGGTCGGCGAGGTCGGGTACGCGGTAGCTGATTCGCTCGGCGACGTCCGCCTCGCCGAGGGCCGGCAGACCGTCGGCGCCGAGCGGGTTCGGCGTACTCCATGTGCCGGAGGCGTCGATCACCGCCCGCGCCTGGACTCGCTCCTCACCGGCAGGCGTCTCGATGCGAACGGTCAGGGGCTCGGTGTCGCGGCCGGCGTCGACCACCCGGTCCCGGCCGCGCCTCGCGACGCCCACGACACGGGCGCCGTAGCGGACCCGATCGCCGAGTACGTCGGCGAGCGGCTGCAGGTAGAGCCGGGCCCAGTCGAGCCCGGTCGGATACGTCCCGGGATCGGGACGCGTCCACCCAGCCGGCTCCAGCAGCCGCTCCGCCGCCGGGTCGACCAGCTCCGACCAGGCAGAGAACAACCTGACGTGGTGCCACTGCGACACCGCCGCGCCGGCCTGGTCGCCGGCCTCCAGAACCAGCGGTTCCAGGCCGCGCTCCACCAGGTGTGCCGCCGCGGCCAGCCCGATCGGCCCGGCGCCCACCACGACAACCGGCAGATCCCGTGACTCGTACATCTGGACTTCCTCCCAATTCATCGATGTGCGTCGATCAATGCGCTCGACTGTATCGACTCGCATCGATGAATGCAACCATCGATTCTCATCGATCAAGTCGGTAGGGTGGGCGGCATGAGCACGCTGGACCTTCCGCTGGTCTCCCTGTTGCCGGGCGTCGAGGCCGAGACGTACGCCGGCTGGTTCGCCACGCTGGCCGATCCGACCCGCGTACGCCTGCTGCATCTGATCGCCACGACGCCGGGCTCCGCGACGGTCGGCGGGCTGGCCGCGACGCTGGGGATCAGCCAGTCGACGTGCTCGCACCACATCCGCAAGCTCGCCGAGGTCGGGTTCGTCGTGCTCAGCAAGGAGGGCACCACCACCCGCGTCACGGTCAACCCGGCCTGCTGCACCGGCCTCCCCCACGCGGCCGACGTCGTGATGGGCGTCCTCGCGCCGCGGCCGTGCTGCCCGGAAGACCTGCCCGCGGACGTCCGCGTCCGTGCCCTGGAAGCCTCGGACTGGGAGGCCGTACGCCGGATCTACGCCGAGGGCATCGCCACCGGTGACGCGACGTTCGCGACCGAGGTGCCCGCCGCCGGCGAGCTGGACGCCACGTGGCTGCCCGGTCATCGCTGGGTCGCCGAGCTCGACGGACAGGTCGTGGGCTGGGCCGCCGCCACGGCGGTGTCGGCCCGGCCGTGCTACTCCGGCGTCGCCGAAACCTCCGTCTACGTCGGCGACGGGTTCCGCGGCCGCGGCGTCGGCAAATCCCTGCTGCACAAGCAGGTCACCGCCGCCGACGCCGGCGGCCTGTGGACGTTGCAGACCGGCATCTTCCCCGAGAACCGCGCGAGCCTCGCCCTCCACCACTCCGCCGGTTACCGCACGCTCGGCGTCCGTGACCGCATCGCCCGCCACCGCGGCACCTGGCGCGACGTGGTCTTCCTCGAACGCCGCAAGGCCACCGACGAGTAGACCGGCAGCCACGGGGGTTGCCGACCCAATATTGACTCAGTAATAATTGAGTCAATGAAATCTGAGTCAACCAAGATCGACTGGACGCCGTCGCTGCGGGCCCGGGCTCGAGCGCACGCGGCGCTGGGCGAGCCTGCCCGGCTGGCGATCGCCGACCGGCTGCTGCTGGGCGACGCCTCTCCAAGCGAGATCGGCGGTGAGCTCGGCCTGCCCAGCAACCTGCTCGCCCACCATCTGAAGCTGCTGGAGCAGGCCGGGCTGATCGAGCGGTCCCGTTCCGAAGGCGATCACCGCCGCACGTACCTCCGGCTGCGCACGGATGCTCCGCACGGCCTGACCGGACCAACCGGTCTGGAGCCGGCCGGCGTTCGTACCGCGCCGAGGGTCGTGTTCGTGTGCACACACAACTCCGCGCGATCCCAGCTGGCGGCGGCGGTGTGGAAGAAGCGCAGCCGGATCCCCGTCGCGTCCGCGGGCACGCATCCGGCCGACCAGGTTCACCCCGGAGCCGTGGCGGTCGCCCGCGCGAACGGGCTCGCGCTCGCCCGGGCCCGCACCACCCACCTCGACGACGTACTACGCGACGACGACCTGATCGTCGCCGTCTGCGACAACGCCCACGAAGAACTCGACGCGCACACAGACCGCGCCGGCGACCGCCTGCACTGGTCCGTGCCCGACCCCGTACGCACCGGCACCGGCGAAGCCTTCGAAGCCGCGTTCCGCGAGATCACCGATCGCATCGGCCGGCTCGCCCCGGCCGTCCACCCGTCCGGAGACCAGCCATGACCGAGACACACAGGCACCCAGACCTCAGCATCGACCAGCAGCATGCCCTGCACACCGCCGCTGCCCGGCTGGGCGGCGAGTTCGACGGCACGTTCGGCAACGAAACGATCGAACGGTTCCTGCACTCCAGCTACGACGAGTTCGCCTCCCACAGCACCGTCCCCAACTTCCTTCCCCTGCTGGCCGAACGCTTCGCCCGGCAACGCCTGCACGCCCTCGCCCGGGTCGAAGGACACCACGACGGTCGGCCGATCGTGCTGTTCCTGTGCGTGCACAACGCCGGTCGCAGCCAGATGGCGCTGGGCTTCTTCCAGCACCTCGCCGGCGACAACGCGCTCGCCTGGTCCGGCGGCTCCGAACCCGGCCACGAGGTCAACCCCTCCGCCGTCGAGGCGATGCGTGAACGTGGCATCGACATCACCGGCGAATACCCCAAGCCCTGGACCGACGAGATCGTCCGTGCCGCAGACGTCGTGGTCACCATGGGCTGCGGCGACGCCTGCCCGGTCTTCCCCGGCAAGCGCTACCTCAACTGGGAGCTCGACGACCCCGCCGGCAAGAACGTCGAAGCCGTCCGGCCGGTCCGCGACGAGATCGAACGCCGCGTCCGAGGACTGCTCGCCGAGCTCGACGTGCCGGTCGCCTGATGCCGCAGAACGTACGCCCCGCGCTGTCCCGGCGGCTCCTCGCGGAGTACGCCGGCAGTCTGCTGCTGGCCGCGCTCGTGATCGGCTCCGGCATCGCGGCCCAGCGCCTCTCACCCCACGACACCGGCCTCCAGCTGCTGCAGAACGCCGCCGCCACCGCCGCCGGGCTGTTCGCCATCATCCTGATGTTCGCGCCCATCTCCGGCGCCCACTTCAACCCCGTCGTGTCGCTGGTCGACGTCGCGTTCGGCGGGCTGTCCTGGCGGCACGCCGCCGCCTACATCCCTGTCCAGGTTGCCGGTTGCGCCAGCGGGGCCGTCCTCGCCAACCTGATGTACGACCTGGCGCCGGTCGGCATCAGCACCACTCACCGCGCGACCGCCGCCCACGGACTCGCCGAGGTCGTCGCGACAGCAGGCCTCGTCCTGGTCGTCTTCGCCCTGACCCGCACCGGTCGCGCCAACCTCGCACCCGCGGCCGTCGGCGCCTACATCGGCGCCGCCTACTTCTTCACCAGCTCCACCAGCTTCGCCAACCCCGCGATCACGATCGGCCGCACCCTCAGCGACACCTTCGCGGGCGTCGCTCCGGCCTCCGTCCCCTGGTTCCTCGCCGCGCAACTGGGCGGCGGCGTCCTCGCGTTCGTCCTCCTGCGCGCGCTCTACCCGAGTCGAGTGCCGGAGCGTTCGAGCCCGGTCGAACCGGCACCCGCCGAACGCGCCGTCCAGGTGTAGGAGATCCCTAGCCCAGCACGCCCTTGCCCTGGTAGGCCCGCGCGATCAACGTCACCCACTGGTAGACCGCGTCCTCGTTGGGCGCCAGCGGCCCGGGACGAAAGTGGGGCGAGGTCAGCCCACGCTGCACCGACTCGCACGCGGCCCAGTCCTCGCGGTTGGTGACGTCCCAGAAGTCCACGGCGTACGACGGATCCTCCACGCCGGCGGCGAAATACCAGGAGCACTCGATGCTCGTCCGCCCCGGATCGACCGGGGTCGTGCGGTGGGTCATCACGTAGTCGGGATGCAGCGACACCAGCAGGTTGGGGAACAGCCCGAGGTAGCTCACCGTCCGCGGATCGACGCCCGGCAGCGGAATCCCCGCCGAACGGCCGTCCAGCGACATGGTCTCGGCGTGCGGACGGAGGTCCATCAACCCACCGACCCACGCGCCCGGCAAGTCCCAGTTGTCGC
This sequence comes from Flindersiella endophytica, assembly GCF_054779015.1. NCBI lineage: Bacteria > Bacillati > Actinomycetota > Actinomycetes > Propionibacteriales > Nocardioidaceae > Flindersiella > Flindersiella endophytica. The sequence goes on from NZ_BAAGYY010000013.1 coordinate 659,514, forward strand.
CGGAAGTAGGCGGGGACACCTTGCAGAGCTCGGGATGGATCAGCGGGCAGTGGTAGCACTCGTGGTAGTTCTCGACGATCACTTTCCAGTTGGCCGCCACGTCGTAGGTGTGCCGCGCCCCGAGCACCAGATCTCCGGGACGGTAAGGCGTCACCAGCCCGGCCATCCCGCCGACGTACGCCGGGAACGGTGCCGCTCCCCCACGGGCGTTGACGAACAGCCAGCCTTCCCATTCCTCGACAGGCACCGCGACCAGACCGTAGTCCGAGGCGTCGAACCCGCCGAACTCGCGCATCCCGGGCGCCGTACGCAACGAACCATCGAGCGTGTACGCCCACCCGTGGTAGGGGCAGACCGCCGCGGGACGATCCGCTTTGGAGCCCGACGGCACTAGCTCGTGCCCGCGGTGCCTGCACACGTTGGCGAAACCTCGTACAACCCCATCGGAAGCACGGGTCAGCAGCACACCGACGTCGCCGACGCCAAGCGCGTGCTGTGTCACGGAAGGGGGAAACAGCTCGGAGACCCGCCCGACGCAGATCCACTGCCCGGCGAACAGTTCGCGCCGCTCCCAGGCCAGCACGTCCTCGGAGGTGTACGCCGCAGCCGGCGGCATCAGCGACTCGCCGTGCGGCCGCAGCACCGCCTCGAGCGCGTCCGGATCCACCGGCGCCGGATGCACGGAGGACTCGACGGCGCCCATCCGAACGCCTCAGACCTGACGTGTCGAGTCGAGGTCCCAGACCTGCAGCCGGCCGCACATCCCGAACTTCCCGGGCTCGGCAGGCGTCGCGGTGTAGACGCCGGAACGGGTCAGGTGCTTGCCCGCTCCGGCCGCGAGCGCCCGCAACTGCTCACCGGTCGACTCCGCCTGGGCCAGCACACGGTCCTGCCAGAGCTTGGACCACCCCGCGGCCTTGTCGCGCACCAACGCCACCGCCGCGGCGTAGTGCTCGGCCATCGCCGCCGGTCCGTCGGCCAGGACGCGCTCCCGCAACGCGAGGTAGCCCTCGACGGCCAGGTCGCGGCGCTCCCGGGCCGGCAGGGCCACCGCCTGGGAGTAGGCCTCCGGATCCGCCAGTACGGAGGAAGGGAACGTCAGCACGGCGTCACCCGCCTCCGGCAGCCCGGCGTTCTGCATGACGACCAGGATCTCGAGGTCGCCGCTCTCGTTGACCAGGCGGTGAATCGTGCCCGGGGTGAACCACAGCAGGGTTCCGGGCGCGAGGTCGTGCTCGGCGTACCCGGAACCGCTCAACGTCTGCAGCTTCCCCTGGCCGGTCAGGACGACATAGCCTTCGGTCGACGCGGTGTGCAGGTGCGGTGAGCCTCCGCACACGTTGTCCGTTGTCGGCCAGTCGTAGACCCGCAACCGGGTCACCGCCGTGCCGCCAGGGAACCACTCACCGCCGTCGACCATGAAAACCTCCGCCCGGTGCCGACCACCCACCAGCGGCAGTCAGGCCGGGATGCCTCGTACGTCCAGGGATTTCTCCACGATACGCAAGCCGGACAGGCCTGGCATCTTGGAGATGTGGTCGTCGATCTTCCGGGCGGCCGCCCGGCCGTCCGGCCCGCTCATCAGGTGCCCGAGCACGTGCTTGACCTCGGACTCCTCATTGATCGTCGACCCCACCGGGCCCCAGAACCGCTTCAACGCGAAGCGCGCGAACTTCTGCGCCCTCGTGCTCCGCGCCAGCCGGTCCCTGGCCTGCGTCGTGTAGAACGCCACGTGCTTGGCCTCCTGCCGGGCGATCCGTACGAGCAACTCCGCGAGCACCGGGTGGCTCTGCAACTGCGCCAGCCGGTTGTAGGCGGTGATCGCGGACCACTCGTTGGCCGCACCCCAGATCATGTGCACGGCCACGTAATCCTGTCCCAGCAGCGTGCCGGCGAACGAGTGCTTGATCGGGTCGATGCGGTCCTTCCAGCCGAGCTTCATCCGGCGTGCCTTGAGCTCGTCATAGTTGACTGTCACACCGTGCAGGTCCAGGACCGCGGCCAGCGCCTCACCATGCCAGAACTCCTCCATGTTCCACATCGTCATGAAGGCGGTCACGGCAGGTTCCTTGTGCGAAGGCGTCACCAGCATGTCTCGCAGGTAGCACACCGTGTGGTATTCGACGTCGCACATATATCTCAATGTGCGCAAGGTGTCGGGTGGAAGTGGATTACGCCGGAAATCGTCGAAATCCAGGTCGTCCCAGGAAACACCACGAGACGTTTTGGTATAGGTGTCGATGTCAAAGCTCATCCGGGGACCTCCCCTTTCGCGGAGTCATTCACGTGACGACCTCAAGGTAGAGGTCGATCAGTGCTTCCAGCCGTGAACGTTGTGGAACGATTACGTTTCCGGGTCTCGCCAAACCGTCGAGCAGTACGTAACTCATGACGGGCCCCACCAGCATGCGGGTCGCGAGCTCGAGATCGACATCACGGACGACACCGGCTTCCTGTCCCCGGCGCAGCACCCCGCCGATGCGCTCCATCATCTGCGCGGGACCAGTACGCCGCCAGATCTCGGCCAGCCCCGGCACACTGAACATCTCACCGACAATCAGGCGGACCAGGGCGAGATATTCGTCGTTCATGATGATGGTCGTCACTCCGACCGCGATTTCCACCAGGCTTTCCCGTAATTCGTCCCGCGTCGTTACGGGACGGTTCCACAGTTCCGGTACGCGCTTGTCGAAGGCGTCGATCAAGGTCGAGATGACGTCCATCAGCAGCTCGTCCTTGCTGCGGTAGTAGGCGTACAACGTCTGCTTGGACACGCCCGCGCTGGCCGACACCTGGTCCATCGACGACGTACTGAACCCGTCCGCGAGGAAAACCTGCAGCGCGCCCTCACGGATCTGGGTACGTTTGCGGCGCGCTCGCTCACTTTCCCGGCGCGCGGGTTTCCTGTGAACGACTTCTCTGGACACGTTCCCGACCTACTTTCGGCCAACCAAACCAAACCGTACAGTTTGATCCACGGCGAGGCCAGACTTTACGGTTGCTTTAATCTGTGGGATGCCTTACATCGAGCTGAACAACGAGCTCGAACTCGCCGGCGGTGGCTAGGGCCGCTCGCTGGTTCGGCGTTCCTCGAACGGCAGCGGTTCGTCGTATTCGGCAGGCAGCGCCTCGTCAACCGCCTGAGCTCGGGTGCCCGCCTCCGGCATCGCCGCATCGTCGCCTCCATTTTGCCCCGATTCGCTGGGTGGATCCGGGTCCTGCCCTGCATTCGGATCCGGACCGGGGTTCGGATGGGCGACGGGCCCGACATTCGGGATCGCGGTGGGCAACGCGACGGACCGCAGCATCCGGCGGCTGCGCAACCACTGGTCCAGGCTGGCGTTGAACGCCGCGCCCACCAGCAGCGAGATCACGATGAGGTAGAGCCACAGCAGCACGGCGATCGGTGCCGCCAGCGGGCCGTAGATCGACGTGCCGCCGATCGACTCGGCCAGGACGTACCGCAGGAGGTACGAGCCGGCGATCCACATCGCGAGCGACAGGAACGCGCCCGGCAGGTCGTGCCGCCACGGCGTGCGCTCGGGCACCGCGAGGTGGTAGAGCGTGGTCAGGAACAGCGAAGTCGACAGCACGACCGCGGGCCAGTAGAGCGCGTTCAGGAAGTCGAGGTTGTCGGGCAGCAGCTGGTCGACCAGCGCGGGACCGGCCAGCACCAGTGGCAGCACGACGACGCCCGCGGCCAGCACGATGACGTACATCGTGAACGACAGCGCGCGGGTCTTGACGATGCCGCGGCGGCCACCCATGCCGTACATGATCGAGATCGTGTCGACGAAGACGTTGAGCGCGCGCGAGCCGGACCACAACGCGAGGATGAAACCGATCGAGATGATGTCGGCGCGGCCCTGGTCGAGTACGGCGTCGAGGGTCGGGACGATCACGCGCTGCACGCTGTCCTCGGTGAGCGCCTGCCGGGCCAGCCCGACGATCTGCGACTTGACGCTCTCGGCGGTCTCGACACCGAAGATGCCGATGACGTAGCCGAGGCTGCCGGCCAGTCCGAACACCAGCGGCGGCAGCGACAGGACGGCGAAGAACGCCCCTTCGGCGGCCAGGCCGGTGACGCGGTAGCGCAGGCAGATCGCAACGGTCCCCTTCAGCAGGACCCAGGGAGCGAAACCACGCGCCTGCCGCGCTTGCCGCGGAGCCGCTTCCTTGGTGATGGCCGCCATAGCGCTTACGGTAACCGCATGAGCCTGACGAACTGGGGAAGCAACCAGCCGCGGCCACTCGTGCCGTACGACGCGCGCACCTCCGACCAGGCTTTGCTCGACGCACTGTCACTGTGGGCCAAGCCCGCGCTGGACGGCCACGGCGGTGCCCGGCTCGCCGAGATCGGCGTGGCAGCGGGGTCTGAGCAGGTACAGGAGTGGGCGGTCGCCGCCAACCGGCACGGTCCTCGGCTGCTCCCCCACGCCGTTCCAGGTATCGAGATCGAGTTCTCACCAGCCTGGCACGCCCTGATCGAGCGAGCCGTCGGGTGGGGCCTGCACGCGACGCCGTGGGTGTCCGGCGAGCCGGCGGCGCACACCGTACGCGCGGCGGGGTTCTATCTGTGGAGCCAGGCGGAGGCCGGGCACGGCTGCCCGATCTCGATGACCTACGCCGCGGTGCCGGCGCTGCGGACCACGCCTTCGCTCGCCGCGGAGTGGGTGCCGAAGCTGGCGTCGACCTCCGCGGCATGCCTGGCGGGCATGTGCATGACCGAGGTGCAGGGCGGCTCCGACGTCCGCGCGACGGTCACATCGGCGGTCCCGTCGGACGACCACTATCTGCTGACGGGTCACAAGTGGTTCTTCTCGGCGCCGATGGGCGAGGTCGCGCTGGTGCTCGCGCAGGCGCCGGGCGGGCTGAGCTGCTTCCTCGTACCCCGGCGGCTGCCCGACGGCACGCCCAACCCGCGGCGGCTGGTCCGGCTGAAGGACAAGCTCGGCAACCGCTCCAACGCCTCGTCGGAGGTGGAGTTCTCAGGGACCTCCGGGTGGCTGCTGGGAACGGAGGGCCGCGGGGTCGCGACGATCATCGAGATGGTCGCGGCGACCCGCCTCGACTGCGTCCTGGGCGCGGCGGCAGTGCAGCGGCGGGCGGTGGCCTCCGCTCTGTGGTGGGCGCAGCACCGTACGGCGTTCGGCGGGCCGCTGATCGACAAGGCGCTGATGCGCAACGTGCTGGCCGACCTCGCGGTCGAGCAGGAGGCGGCGATGTGGCTGGGGCTGCGGCTGGCGCATGCGGTGGACCTGGGTGAGACGACGTTCCTGCGGCTGGCGCTGCCGGTGTCGAAGTACCTCGTCTGCAAACGCACGCCTGCGCTGGTGGCCGAGGCGCTGGAGTGCCTGGGCGGCAACGGGTACGTCGAGGACTCCGGGCTGCCGCTGCTGTATCGCGAGGCCCCGCTCAACTCGATCTGGGAGGGCTCGGGATCGGTGCAGGCGCTCGACGTGCTGCGTGCTCTGCAGCGCGAACCGGCGGCTCTGGAGTCCTGGCTGCTCGAGATCGGCGCCGCGCGGGGCATCGACCCCCACCTCGACGCGGCGGCCGAGGACGTCCTCACGTCCCTCTCCGACCTGGCCGACATCGAGTTCCGCGCCCGGCGCCTGGCCGAGCGGATGGCACTGGTGCTGCAGGGCTCCCTGCTCGTCCAACACGCCCCGGCGGCAGTGGCGGAGGCCTTCTGCGCATCCCGCCTCGGCATGGACGGCGGGCGCACGTTCGGCACCCTCCCCCGTTCGGTCAACACCGGCGAGATCCTCGAACGCGCCGGCACCTTCTGAGCGGCGCGCTTACCTGGGCCTTGCGGTTCCTCTATCCTGAGCCCATGCCATCCGTCCAGCTCCCGAGAGGCGCCGAACGCAGCTACTACGGCGGCATCAAGACCGGCATTCCGGGACTGATCCTGATCCTGCTGGGGGCATATCCCGTCCTCGCCTTGATCCTATGGCTTGGACACGATCAACTGACGAGCACTACCTACTTCGCACTCGCGGGTGGAGTGCTTCTTCATCTATTGGCGATCGTTCTTTTGCTTCCAACGATCAGGCTGGGCCGCAACGGAACGCTGACGTCCGAAGTGTGCCGTAAGTATCTTCCTCGCCTCGGAGTGATAACCGTTGTCTGCGCCCTGTACTCCGTGCTGGCCTACGGCGTCACAGACCGGCTGGCCTATACAGCATTCTCAAGCCTGACCGCGATTGTCTGCCTTTGGTGCGAACTACATTTCTACCAGATTTACCGCGCGGTCACGGCCGGGAAAGGGACTGGAGACCAGTAGCCGAGGAGCGCTACAGCCATTGACTCTAGCCGGCCCAAGGGCGCGGCCAGCGGCCTCCGAACCCACCAAGCGGACTCATCTCAACTCCGATCCTGTCGAGCGCGTCCTCACATGCCTTTGCGAACTCGAAGTAGCCCCGCACGATGTCGAACGCAATCTTCACCAACCCGGATGCCACGGCAACGGCGGCTCCGATCGCTACCGCGGAAAGAGTGTCGACAGTGAACGGCGCCAGCGCCGCCCCTACAAGCAACCCAGCCCCGCTGCTGCTAGCAAGATCTATCAGCATGCCATCGACCGACTTCTTCGCCGCTTCCTGGGCTTCGGCCTTGGCCCTGAGCGCGATGGCGATCTTCTCGCAATGCTCTTCGAGTGGACCGAGACAATCGGAATCCACCTTGTCGTTCAGATAACTTTCCAAGGCTTCAGAGGCACTGTCGGACCATCGAAGTTTGAGCTCATACATCGAGTCGTGCAGCTTACGGTTCCAAGCCTTTGCCATACCGTACAGCGATCCGGTGCCACCACTTCTGCCTTCTGGACACCAGGCATCAGCAGCGGCCCGAAGTCGGGCCGGATCTCCCGGATCCATGAGGAATTTCCGGACCTCGAGCCATCTATCCGCTATGTCAGCCGGTGCGTACCCCATAATGACATCAACAAGTTGGACGCTGGCGGGACCAGGCGGCTCTCGATTGAGCGGAGGATCGGCGCGGGTGGCCCGATTCCATCGATCCTTGTACTCGTCTACCGGAACTCTCGGGTTGTATCGGTAGTATTGTTCCTGCTCATCAGTCAGGTATTCGTCGCTCATGAGCGATCCGCCTTATTCGTTGAGACGGCGACCGATGCGCAGAAGCTCGGCAGCACTGGTTTCTTCGGCTTGCTCACTTCGGGCGGCGACGCTGTGGAGCACGGTGCGGAGCTCGCCAAATGCGTCCGCACCATCCCGAAGGAAGTCACGCACCTTCGCCCGCAGGGCCTCGTACGAACTGTCTGGATCCGAGCCCTCGCCCTGGTAGCCCCAGTCACGAGCACGAAGGAACACAGGCTCCTCGTCGAAACTGCCGGCAGTTCTCCACATGTCTCCCCCGACGCCGAAGAACTCATCACCGGCTGTGCGGATCGCAGGGCGATCTACTTCTTTCGTCAAGGCAACCTCGCTCGTAGTGCGGCCAGTGTCTGGTTGAACTCCTCGAGCCGTTCCTGGGCACGGTCCTCGAAGGACCGGCCGTCGGTCAGACCGGACGCCAGTTCGACCCGGCGGCTGACTGCCGCCTCGCCGCACTCTTGCAGTACGGCACAGATATCCGCGGCAAGTCGGGCCGGCTCGACTTCCGTCGCGTGACGAGCGCGGATGTCCACGCGGTGCGGCTCTCCGCGAAGGTCGAACTCGGCGGCCACCGCACCACGGGCACGTTCCGAGCGCACTGTTTCCGCTTGCAGGCGCCGGATCAGGTCTGAAGCTTCGGGAATGGTGTCCACCGCTGTACGAATGACGGCTCCTGCGTCGCTCGCAGCCTGGTTGTCTAGGCCAGCGGTTGCGTACACTGTCTCGGCTGCTGCTGCCGAATCTTCGCGGGCCCGCATGTGGCAGGCGAATACTTCGCGAGCCAGATTCTGTGACTGAATCGACTTTGCCCAACACGGGTCCAGGTCGACGGTCTTCACTCGCTGCGTGCCGTCGACGGTGATGCGTAGGACCTTTCGCCGATCCTCGGCGGTGAACAGTTGAGCGGACAGTTCACGTTGGGCATACAGAATCCGCTCGCCAAGCGAGCGTGACTCACCTGTCTGCATCGATTCCACCCCGTGCTTGCCCCAGTCAGACCGGCCCCAGTACCGACCAGCCGACTGTATCGCGGCGATGCCGGACAGTGTCAAGGTTCAGACCTGCGGCACAGGTGCGGCCGGTAACGGACCGCGCGGTGGCGCCTGGCCACGTCCCTTGAAAAGGGACACGACCAGAAAGCGGCTCCTTCTCACCACCGTGACCAGGAGCCGCACCAGCACCCGCATCTCTCCGCTCCCTCCGCTGATGGCTGCACTAGGCTCGTCGGGGTACGCGGCGACTGGCGCTGGGGTGGAACCGACCACCGGGGAGCCGCGTACGAGACGCAAGAGCCCGTACCGGCACCGCGCGCCTGGGTGTCTGGGTCGCTGGAACCAACGCTGACCCAGGAGGAAGCACGATGACCGACCTGACGACTCGTCTGGCCGATGCCGACCCGAAGATCGCCGAGCTCGTGGAGGCGGAGGGGCGCCGGCAGTTCGAGAAGATCCGGCTGATCCCGAGCGAGAACTACGTCTCTCGCGCCGTACTGGAAGCCACCGGCACCGTCCTCACCAACAAGTACTCCGAGGGCTACTCGCGCAAGCGTTACTACGAAGGCCAGCAGCTCATCGACGAGGTCGAGGAAGTCGCGATCGAGCGGGCCAAGGCGCTGTTCGGCGTCGAGCACGCCAACGTACAGCCCTACTCCGGCTCGCCCGCGAACCTCGCCGTCTACCTGGCGTTCATGACGCCGGGCGACACGTTCATGTCGCTGGAGCTGGCGCACGGCGGCCACCTGACGCACGGTTCGCCGGTGTCGGCGACCGGCACGTGGTTCCGTCCGGTGCACTACGGCGTCGACCCGGCGACCGGCCGGATCGACATGGACGCGGCGCGTGAGCTGGCGCTGAAGGAACGGCCCAAGGTCATCTTCTGCGGCGGCACGGCGATCCCGCGGCTGATCGACTTCGAGGCGTTCGCGTCGATCGCGCAGGAGGTCGGCGCGCTGCTGGTCGCCGACATTGCCCACATCGCCGGCCTGATCGCCGGTGGCGCCCACCCGACGCCGGTCGGGCACGCCCCGGTCATCTCGACGACCACCCACAAGACCCTGCGCGGCCCGCGTGGCGCGATGCTCCTGTCGGACGAGGAGCACGCGAAGGCGCTCGACAAGGCCGTCTTCCCCGGCCTGCAGGGCGGCCCGCACAACCACACGACGGCAGCGATCGCGGTGGCCCTGCACGAGGCGGCGACAGCCGAGTTCAAGACGTACGCGGCGCAGATCGTCACCAACGCCGCTGCCCTGGCCGACGCGCTGAACGAGCGCGGCTTCGACCTGATCTCCGGTGGTACCGACAACCACCTGATCCTGATCGACCTGACCAAGAAGGACATCGCCGGCAAGCCGGCGGCCAAGGCGCTGGACAAGGCCGGTATCGAACTCAACTTCAACACCGTGCCGTTCGACCCGCGCAAGCCCTGGTCCCCGTCCGGCATCCGGATCGGTACGCCGGCCGTCACCACCCGCGGCATGCAGGCCGACCACATGCCGCGCATCGCCGCCTGGATGGACGAGGCGATCGAAGCCGGCAAGAAGGAAGACGACGACGCCCTGGCCCGGATCGCCGCCGAGGTCAAGGAGTTCTGCTCCGCCTTCCCGATCCCCGGCTGGCCTGCCTGACCGACCCTTCGTTGAACGAACCGGCTGGGTGCGGCTCGACCATGAGCCGCGCCCAGCCGGTTTCGTCTGTGATCGCACGCGGCGACGGCTAGGAAGCTGCGGCGATCCACCAGTTGGCCATCGTGAGCGTCTGGAAGCCGAGCGACTCGTACAGCGGCCGCGCCGCCGTGGCCGAGGTCAGTGTCGCCGGCCGGTCGGCGTAGCGCTCGAGCACGGTGTGCATCATCGCGCGGGCGATGCCGCGCGACCTGTAGTCCGGCAGCGTCGTGACCCAGTAGACGCCCGCGGCGCCGCCCGCCTCGACGATGACCGTGATGCCCGCGGGCTCACCTTCCCACTCGGCCAGGAAGAACCGGATGTCCCGGCGGTCGAGCAGCCCGGCCGGGAACGCCGTCCCCTGCTCGTACGGCTGGAACGTCTCCAGCGGAAAGCCGTCGACCCCGATCCGCTCGACCACGGTCAGCAGGTCCGGCCCGTCGATCTCGGAGACGCTGACCGCCGACGGCCGCAGCGCGGGGAGCGGTGCGGGATGCCGGATCATCACCGCGAGCTGGCGTTTGACCAGGCCCTGCTCGGTCAGATCGACGGTGCCGAACGAGTCCTCCACTGTCACGCCGGCCTGCGAGGGTAGGGTCGCCTGCCGGGCGGCCTCGGCGACGTCGGCATCGGCCGGCTCGCCGGACAGCATCATCACGCGACGGCCGCGCCGGCCACCCTCGACGACGAGCAACCCGTCGGTACGCACGTATTCGTTCCCGCGGGCCTCGGCGAGAGCCGTCCAGAGCGCGGCGGCGTTGCGCACCGCACGTTCGAGATCGTCCATCCGGCAAACGGTAGCCGCGCCTCAGAACAACGTGTGCGCGATCTCCAGAATCCTGCCGTCGTCCGCGACGATCGGCACCAGCCGCCATTTGTCGAAGGCGGTGCAGGGATGGGCGACGCCGAGGCAGACGCGGTCGCCGACGGCGAGGTCGGAGGACGGGGGCAGGTCGAGGAAGCCGTGCTGGTCGTTGACCTGCGAGACCTCGACGCCCGAGGTGTCGCGACGTTCGCCCGTCACGGACTCGGCGAAGCGCACGATCGGCAGGGCCACGTCGAAGGGCACGTCGCGGCGGCCGGCGCCGATCAGGGCGCGACCCGGCTCCGGGCGGGACAGGACGTACGCCCACACGTCGATCGCGGGATGCAGGTCGGACGGCAGCGGTGTCGCCACGGAGTAGAGGCCGTCGTCGTGGGTGACGTAGCCGCCACTGCGCAGCACCACCGTCGCCGGCTCCGCGCCCGACAGCGAGGCTGCCACCACGTCGAAGTACGTACTGCCGCCGGCGCTCAGGATCGGCGGGCCGGAGATCACCCCGGACCCCGCGAGCTCCAGCCCGAGCCGGCGCACCGCCGAGCAGAGCTCGGCCACGGCGTCCATCGTCGCCTCGTCACGCGCATGGCCGACCACGCCTTCGAACGCCGAACAGCCGACCACCGCGAGCGTTCCGGTCGCAGCGGCGGCCCGCGCGACCGCGGCCCCTTCCTCGTGCGTGCGCGCGCCCGTACGCTTGCCCGGCACGCCGAGCTCCACCAGCACGGGCAGCCGGCGCGACAGTCCGGAGGCGGCCAGCGCCCGATCCAGCAGCGAGACCCCGTCCAGCGTGTCGACGTAGCCGATCACCGTCAACGCCGGGTTGGCGTTCAACGCCGAAGCCAGCCAGGCGATCCCCGCCGGATCGACGAGCTGGTTGGCCATCAGCACCCGGCGCACACCCATCTCGGCGAACGTACGCACCTGGTCGATGGTCGCCGCGGTGATCCCCCATGCGCCCGCCGCCAGCTGCCGGTAGGTGATCTCCGGCGACATCGTGGTCTTGCCGTGTGGTGCCAGCTCGACACCGTGCGACCGGCACCATGCCGCCATCGTCGCGACGTTGGACTCCAGCGCGGAGGCCCGCAGCACCATCGCCGGGAACGTCAGGTCGAACAGGCTCGCCTGGTCGGCGATGCGGTTGGGCTGCTTGCGCAGCTCCGCGAGATCGTCGCCGAACACGTCGGCGTCGTACGAAACACCTTCGAGCGTCACAGGCCGGCCTCTCCTCGTCGTACCGCTCGACCGGCTCGGGCACCGGTCAGCACGCCATCCGCCAGCACCAGCCGGCCCGCCACCAGGACGTGGCTGACGCCGGACGCGAGGCTGCGCGGGTTCGCATAAGTCGCGGTGTCACCGACCGACTCCGGATCGATCACGGCGAGGTCGGCGACGTTGCCCCGCACCAGCTGGCCGCGGCCGCGCAGCCCGAACCGCGACGCCGGACGACCGGCAAGATGCATCGCCGCGCGCCCCCAGTCCCAGTCGGCCAGCTCGCGTGTGTGCCTGCCGAGGAACCGCGCGAACGCGCCCCAGCCGCGCGGATGCGGATGCCCGCCGAGGTAGATGCCGTCGGAGCACGCCATGTGCCTGTGGTCCCTGGCCAGCGCGCGCATGTCGTCCTCGGTGCCTCCACCGGGTGAGCCGATGATGCAGCCGACGGCGAGCTCGCTCGCCACCAGCAGCTCGCAGACCAGCTCGCCGAGCCCCAGCTCGGTCCGTTTGCTGGCCTCGGCAAGCGACAGCCCTTCCAGGAAGCGGTAGCGCTCGCTGGCGACGTAGCCGAGCGTCGCCTCGGCCAGCTCCGTCTCGATGCCCGGGAACCAGGTCTGCTCGAGCTCGGTGCGTACGGCCGTGTCGGCCAGCCGGCGCAATGTCGCCTTGACGCCACCCTCCTGTACGCGCGGCGGCAGCGCCTTCATCGCGAGGATGGTGTTTCCGAACAAATGGGGATACGAGTCGAACGTCACGTCCACCCCGTCGGCCGCACAGCGCTCCAGCTGGGCGAGCAGCGCCTCGCTCCTGCCGCGGTAGTGCGACACGTGAACGGGCACGCCGCTCTCGCGGCCGAGGATCCGCGCCTCGGTCATGCCGGGCGCGCGGCCGTCGGCGTAGCTGCGTAAGTGCGAGACGTACGGTGCGTTCCACCGCGCGGCCGGCCTGCACAGCGCGGTCAGCTCGGTCAGGTCGGCGAACACGCCCGGGACGTACTCCAGGCCCGTGGAGACGCCGACCGCGCCCTCGTCGAGACCGGTCTGGACGAGCCGAACCATCGCCGCCAGCTCGTCGATGCTGGCGCGCCGGTTGTCGGGGCCCATCACCTCGTGGCGCACGGTCCCGAGCGGCACGAGGTAGCAGACGTTGATCGAGGTGCGCATGTCGTAGGACGACAGGAAGTCGGCGACCGAGCAGCCACCGGTGAACTCCGCGGGCGGCTGGCCGTCGACGGCCGCGAAGTACTGGGCGACGTAGTCGACGGTGGCCTGTGAGCCGGGTGCGAACGACAGCCCGTCCTGGCCGAGCACCACCGTGGTGATCCCCTGCCGCAGCATGGCCTCCTGGACGTCCGCGCGCTGCAGCACGGCGTCGACATGCACGTGGGCGTCGATGAATCCGGGGAACAGCAGCCGGCCGGTCGCGTCGATGACGGTCCGTGCGGTGGCATCGCTCAGATCGCCGAGCGCGGCGATCCGGCCCTGGGAGACGGCGAGGTCGGCCCGGGCGGGCGGGGCACCCGTGCCGTCGACGACCGCGCCACCGGTGATCAGAACGTCATACATGGCGAGTCGCCTCTCTCCGTGACTGCTTGAGCGGAAAACCGCACGTGTACTGCTTCTTTGGGCGGTGGCGGAACTGCTTCCCAACACCTCTCACAGTCAGTTCTAGCCGATCGCAGGAATCAGCTATGTGGCCTGGACCGATTATGGCCCGCCAAAGACCCCGAACCCGTGCTCGGGTCCGGGGTCTTCGCCGACCAAACAGGTTGTCAGGCGACGCTCACGGCCGTCCAGGTGGCCGCGACCGCTTTGGCCTCGGCGCTGTCAGCACCGTACAGGTCGTTGGCGGCCGACAGGGTGGCCTCGCGGGCACCCTTGTAGTCGGTCGTCGACGTCATGTACTCGGTCAGCGCCTTGTACCAGATCGCGGCGGCCTTCTCGTTCCCGATTCCCGTGACCGTGGAGCTGTCACAGGTCGGGCTGTCGTAGGCCACGCCGTTGATCTCCTTCGTGCCACTTCCTTCGCTCAGCAGGTAGAAGAAGTGGTTGGCGACACCGGAGGAGTAGTGCACGTCCAGGTCACCGACGTCGGCGGACCAGCAGTCGGCGCTCTGGCCATCCATCGACGGCTTGTCCATCCGGCGGATGTAGTTCTTGGCAGGGTCGAAGTCGAGGAAGATTTCCTCGCCCATGACGTAGTCGGGCACGTCCTCGGCGTTGTTGGCGTGGGCCTCGACCATCGTTCCGAAGATGTCGGACGTGGCCTCGTTGAGACCGCCGGACTCGCCGCTGTAGTCCAGGTTGGCCGTACGGCTGGTGACGCCGTGGCTCATCTCGTGACCGGCGATGTCGAGCTCGACCAGCGGACCGGCCGTGGTGCCGTCACCGTCGCCGTAGAGCATGCAGAAGCAGGAGTCGTCCCACGCGGCGTTGAACCAGTTCTGGCTCACGTGAACGTAGGACTTGGCGCCCTTGCCGTCGTCGGCGATGCCGTTACGGCCGTGGACCTCCTTGTAGTAGTCCCAGGTCTCGGCGACACCGAAGTGGGCGTCGACAGCCGCGGAAGCAGCGTCGTTGTTGGTGCCGTCGCCCCAGTTGTTGTCGTCGTCGAGGAACTTGTTGTCCTCCGGGTTGTCACTGCCCTTGGCGTCGTAGGTGGCACCGTTCCCGCGTACGGGGTCGATCAGCGTGAACTGCTCGCCCTCCTTCGTGGTGTCGACGGCGACCTCGCCGAGGTAGAGGCTCTTGCCCTTGCCGGCCTCGTTGAGCACGGTCGGGACGCTGCGCGTCACCTTGCCCGAGGTGGCGTCGACGAAGACACGCTCGCCTGCCGGAGCGCCCTTCCGCGCACCTCGGACGTCGACGCTCCAGGCCAGCAGGGGCTTGGCGCCTGTGGCATCGACGACCAGCGTCGGCTTCGACGTGGCGACCTTGAAGGCGACCGACTTGGCCGCCGCGTCGGCGGCCTTCGGAGCCGCGACGCCGGGTTTGGTGGAGATGCCGGTGCGGATCGCGCCGGACGGCGCGAACTTTCCGCTCGCGGACGTGAACTTTCCGCCGGCGTCCTGGTGGACGACGAAGTCACCACCGACGATCGGCAGTCCGTTGTAGGTCCGGTTGAATCTCACGTGACTCGAGCCGTCACGTTCGACGATGGTGTCCACCGTCGAAAGCGACTGGCCCTTGGTGAATCCGAGCTTGCCACCGTTTGCGGTGACGTTGGCGCGCGCCTTGGCGATAGCCGAGTCCGTGGTCGGCTTCTCGACACTGTCCGACCAGGGGGTACCCGAGCCGGCAAGGGCAGCGCCGCCTGTTGCCATTCCTATCGATCCCAGAGCGAGCACTGTCACCAGTGCGCCTCCGGCGCTTAGTACCGTGCGCCTCAATGGCCCTCCCTCGTAATGTCCCGCCACGTAGTGGGGTCACGCAGCGGAACGCATCCGTTTCGCTGAGAACGCTGTCAAGCGGGCATGGCGGCAAGAAAGTACTGGGCAGTAACCATTGCTTACTCTTTACCAAATGGCACGTGTTGAAATTGTCTGACGACTATGTGTAGTAGGAATTGGCCTAAAGCTGCCTAAATTGGAACCACCTCTGCTGACTGGCTCTCCCGAAAGCGCCGAAATGTCCCCTTTTTCTTTCCAAGCTGAACTCGCCGCCCTGGACCTGAAAAAGGGGATCCGGCCGGAGGCTGACCGGCCGAATCCCCACCTCGCCCTTCTCTGCTAGGACAGCGGAATCCGCAGCACGCTGCCCGTACCCACGCAGGTGCCACAGTTGCTGACGTAGGCGGCACGTCCCTTGAACGCCAGCCCGCCCGGCCCCGTCAGCCCGTCGCTCATCACGACGTGCTGCGAACCGTTGTGGCCGACCCGGATGAGAGCGCCGGTCGGGTCGCCGGAGAGCAACCCGTTCTTGGCGATCTCCAGGACGTAGAGCTTGCCGTCCTTGCCGAAGCCGACGTCGATGATGTTGGTGAAGCCGTCCGCGTAGATCGTCGGTGCCTTTCCGGGAACCACGCGGTAGACACGAGCGGCGCCGGGCACGAACGGGAACCCCGTCAGCTCCCCGACGTAGTACGCGCCGTCCGGGCCGCGCACGACGGACGTCGGCACCGGCTGCATCGGGATCTGCGTCCCCGGCGGCAGGCCGAGGAACGGTGGCGCGTCGACCATTCGGCTGGGGAAGGTCGCGACCGTGCTGACTGCGCCGCTCGGGGACACCCGCACCAGCGAGTTGCCTCCGGCATCGGCGACGACCTGGCCCCACGCCGTGGCGACCACGGAGTTCGGGTTGCTGTCAGGCTCGCCCTGGTCCGGGTTGGCGGCGGCCTCGTAGCCCGCGATGTCGGCGATCTGCATCCAGCCGCCGTTCCCCTTGCCACGCAGCAGCCACCCCGAGGCCTGCTGCCCGAGCCCTGGCAGCCCGGCGCGCATGGCGGGGTCGGCGCCGAGTCCTACGGTGAAGTACGGCTTGTCACCGCGGAACGCCACGTCGGACGGTCCGATCGCGTTCGTTCCGGTGTTCTGGTCCGCGATCGACGGCAGCCGGGTGATCACCCGTTTCTGCCAGCCGTTCTTGACGCGGGTGATGGCTCCGGTCTTGCCGAAGCAGACCGTGCCACCTTCCGGTCCGGCGAAGCACGGTCCCGTGCCACCGCGCCCCGCCTCCGCGACGTACAGCGAGCCGTCCGGCGCGAACGCGAGCCCGCGCGGGTTGTCGAGGCCACGCGCGACCGTGGTGACCCCGTTGCCCGCCTGCGCGGACGTGATTCCTGTGAGCGAGAGGGCGAGCGCAGCGCACGCGGCGATCGCAACTCCGATCCGTCTTGCCATGGTGCGGTCCTTCCTCGGGGTGACAGAACACCCCGACGAAGAACTAGGCAAGGATCCGTTGCGCCGGTTACAGATCAGCGGCAAAGCCCGCTTGACACACCTACCGGTTCACGGAACGTCAGGCGCTCACCGACGCGTAGGCGACCACGCCCCTGCGCATCGCTTCCACGGCCTGCCTTGCGGTCCGGCGCAGAGCCGTTTCGCCCGCGGCGTCGGCGATCTGGTCGGCCAGGTCGAGGATCTGCTTGACCCAGCGCACGAAGTCGCCCGCCGCCAGGCCGGTCTCGTCCAGCACGTCGGCGAGCGAGGCGCCTCCGGCCCAGCGGAACGCCGCCCAGGCGAAGTTGAGGTCGGGCTCGCGCAGGAAGTCCAGCTTGAAGTCGCGCTCGAGCGCGTCCAGCTCACCCCAGATGTGCACCAGTGCCGCGAGCGCCTGCTTGGCCGCTCCACCCGGCAGCTTGGGCGGTGTCACGTCGTCGGGCGTACGAGACTCGTAGACCAGCGCCGACAGGCAGGCCGCGAGCTCGGCGGCGTTCAAGCCGTCCCAGGTGCCCTGCCGCAGGCACTCGGCGGCGACCAGGTCGAGCTCGGTGTAGATCCGCGCCAGCCGTTCCCCGTCGGTGGTCGCGCGGGTGCCGTCGAGATAGCCGAGCGTGCCGAGCACCTCGCACACCCGGTCGAACTGGCGGGCGATGGTGTTGGAACGCTGCTCGATCCGGCGCTGCACGCTGCGCGTCTCGCGCTCCAGCTTGAAGTAGCGCTCCGCCCAGCGCGCGTGATCCTCCCGGTCGGTGCAGCCGTGGCAGGGGTGCTTGCGCAGCTCGGCGCGCAGCTCCTGCAGCGTCGAGTCCTCCCCCGCCGGACCGGCCGACCGCCGGCGCGGTCCGTCGCCGCTGTCGGCCGCGGGTGCCTTCTCGCGCAGCGCCGAGGCCAGGTCGCGCCGGGCCTGCGCGTTGCGCGGGTTGAACGAGCGCGGCAGCCGCATCCGGCCCTGCGGCTCGATCGGCACCGGGAAGTCGGTCATCGACAGCCGCCGCACCTGCCGGTCGGCCGTCAGCACGGTCGGGCGAGGCCCGTCGCCGCCGGAGACGTAGCCGGGATCGAGCACCACCGCGAGGCCGGCCCGCTTGCCGGCCGGTACGTGGATGATGTCGCCGGTACGCAACTGCCGCAGCGACTCCACGACCTGGGTGCGTTTGTCGGACCGCCGGCGCTTGGCCAGGTCGGTCTCCCGGTCGGAGATCGCCCGCCGGATGCCGGCGTACTCCATGAAGTCGCCGAGGTGGCAGGTGGTCGCCTCGCGATAGCCGTCCAGCGCCTCCTCGTTGCGCCGCACCTGGCGGGCGAGGCCCACGACGGCCCGGTCGGCCTGGAACTGGGCGAACGACGCTTCCAGCAGCTCTCTGGCGCGTTCCCGGCCGAAGTCACGGACGAGGTTGACCGCCATGTTGTACGACGGCCGGAACGACGACCGCAGTGGATAGGTACGTGTCGAGGCGAGACCCGCGACCGCTGCTGGGTCCAGCCCGGGCTGCCACAGCACGACACCGTGGCCCTCGACGTCGATGCCGCGCCGGCCGGCCCGCCCGGTGAGCTGGGTGTACTCCCCCGGCGTGATATCGGCGTGGTTCTGGCCGTTCCACTTGACCAGCTTCTCCAGCACCACCGACCGCGCGGGCATGTTGATGCCCAGCGCGAGCGTCTCGGTGGCGAACACGACCTTCACCAGGCCCTCGGCGAACAGCGCCTCGACGACCTCCTTGAACGTCGGAAGCATGCCGGCGTGGTGGGCGGCCAGCCCGCGCTCCAGGCCCTCCAGCCACTCGGCGTATCCGAGCACCAGGAGGTCCTCGTCGGGGATCTCGGCGGTGCGTGCCTCGACGAACGCACGGATGCGCTGTTTCTCCTCCGGCGTGGTCAGCCGGATGCCGGAGTAGAGGCACTGGAGCACGGCGGCGTCACAGCCCTGCCGGCTGAAGATGAACACGATCGCCGGCAGCAGCGCCTCGGACTCCAGCTTCTCGGCGACTTGGTAGCGGGTCGGTGTGAACGCGACCTTGCCGCTGTTGCGCCTGGTGCCGCTGCCCCGGCCTCGCCGGGGGCCACGGTCGTCGCGCTTGCTGACCTTCCAGTGGTCGCGGATCAGCCGCGCCAGCTCGGGGTTGACGGCCGGCCGGTCGTCCGGGCGTCCCGTGTCGGCGAACAGGTCGTACATCCGCTTGCCGACCATGACGTGCTGGTAGAGCGGCACCGGCCGCTTCTCCTCCACGATCACGGCGGTGTCGCCGCGTACGGTGGCGATCCACTCGCCGAACTCCTCGGCGTTGGACACCGTGGCCGACAACGCGACCAGCGCCACCGACTCCGGCAGGTGGATGATCACTTCTTCCCAGGCCGCGCCCCGGAACGGGTCGGCGAGGTAGTGCACCTCGTCCATCACGACGTAGCCGAGGCCCGACAGCGTGCCGGAACCGGCGTAGAGCATGTTGCGCAGCACTTCGGTCGTCATGACGACGACCGGTGCCTCGCCGTTGATCGTGTTGTCGCCGGTGAGCAGGCCCACCTGGTCGGAGCCGTAGCGGTCGAGCAGCTCGCCGTACTTCTGGTTGGACAGCGCCTTGATCGGCGTGGTGTAGAAGCACTTGCGGCCGGACGAGATCGCCAGGTGGACCGCGAACTCACCGACCACGGTCTTGCCCGCACCCGTCGGCGCCGCGACCAGCACACCTTGGCCCAGCTCGAGCGCCTCGCACGCTTCGACCTGGAACGAGTCGAGATCGAAGTCGTACAGCCGCCGGAACGCGTCCAGCGTGCCGGGGTCGCCCCCGGATGGAAACTGCTGGTCCTCCGGGGAGCTCATACGCCTGATGCTACGGCCTGAACGTTTCGGCCCGGGCACGCGGCACGCCCAGTCCCGCTAGAGCTTCGCGACCTCCGGAACGATCGAGGCGTACAGGTCGAGGTCCGCCTCCGTCCACGGGCCTTCCGGGCCGAAGATCACGTGCTCGAAGCCGAGCTCGGCCAGCTCGCCGTAGTGGTCGACCAGCTGCTGTGCACTCTGCGCACCCTCCCGGCCGCTGCCGGGAAGCGCGGCACCGCTGGCGATCGTCTTCTCGATCTCGTCGTACGGGCGGCCGACGGCCTCGCAGTGCCCGCGCAGCACGTCGAGCTTGTGCTGGAGGCCCGCCTTGCCGCCTCGGGTCGCACCGACCTCGACGCCTTCCGGGATGTCGAACAGGTTGCAGGCGTCGGCATACTGCGCCACCAGGCGCAAGGTCTTTCGTTCGCCGGAACCACCGATCAGGATCGACGGGTGGGGCGTCTGCAGGGTGTTGGGGTTGTTGAGCGGGTTCTCCAACGTGAAGTGCCCACCCTCGTACGCCGAGTTGTCGCCGGCCCACATCTGCTGCGCGATCCGCAGGGTCTCCTCCAGCTGCTCGTAGCGCTGCTTGGTCGGCGGGAAGGACAGGCCGAGCCCGGCGGCCTCCCTGCCGTTCCAGGCGGCTCCGATGCCCAGCCAGGCGCGGCCCTGGGACAGCACGTCGAGCGTCGTCACGGTCTTGATCAGCAGGCCGGGGCTGCGGTAGCTCACGGCGGTCACGAGCGTGCCGAGCCGGATCCGCTCGGTCTGGCCGGCCATGAAGCCGAGGGTGGCGTACCCCTCGAGCATCGGGTCCTCGGCGGGGCCGTTCATGCCGATCTGGAACAGGTGGTCCATCACCCAGATGGAGTCGAAACCGGCCTGGTCGGCAGTCCGGGCGATCCGGCCCACCCGCGGGCCGATCGAGGCCGGCCCGTCGGGCCAGGAGAAGTCGACGACGGAGATGCTGAGTTTCATACGCGAAGAAATCCTTTAGTCGGCTAACGTTGAGTCTCGAGAGGGTACGTTAGCCGACTAACGACTAGAGTTCAAGTACTTTGCGGAACGATTGCCCCGACTCTCCCGGCGCCGTCTCAGCGCGGGGGTGGGGTGTACAGCCGCAGCGCCGCCGGGACGCACTCGGCCGTGACGGGCAGCGGGCCGATCCGCTCGCCGTCGGCGTAGGCCGTCAGGTCCGCCGAGGCCAGGCTGATCTGCTTGCCGCGCCGCATCGTCACCGCCGGGTGGTCGAGGTGGGTGCCCTGGCCCAGCTTGGGAAACAACCGCACCAGATCGCGCCGCCGCAGCGGGGTGATCGTGGCGACGTCGAGCTTGCCGTCGGCCGGGTCGGCGCCCTCGCAGATCCGCAGTCCCCCGCCGTAGGACGAGGTGTTGCCGACCGCGACCAGCATCGCGTCGGTCTCGATCCGCTCGCCGTCGATCTCCAGGACGTACGACAGGGGGCGAAACACCCGCAGCTCCGCGACCGTGGCCAGGTCGTAGCGAGTGCGGCCGCGGACCCAGCGCATCGAGCCCACTCGTTCGGACACCCGCGAATCGAAGCCCGCGCACAGCACCGTGCTGAACCAGTGCGCGCCCACCTTGCCGAGATCGAAGTCGGCGACATGCCGGGCGACCACGATGTCAGCGGCCGCCAGCGGGTCGTTTCGCGGGATGCCCGCCGCCCGCGCCAGGTCGTTGCCCGTGCCGGCCGGGACGATGCCCAGCGCGGTTCTGGTGCCCGCGACCGCCTGCAGCGCCAGATGGACCATCCCGTCGCCGCCGACGACCACCAGGCCGTCGACGCCGCGCGCCACCCAGCGCCTGGCGAGGTCCATCGTTTCCAGACCATCGCGGCCGGCTTCCCAGCGCGCTTTGATGCCGGCGTCCCGAAGCCGTTGCGTCACCGGTTCGACGATCCGGGCGCCTTTGCCGCGCCCAGCCGTCGGGTTGACCAGGACGGCAATTTCTACACCCACGTCGGGAGCCTACTGGAGAGGGATTCCTGGTTGCTTAGTCGTCGTCCAGATTTGCGGCGTTTTCGATCGCGTCGATGTCGATGCCTTCGGCAATCAGATTGGCTCGACGGCGGCGCTCGATGAACCGGGCGATCACCTCTGACGCCAGGAACAACGCGCTCATCGGGAGCGCGAGGATCAGCATCGTGATCGGGTCTGTCGAGGGCGTGGCCACCGCCGCGAACACGAACAGGATGAAGATGATCGGTGCTCGCCACTTCTTCAGCCGGGCAACTGACAGGATGCCGACCAGGTTCAACAGGATGACGAAGATCGGGATCTCGAACGAGATACCGAAGACGACGAGCAGACGCAGGGTGAACGACAGGTAGGTGTCGAGCTGGACGAAGTTCGACACTTCCATCGGCGTGAAGTCGATCAGGACGTTGAGGCCCTTGGGCATCGCGAGGTAGCCGACCACGACTCCGATGATGAACAGCGGCGCCGCCGTGCCGACGAACACCATCGTCCACTTGCGCTCGTTGCGGTGCAGACCAGGCATGATGAACGCCCAGATCTGGTAGAGCCACACCGGCGACGACACCACCAAGCCGCCGACCAGCGAGACCTTGAGCTGAAGCATCAAAGGACCGGCGACGTCGCCGATCACCAGCTTCGCATCCAGCCCGCGCTCCTGCTTGAGCTGGTTGATCGTGCTCCAGAACGGCTCTTTGAGCAGATTGAAGATCGGCTCGTAGAAGATCCAGGTGATTACCATTCCGACGACGATCGTCAGGACCGCGATCATGAGCCGGGACCGGAGCTCTGCCAGGTGCTCGACGAGGGTCATCCGACCCTCGGGATCCTTCGGCGTGTCCCGGCCGATCTTGAGCCGGCCGATGGAGATGCTCATCTAGCTCCCCAAGGAGTACCAGCGCGGCCTGGCGTCAGGGCGCGACGTCGGATAAGGGGCCTTTACTTGGCGGACTCGGGGTCCTTCGCCGACTGCGCGGGCGCGGTGCCGTTGGCCTGGCTGACCGGTGCGGCCTGAGCCTGCGCGGGCGCCGTGTCGGCGACAGTTGCCTGCTGCTGGGTCGGAGCGACCTCGGCCGGCTTGTCTTCGTCGCGGATCTCCTTCTTGAAGATCTTCAGCGCCTGACCGATCCCAGCCGCGGCCTTCGGGAGCCTCGTGGCACCGAAAAGCACGACGAGGATGATCCCGATGATGATCAGTTCGGGTGTTCCAATAGACGGCATGGGTGTTCGGCCTCCCAATCGGCTGTACTGGCCCGATAGTACGTCCTCAAGCCACAGAACGGCGGGCGGGTGGGGGTTTGTAGTTGTGGCCGACCCCGGTCGTTCCGCTGATCTTCATGATCAACGTTCGTGCGTGGGCCGGCGTTCCTCAGGCGTTGCCGCGTGTTCCCCGCTGGCAGGCAGCGCGGCATCGATCTTACGCGTTGCCTGGTCTATATCGCGACGCAACGCCTTGTAACGATTCCACGTACGTCTGCCCAAAATGCCATGAAAAATGACGCCCAGCAGGGCAATTCCACCAAGGAGCAACCACCACATCACGCAGCGCAGCCTACCCCTCGGATGGTAGATCGTGGATGACTGGGAAGCATCGAGAAACGCCTGAGGGCTCAGTGCCCGGCGATTCGCTGAACTCGCTGCAACTCCTCGTCGCTCGCGGTCAGCTCGAGGTACTCCATCACCGGCTCGTAGCCGTAGATCGGCTGGATGATTTGCCGGCCCTTCACAAACGGCCGGGCCGGTGTCAAGCCGGCCGCGACGATCAGCTGGCGAGCGCGTTCCAGGTCATCCGCAGGCACCACCAAGCGCAGCTCCCACCCCTTCTTGTACGAGCCTTTGCGGCTCGTCCCACCGGATCGGCCGTTGGCCAACCGTTCGGGATTGGGCACTCTGACGTAACCGTTGTACGCGTTGTATAAGCGCTTGCGCGCGGCGGAGATCGAACGAGATCGGCTCGTGGCCGACTCGTTGACCTTGTCACCTGGAACTGCCATGCGGAAGACCATGCCACGAAGAAGCGGATTCGCGCATCTGTGGCGCACCTAAAAGGGCCGGAAGTGGTCAGCAAGTGCGACCTTCAGGCCCTGGTCAGAGCAACTCGTGCGTTGCAAGGAGTTTCAGGGCGCAATCAGACCTTGTCATAGGCCGCAAGCGCGTTCGCGGCGTCGGCGCGAACCGCCTCGGCGAGATCCGCGGGCTGCAGGATCCGGGCGTGGCCGCCCAGCCGGAGCGCCAGCCGCCGCAGCCAACGCGGATCGGCCACGCGCAGCTGGATCCGCAGCCGCCCGTCGCCGAGATCGTCGACTCGCTCGCAGGGGTAGTACTCCGAGACCCAGGCCGCCTCCGGCCCGAGCTCGAGCGTGGCCAGCGCGTCGTCGGGCGACGGCTGGAACAGCCCGCTCGACAGGTCACGTGGCTGGGCCCGGGTGGGCGGTGCCGCCTCCTCGTCGAGCACGCGGGCGGCCGCCACGCGGTCCAGGCGGAACAGGCGGACGTCCTCGGCCCGGTGGCACCACGCCTCGAGATAGCTGCGACCGTCGGCGATCGCGAGCTGCATCGGGTCGACGTCGCGTTCGGTGGTCTCGTCGCGAGTGGGCACCCAGTAGCTCAGGTGCAGACGGCGGCGCCGGCTGAGCGCGTCCTGCACGGTCGCCCGGATCTCGGGGTCTTCCCAGGTGTCGAGCTGGATCTCGACCTGCTTGGCCGCGGCCGAAGCCTGCCCGGAGGCCTCCTCCAGCCGCGCGATCACCCGGTCGATCAGCTCGCGTTCGGCCAACTGCCCGGACTCGCGCAGCACTCGGAGGGCGACCAGCAGGCTCAGCACCTCGTCGGCCGACAGCCGCAACGGGCGGGCGAGATAGTCGGCGTTCGACACGTGGATGACGCCTTCGCCCTCCACGGCGTCCATGTCGACCTCGATGTAGTCGCCCGGCATCATGCCCGGCAGGCCGCAGAACCACAACACGCCGAGATCGGCGACCAACTGCTTCTCCGAGATCCCGAACACCCGCGCGACGTCGGCGACCCGGGCGCCGGGATGCGCGAGGAGGTAGGGCAGCAACGCCAGCAGCCGGCGTACCTGCTCCTTGGCGCTGTTGGCTGTGCTCACCTGTGCTCCCCCGCACGTGCGGCCTGGGCTGTCTCGGTGGTGCCGGCGACCAGCGACTTGAGGTGCTGGATCACGGCGTCACGGATGTCGGGCGGATCGAGGACCACCACGTCGGATGCGTAGGCGGCGACCTCCTCGGCCAGCGAGCCGGCGTCGCCGTAGACGAGGCCGATCACGTCCCAGCCCGGATGCGCCGGATCGGCCTCGACCGACGACGCGCGGCGGCGTAAGCCGTTGCCGTGGCCGGCCCGCACCCGAAGCTGCGCCTTGCCGCGCCGCTCGGCCGGCGCGAGGCGTTCGGCCTCCGCGCGCAGGTCGACACCCTCGGGCACGGTGAAGGCTCCGGCCCGGCCGAGCAGGCGTACCTTGCCGGTGATCCGGGACAGCCGGAAGATCCTGGTGTCTTGCCGGTCCTCGTCGTGGCCGACGACATACCAGCGGCTGCGCCAGTTGAGGATGCCCCATGGCTGCAGCCGGCGGTGCTGCGGGCCGGGGCCGCCCGGCCGGCGATAGTCGAACGTGACGACCGTGCGGGACTGCACGGCGTGCCACAGCGGCTCGAACGCCTGCTCGTTGGCCGGCAGGCGAGGCTCGAGCGCGCCCAGCAGGCTGGTGTCGGTGTCGAGGCCGTCGGCGTCGAGCTTGAGCACGGCGCGGGAGGTGGCCTCGGCCAGGCCGGCGTGCTGCCAGACCCTCGCGGCCAGCCCGAGAACGGCTGCCTCCGCCGCGGTGAACGTCAGCGGCGGCACCTCGAACTCGCTGCGCTGGATGCGGTAGCCCGGCTCGTCCTCGAAGCCGGTCGAGACCTGGCCGACCTCGATCGGGATGCCGAGATCGCGCAGCTCCTCCTTGTCGCGCTCGAACATCTTCTCGAACGCCTCGGGAGTCTGCTCACGATAGTCTTCGACGAGCTGGCGGAGCTTCGCCTTGGGCACAAAGCGTCGCGAGACGAGCAGGCAGATGACGAGGTTCATCAACCGCTCGGACTTCCGCGACGGTGCCGCCACAGACGCTCGCCCCCTTCTCGCTTTCTCGTTCGAGGTCTGGGGTCGTCCCCAGGTAAGCAGAGCCGAACACCCATGCGAACGGTACCGCACTCCGGCCATCGGTTCCGGCTTGACGCGCCCTGCTCTCAGATTGCGATCGAGTACCGTCGCGGCATGATGCGTTGGCGGGACGGCGTGGTCCGCGAGGTGCGGCGAACCTGGTCCGGAGCGGTCGAGCTCCGCGTCGAGACCGAGGACGGGACCCTACCCGCGCTGGCGTACGAAGCGCTGGTCGGCACACCCGAGCCCGGCGATCGCGCGCTGCTGAACACCGCGGCGTTCGACCTGCGGCTCGGCACCGGCGGGTATGCCTTCGTGGTCGCCCTCCCCGGCCGGCTGCCCGCCGATCGTCCGGCGTCCGGCCATCTGGTCAAGGCTCGCTACACGCCGTTGCAGGCGATGGTCGGCGGCGTCGACGAGCAGGACTCGCCGCACCACCCCGCCCTGGCTGACGCCGACTCGCTGGCCGGCCTGCCAGTCGTCGTCGCCGACCTGCACTCCGCGCTGCCCGCGATCCTGGCGGGTGTCTACGATCGGCGACCCGAGACCCGGGTGGCCTACGTCATGACCGACGGCGGTGCGTTGCCGCTGGCGTTCTCCCGGACCGTCGCCGGACTCCGTTCGGCCGGGTGGCTCGCCGCGGGCACGGTCACGGTCGGACAGGCCTTCGGCGGTGACCTCGAGGCGGTCACGCTCCACTCCGGCCTGCTCGCGGCGCGGCTCGTGGCGCGAGCCGAGCTGGTGGTCGTCACGCAGGGCCCCGGCAACCTCGGCACCGGCACCCGGTGGGGCTTCTCCGGCGTCGCAGCGGGTGAGGCGGTCAACGCCGTCGCCGTTCTGGGTGGCCTGCCGGTCGCCGCGCTGCGCGTCTCCGACGCCGATCCACGGCCGCGGCACCAGGGCGTCTCGCATCACAGCCTGACGGCGTACGGCCGGGTGGCGCTGTCGCCCGCCGACGTCGTGGTGCCCGCGCTGCCGGAGCCGCTCGGCGGCTCGGTATCAGCGGCCGCCAAGCCGCTGGCCGAGCGGCATCGGCTGGTCACCGTCGGACTGGACGGGCTGGACGCGGCGCTTTCGACCAGTCCGGTGGGCCTGTCGTGCATGGGCCGCGGCCTGG
>NZ_BAAGYY010000014.1:0-46701 GCF_054779015.1 Flindersiella endophytica
CGACGTCGAGGCGCGCCTGATCTGGACCGACGACCCGACGCGCACACCCCACCCTGACCCGTGGAGTTTCTGACACCGAATCTCTCCCGAAGTCGGCGGCAACCTATCGACGCGTGTCGAGCATGTGTTCCCTTTAGCCTGGTCTGTCGCCGGTGGGGTTGGCCTGCTGGTTTGTGTTGTCGATGCTGTCCTTGACGTGGCTGGTTTTAGGTCGCCTTGCCGATGAGGCCGGTACGCGGCAGACGCCTGCTGTGTAATCTTCACTGGTTGAGACTCCTGCTGACCTTGCCGGCCGTGCTGTCCGCGGTCGGGGTCTAGCGGCCCGGGTGCCGGCGGTGAGTTGCTGCTCCCACCGCTGCTGCCTCGGGGATGGGGCGTCAGTCGGCGTATTCGTCGTTGCGGTGTAGGCCGGAGGGTCGGCCATGAGGGAGGGCTATGGCAAGGCTGGACGGGGTCGGGGACTGGCTGGATGAGACGTTCGCCGGCAAGGTGGCTGCCGCCGGTGTTCCGGGTGCCGCGATCGCTGTGCTCGCGGGCGACGAGGTGGTCGAGCGGGCAGCTGGGATCCTCAACCTGCGCACCGGACTCGAGGCGACCACCGACTCGGTCTTCCAGATCGGCTCGATCACCAAGGTGTGGACGGCGACGCTTGTTATGCAGCTGGTCGACGACGGGTTGCTCGACCTGGATGAGCCGGTGCGTAGGTACCTGCCGTCTTTCCGCGTCGCCGACGAGGTGGCCAGCGCGGCCGTCACCGTGCGCCAGTTGCTGTGCCACTGTGGCGGCTTCGAGGGCGACTTCTTCGTCCCGACCACTCGCGACGACGACGCTATCGAGAAGTACGTCGAGGAGGTGGTGCCGGGGATTCCGCAGCATGCCAAGCCCGGCGAGGTCTACTCGTACTGCAATGCCGGCTACTCGATCCTCGGCCGGATCACCGAAGTGCTGATCGGCACCTCGTGGGCACAGGCGCTGCGTACTCGGCTGGTCGAGCCACTGGGCCTCCAGGACGTCAGCACCCGCGCCGAAGAGGCCATCCTGTTCCGCCCAGCGATTGGGCATGTGCGGCCCGCGCCAGACGGGCCGCTGGAGCCCACGAAGCTTTGGGCACTGGACGAATCGATGGCGCCCGCCGGCGCGATGGTCATGTCCGCCCGGTCCGTGCTCGCGTTGGCCCGGCTCTATCTCGCCGGTGGCGTCGCACCGGACGGTAGGCGGCTGCTGTCCACCCAGAGCGTTGCCAGCATGTGGCGATGCCACATCGAGGTGCCGGGGCATCGGACAGGCGGCTGGGGGCTTGGCTGGGGCCTGTACGACTGGCCGGGTGGGAAGGTCGTTGGCCACAACGGCGGGCTCTTCGGGCAACAGGCCTTCCTTCGGGTGGTCCCCCAGCACGATGTTGCGATCGCCCTGCTCGCCAACAGCGAGAGCTCCGTGCCGCTCTACCTCGACGTCTTCACTCACCTGCTCGGCGAGCTTTGCGGCATCAGCGTACCCGCGCCGTCCGAGCCGCCTGCCGAATCAGAGCCCATCACCAACGCGGAACGCTACATCGGACGGTACGAGTTCTCCGCTGCCCAGCTGAAGGTCGAGGAGGTGCGACGTGGCGGGCTCGAACTGGTGGTGACGCAACCGCCTGAAGCGCCAGAACGACTGCGCTTGGTGCGACTGACCAAAGACGTCCTCATCGTCACCGAGCAGCAGAACGGCACCTACGACGTCTGCACGTTCCTCGGAGATGACGGCGCCGGCCGTGCGAGGTTCCTCCACATCGCTGGCAAGGCGATTCCGCGTGTCGGTTGAGGGGTGAGAGCGATAGCAAGTCTCGACAAGATCGGAGACTGGCTGGCCGATCACCACACCCTGGACGGCGACGCTCGTCATCCAGCCGGCCGACGGCGGGTTGCTCGACCTTGAGGTGTGTCCACACCGAATCGAATCCTCCAGACGGGTGATCAGCCCGGCTGCCACTGAGGCGACGCAGCCTCGACCTGACCGTCAACGACTGCTCCGTCAGTCGATTGGTGTCGTGCCGCGGCGATTTGGTCTGCGCGTCGTTGGCCGTGTGCCAGGGCGAGCTGGGTTCGGAGTGTGGTGTTCTCGTCGGCGAGTTCCTTGATCCGCAGGTAGGCGAGTTCGAGTCGACGTCGCCACGATTCGTCGCTGGCGGGTGAGCTGGTTGGTTGGGTCGAGGTTTGGTCTTGGTGGAGCAGGTCGTCCTGGGTGTAGATCCAGGAGCGGGCGACGCCGGCGGTCTTGGCCAGGCCTGCAACCGTCAGCTTGGTCTACGTCACCTGGTTGCCCGCTCGTTCGGACGCCGTGGTCCGCAGGCTCACCGCTCTTGCCGCGTGGCTGAGTCCTGGAACCACCAGCGTCACCTGACAACGCCCACCGCCAGGTGACCCGGACGTTCGGGCTGCGAAAGCTCCTGGTCAATACCGTTTCCTTACCGGCCGGTGGGTTCGCCGTGCCGTGCGGGTGGTCGATGTTCCTGGCATGCTGATTCCGACCGCTCGAAATCAGTTGTGGAGGGCCATGTCTTCATACGCCGAGGTCCTCGAGGCCGCGAACGACATCGTGCTGCACAATTGGCCGAAGGAAGACGTGCCGGAGACTCTGGCCAGAGCCGGTTACGCCGTGACCGTCGTCGTCGGACCGCGGGCCGACGACATCTATGTGCACGAGGTAGACGGCGGCGAAGTGGTCGTGCGCAGGGCTGGACGGCCGCTGGAGCATGCCGACCTTGTCTACGTGTTTCCCTGGCCCGGCTTCGTCCTGGGTGAGGAGTTGCCGCGGATGGCCGCTGAGGGCAAGCGGATCGGCGCCTCCGTACTCTGGTACCAGTCCGGCCGTGCAAGCGACGGCGCCGACGATCTCGAGGGTTGTTGGCTCCCTGACAAGGAGGTCGCCGAGATCCGGAGGATCGCCGAGGCGGCGGACCTCCGTCTCATTCACGACGTCTACATCGCCAACGTCGTACGTGAGTTCCCTAGGGCCAATTGATCGGTGTCCTTGGTGTAGTTGACGGAACCGTGGATCCCGTCACCAGCTCTGAGGTCTGCAGTGTTCTCTTGGATGTGTCCTTGAGGTGATTGCCTTGCTTGTGGGTACAGTCGCTATCTGTATCTTTTCGTTTACAGAAGGTAAGGTGGCGGTTGTGCGGGTGCAGCGGGTGCTGGATCCGGGCGAGGGTCCGGAGTCGTGGACGGTCCTAGGTTCGGGGTTTGTGGTGGTCGAGCCGGTCGATCTGTTCTTGGCGCATCTCACCTCGATCGAGCGGTCACCTGGCACGGTGCGGTCGTACGCGTTCGACCTTCGGGACTTCTTCGCGTTCCTGATTGCGCATGGTCTTGACTGGCGGTCGGTGCGGCTGGAGCATTTGGGCCGCTTCGTGGGCTGGTTGCGGCTCTCACCGTCGGCTCGTGCGGCCGAGGTTGCGGCGTTGTCGACGGTGGATGGGCGATGTTCGGCGGCGACGATCAACCGCAAGCTGGCAGCGGTGGGGTCGTTCTACAGGTTTCATCACCGACACCCGGCTGATCAACAACGACGTCCCGCAAGAAGTTGTCCGCAAGCTCCTCGATCACACCTCCGTCGAGATGACCGCCCACTATGCGCGCCTGCACGACAGCACCCGTACTCGGCGACCAGGTAGTCGGTGTAGAGCCGGATCAGCGCAGATGGGACCGGGATCTCCCGCTGACCGCTCTTGGCCCTCGCGCCGTTGTCGTTGGATCTCAGCCGAACCCGGATCAAGGTTCCCGCGGCATCAATGTCTTCGTGGCGCAAACCAAGCACTTCACCGATCCGCATCCCGTATCGGCCAGAAGCTGGATCAGGAACCGGTCCCGCAGTCGGTCGCAGGCATCGACGATGCGCTGGACGTCCAGGTCCGACAGGGTTCGTGGTAACCGCCGCTGCGTCTTCAGCTTGATCGTGCGCCGGCACTTGTCGCCATCCGATCCCAAGTGGGCCAGAAACGGCCGCCACCCCCCACGCACCCCGCCCGGCTTCATCGACGACAACAGCTCTGCGCAGTCGACCCCGGTCTGCTTCGCCGCAGCGTGCCGGCCGAAAGTCGTTCAGAAGCTGCTCGGCCACGCCTCGGTGACCACTACGACCTCGACGTATAGCCACCTCGGGATCGAGGACATTCGTCGCGTCCTCGACAAGGTTGGCTGGCTCGGCACCGAGCGCGGCGCAGCGGAGATCATCGAACTGACGGGAAGCGGCGTGTCGCAAGCATTGGGAACGGGCACGCAAGGTCGACATCCACGGCAACGACGTCATCATCACCCCAGATAGCCCGCTCGTCGACGCCGAATGGGCCAAACACCATCTCGCCCGGGCCACCGTGGCGCTGCCCAACGGTTACTGCGGGCTGCCGCTGCAGCAAAGCTGCCCCCACGCCAACGCGTGCCTGACCTGCCCGGTCTTCATCACACAGCTCAAGCTCACCCGCGGGATCATCGAACGTGCCCGAGAACGCGGCCAGCTCCGACTCGCCGAGATGAACCAGCGCACGGCGGACAACCTTCTCACGATCATCACGAGCCTGGAACATCCCTCGCCGACGACAGAACCGAGCTCCAGCGATGCAAGCTGACAACTCCGCATATCTCAAGGACGCGGCCCGGCGCCGACACCAACGAGCAACTCAAGCTCTCCACGACCTGCAGGCCAAGAGAACTGCGCGGCTGCGACCGAGCCGGGATCGAGGTCTGGTCTGAGGTATGTGTTCCGTTCTGCGATGCCGCAGGGTCTACCGATCTCCTCATACGCGACCCACCACGCCTTGGCGGGCAGGACGCGCGTATCCAGCCCGGCCTGGACGAGCATCCGCCGGGATGCTCCAGCTGGGCGACGAAGTCGACGGACACTGCCTCGGACCATCCAAGCTGGACGATCTTCAGCCCGCGCCGGCGTTCGCGGCGTTGGAGACATCGTGCTGCCCGAAGATCAGCGCGACCTCTTCGCACAGGATCATGACCTCGGGAAGCTGCGGAGTCGGGGTGATCTTCTCCCCGCCAGCCGCGCTGTTGGCGCGGTAGTCGATCACGGCCTCGGCCGCGCGGAGCATCTTGTCGACCTCGGCCTGGCTGGTGGCGACGCAGTCGATAACCGGCCGATGAGTCCGACCTTCGAACCATGGTTGGAGCCACGGCCGTGCGGTACGCCGGCCCTTACCATCGATCATCCAGACAACCACGTCCACGCACCGCGTGAACGTGGTTGTCTTGACGTTGATCATGTTGGACTTGCCCTTGCCCCGTAGGCCGACCGTCGGCGACCTTCTCTGCGAAGGCCGGGTCCCTGCTGACCTTGAACGTGCCTTGCCGATGCGGTTCGAGCCCTTCGGCACGCTACAGCCCGGCCACATAGTGATGGGAGACATATACGCTCTCCACCCGCTTGACGAACTTCGCCATCTCGCGACTCGACCAGTGCGACAGGCCAGTCTCCTTGGTGGACTCTCCTGCGTGGCAGCCAGAATCCATGCCCGGATCCGAGACGGCACCTGTTCACGGCCGGCTCCATGCGGGCGATCCAGCAACCCGGCCACGCCGTCGACCTCATACCGGGCAAGCCACACATCCACCGTCGGCCGCGACACCCCAGCCAGCGCAGCGATCTCCTGCTTCCGCCGACCCTCAGTGCACCACAACACGATCCGCGCCCCCCGTGTGCCCACCAACGCCGACAGCCCGAACCGCCCGCCACCGCACGCAACTCCGCCGCCTGCTCCACCGACAACTCCATACCCCATAGCCACGCCAAGTTCATTAACCCCACGTAAACAAAACAGAATCACGAGACACTAGTTGCTCGAGGTTCTGAGGATCTTCACCGGCCCGAGAAGGCCGGAGGGAAGGAGCGGGGAGTCAGCGCGGAGGACGTTCAACGACGTCCATGTGTACTTCTTCGTGGTGTTGGGCTGTAGGTCGCCGATCAGCCGGTTGGGCCAAAGGTTGGTCACCTTGATCTCCAGCGTGTTCGTGCCCGGCTTCAGCGCGCCGGTGACATCGGCCCGGAACGGCGTGCACCACAGCACGCCGGCGGACTTGCCGTTCACCGTGACCTCGGCGACGTCCTTCACGCTGCCCAGGTCCAGTACCAGCCTGGCGCCGGTGGTGAACCAATCGGCCGCGGCCTGGACGGTTTTGGTGTAGGTGGCGGTGCCGGAGAAGTACTTCACCCCGGGGTCGGGATGGTCGTTCCATGCGCTCAGCCTGTCGAGGGTGATGCTGGCCGGAGCGCCTCGGTTGGGCTGGAACGCGACCTTCCAGGAGCCATCGATCGTCCCGATCGGCGTCTCCTCGACTTTCGGCGGCGTGCCGCCTTGCGCGGACCCGGGCTTGCGGAACACCACGAATACCGATCCACTCGCACCGAGATCCAAGGGGACGGTGGTGCGTCCGTCGGCGACGCGGTACGCCGCCGGGTTGATCTCGCCGGTTATGGCATCCCAGAGTTCGGGTGCCTTGCCGGCCACCCGGAACGTGGCTTCCACCCTCTCCGCGCGGTTGCGGCGGTTGTGGACGAAGTAGATGTCGCCGTCTGGCAGCGTGCGATGGAAGTAGGCCAGGGCGGTGTCGCTTTGCGGCTTGGTGTGCGCGAAGTCCGGCAAGACCTTGAGTGCCTGCAGAACCTCGGCCGCGGACTGGCCGGCGAACACCTGCCCGTTTCCGACCTTCCGCGTTCCCTCGCCGGACCCCCAGAGCTGATCGGCGATGGACGTGAACTCGGCTTGGTCGTCGCTGTTGCTGGGGCTGTCTGTCGGCTTCGGACCGGCCACGCTCGCGCCGGCGGTCACCAACTGGTAGATCTTCTTCAGCACGCTCAGCGGCATGTGGACGGCGTTGTCGTCGAGGACCAGCAGGCGATAGCTCATGCCGGAGCGCGTGGTGATCCGGTCGTTGGTGACGTCGATGCGGTTCAGGACCACGTGCGAGCTGGCGTAGTCGAGCGCATAGCCCTCCGGCACGTCCGGCCCTTGGTCGCCGAAGAGTGCCGTGATGTTGGAGTCTTCGCCGTAGTAGTAGAGGACGTCGGCGACGGCGCGGCCCTGTTGAAGCAGATGGCTGCAGCGCGAGAGGTAAGTGATCCAGGGCTGGGCATACTCGGCCCAGGTTTCGTGGCGGGTAAACCACTGCCCGTAAATCTGGGCCAGTCCTGGAAGTTTGTCGTCCACCGGCTGGTGGGTGCAGCCCTCGTAGTCGATCCGGTTCACCCCGTCCGCGAACGCGACATCCGCGGCCGGTTTGAGCCTCTCGGGTGAGAAGGCGAACGCATTGCTTTCCTCGCCGCCTGAGTCGGCGGGAAAGGTATTGGACACGACCAGGTTCTGTCCATAGATATGGGCCACGGAGGCAGCTTCGCGGAGGTCCTCGTTATGAGGAGGATCTTCCCCCACTGGGTTGCCGGCCCACGCCGCGCCCATCGGGGCGGCGGCGCTCCGCTTGACGTCCATGCCATCTGCGACGTACTGACGGTAGAACTCGTGGGACTGACTGTGACGGCCCATACCGCGCTCTTTGAGCATGTCCGTGAGCTGATCGTAGGTGTACTCGGCCGTCATCTCGGCGATCGTCTTGCGGAAGTCCCAGAGGAACCGGTCGCTGGCTTCGGAGCTTTCCACGACATGGCCGATCAGCACCGGGAGCCATGGCTTCATGTCGTAGCCGCGGCGCTTGGTGAACTCCGGGATCATTTCGTCGGTCCAGTTGGCCTGGCCGCGTTCGTAGTTGTCGTTGTGCAGGTAGTTCAGGCCGCGTTCGCCCATCAGCCCGCCGGTGGCTTGCTCGAACTTGTCCAGGTAGTAGTCGTAGTAGGCCTGCACGGCCGACTTGCTGAGCTTGTCCACTTCGAGACCGGTCGCCTCAGGGGTTGTGCCGCGGTTCATGGCGCCGACGAGCGAACAGCCCAGCCGCAGAATGGCCCATTTGCCTGCCGGGGGTGTCCAGTTCAGCGTTCCGTCCGGCTCCATCGTCGACGCGAGATCAATGACGTCTTCCTTGCGCACCACGGCCTCGCCTGTGACAGGAGGCGTCGTCCACTCGTAGATGCCGGGGGGCGTTGAGAACGTCGCCGACTTCTCCTCGACGCGGTTGACCCGACCGGAGGTGTGTAGGGCGAGCCCTGAGATGTTGGCGGCTTGCGGGGCGGACGAGCCCGTTTGCCTGGCGAGGATGGCGACGCGGAAGAACTTCGCGGTCACCGGAGCGAACGAAATCGTACGCGCGCCGACCGAATACGGCAGCACGAAGCTCGACAGGCGAAGCCCAGGAATTTCAGCGGCCACACGGAACCGTTGACCGTCGTCGCTCACCTCCAGAGTCTGATCCGAACCTTGACCTGGCATCGTCGGTCCTCCCCGTTTGAGGTCGCCGAGATAGATCGACAGCCCTCGCACCGTGACCGGCTTCTGGAACTCGAGTTGAATCCACGACTTCTCGCCTACTGGCGCGGGCGGAAGCAGCGTGCCGTCGGCGTAGTCGCCGTCGGTCAGCTTGGCCAGGTCGAAATCGCCGCCGCTGGAGGTGACCTTCGGCTGCAACCCGGCCAGGGACTCGTCGTTGTCCGGGAGCCGGTACGCCATCACGGCGGCGTCGGCATACCAGGGGTCCGGCAGGTTCAGATCACCCCCACCCGGGGTGTTCCTGATGTCCAGGTTCTGGAAAGGGCCGATCACGGTCGGCGGATGGGCCAACGTGCCGCGGAACGGCTTGCCACCCTCCACTCGGGTCTCCGTCCACACGAACTTCTTCATGGCCTGTTCGGCAGGGACCCAAGGGCCGCCGCTGGCCGACCATCCGGGCGTGGCCGAACAACCCATCTGGAGGCCCAGTTGGTCAGCCAGCCTGGCCGTATACCCGATGTCGTCCATCCACTGAGGCGACATGACCGGCACGCGTTCGACGATATCCGGCGTGCGCAGGGTTTCGTCCTCCCGCATGAAGCCGCCGAAGCCGACGCGCTTCATCCACCCCAAATCCTTCCTGATGCCATCCTGAGTAACGTTTCCCTCGCCCCAGAACCACCACACGCGCGGTTTGGCACTGTTCGGCGGATCCTGGAAGTCTCGTTCGAGCTGGTCGCCGGCACTCCCCGCCTGGTTCGCGGCACTGCCGCCAAGCTCCGGCGTGGCGCACGAGCTCAGCGGCGCGACAGCCAGAGCGGCACTCAGTTTCATCAGCGTACGGCGTTTCATCGGCTGGCCTCCACAAGTTCTGAGTGATGCGGGCGCCCGCCAGCCAAGCAAGCGTGATGTTGTCCGCGCGTATGCAGATTTCGATATGCCCTCGATATGCCCTCGATATGCCCTGGCTCGGCTCGTCGGCTACTGCTCCGCCATTAACAAACAACCAGCGGAAAACTTAACACGGCCTAGTGTCTCGTGATTCTGTTTTGTTTACGTGAGGTTAATGATCTTGGTGTTGGCAATGGGGTATGGAGTTGTCGGTGGAGCAGGCGGCGGATCAAGTCGAAGGCGGCCATCGGCTCCGCATCCCCTGGCACGTAGGTGCCTTCCGCTTGCACAGAGGCAGCCGTCCCATGATGATGTGCTGGTCGAACCGGGCACCCGCAGAGCCGATCGGTCGAGGTTCGTGAGACGTAGAGCACCCAGAGCCGGGGGCCACAGTCCGTTTGCCCTCGCCGGAGATCCTTAGGGCGTTATTGTTGCAATGCGCGGGGCAGTAGCCTCGCGGAGTGGGCCCGGCAGCCTTCCGGACGGTGGGTGAGCCGGGTTTCGCGTATCTGGGCAGCTCCTATACCCGAGCGACTCGGGCGACGACCAGGCGGACGGTGGCGCGCCAGCGGCCTCCGCGGGTCCAGCACATGCGACAGCATCGGGATGGCTAGCAAGGGCTCCTCGTGGGCACGCAGGTGCACGTACGTCAGGCTCTCGGCGGACAGGCCTTGTGGGCGCGGGCGTAGAAGACGCGGCGGTCGTTCTCGACGAGTGAGTCGTCGCGTTCGAGGGTGAGGCGGTGACTTCTCTCATGAGTTTTCGCCCCAGGTTCTCGCGAATTTTTGGCCCCACCCGAGGGCTGGCACGGTGATTGTTCGTACGAGCTTGGCCCCACTTGTTGATCTTGGTCGCGGTTATGGGGCCGGTGGCTCGTCGGGATGAGGCGGCGGGTCGGCGCTGAACTGGCGAGCGTCGAGGGACGCGGGTGTTCCGGTGGTCGGGTGCCAGCCGCGGCGGCTGAGGAAGCGTTGTAGTTCGTCTTGGACGGTTGGGCTGGCGTGGGTGAGGAAGTCCCAGGTCAGGGCGAGCAGCTCGGTGACGAGCCGGTCGTGGCTGGGCCCGTAGTCGGCGTCTGGTGGTGGGTCTTCGGGCTGGTCGGTGTGGCCAGCCGTCGCCTGGTCAGTGATGCCACCGGCGGCTGCTCACCCAGCACGTCGGCTGGTGTCGGCATCTGGGTGGCGGCGTCGTCTTGGGCGGCCTTGCGGGCCTCGACGGTCAGGGCGTCGGCGGTCAAGGTGCCGGCTTTGAGTGCTGTGGCGATCCCGGCGACCACGTGTTCGTGGGCCATGCTGCGGTGCAGCAGCAGAACCTCGATCAGGGCGCGGGTGCCTTCGGCATCGCCGCGAGCCTTGCGCACCGCTGCCACCAGGCGTCATGCATCGGGGTGAACTTGCCGGCCGCGCGGGCCTGTTCCAGCGCAGTCGAGCCGGGCAACGCCCCGGGCTTGCGCAGCAAGGCCTCCAGGTAGTGGTCGAGCTCCAGAAGGGACTCCAGCTTCCCGGTGAGCCGATCGTGCCGCGCGACCTCGCGGCGGCCATCGAAAACGACCAACTCGTTGGCGTGCAGCAGCACTCGCACTTTGGTCAGTTTGTCTGGAGAACCCAGCTCGGGCCGCCGTTGAGCTCCCGCAAGTAAGGCACCACCCCGTGATTTGCATGCGGCCGCCGAGCATCGCGCCGTTCGCAGCCGTGGATGCCTCGCCGGGAGTTGCTTGTGAACTGGAACGGCTCGCTATGCGGTTTGATCGTGTCCATTCCGTGATGGCTGGGTCCCTGGGCGGCTGGGCGAAACTTCTGGAACGGCCGCACTTGCCACCGGTGCAGCTATCGCGACCGAAGCGAAAACAGACACCGCTGCGATTGAAGGCAGGATGTCGTGCGCATATCTGACCCCTAACGATGCTGTTGGCACTGATGCTGACCGCCTCCGGGGAGAAACGAATGGCCATTGACACTCGCGGCCGGCTGCAGACGGAGTCACCAAATCGTCGGCAAAGTTGATCACCAGGCAAGGCGCTCCGATGGCGGGGAGCGTGGCGCGCTGGTCGGATACAGCGGCGGCAGCGTACTGCTCGGCCATACCGCTGTCCCCGTCTGCCGCCAGCTCCAGTAATGCCAGCCAGTCGGCGATCACCTTGTCGTCGGCCAACGTGCTAGGAGAGAGCATTTTCAGCGCCATCAGGGCGGCGGCGTAACCGGACGGTAGCTTGACGCCGCTGCACAGGTACTCCGTCAGGCCGCCTAAGAACGCCGAACGGAAGGTATCCACGCCGGGTGCGGTGGCGATCAGCGCCATTGAACGGATCAAGTCTGGACGACTCCCGGCGAGCTCTTGACCGATCTTGGCGCCGAGCGAGTAGCCAACCAGGCGGCACGGCGCGAGCCCGAGCCCATCGATCGCGCCAACCGCGTCGGCTACCAGGTCGTCGAAGCCGTAAGGCTTGGCCGGCTTCGCGCCCGAAGGGCCACCCCGGTGGTCGTAGCTAATCGTCTGGTAGCCATCGGTGACCAGTGCACGGATCTACGGCTGCCAAATCGTGCTTCGGGTCCCAGCACCCGTGACCAGCAGGATGGGGTCGCCTTCCCCACGTATGTCATAGTCGAGCTCGACATCGTTGACTGCTATGCGTGCCATCTCAGCTCTTCTCATTCGTTTGCCAGCGTTTCCGGGCGGTGAGCGCCCGGAGGATCGGGATGAGCGAACAGCGCAGTAGGTGCGGGTGGATCGGCTAGCTCTTCCTCTGGTGCCGCCACCGCCGCGGCGAAGCCGGGTGGCGCTACGAGGTCGGTTACCCGCCATCCCGGCAAGCTGGCGGGTGCCGACGCCGTGCCGAGGTAGTCGAGCGCCGGGTCACGCCCGAGGCCTGTGCCCAGTCCCTTGAGGTAGGCCTCCTTGCGCACCCAAACCCGAGCGCAGGCAGCTGGCTGCTCGTTCTCGGGCAGTACGCGGATCTCCGCTGCCTCCCGCGGATGCAGTGCGGCCGCGATGTGCTCTGCCGTTGCCACGGAGGGCATCTTCTCCACATCGGTGCCGACCGGCTGAGCGGCGACCGCTACCAGCGCAAGTCCTTTGCTGTGGGAGAGGGAGAAGTACACCTCGTTACCAGCAACCGCTGGCCGGCCGTGAGCTCGACCGCACAGCGGACAGGCTTCGCGGACGAGCTGCACACAGTGTGGAGCAAGGCCGAGGTACGCCCCCAACAGAACCCGCAGCGCCACGTGAGCGGCCACGTACGCCACCCGATCGGCCTCGCGGTGGAAAAGGGTGGCACGCCTCAACTCCTCGGCATCGAGCATCGTGGAGCCCGCAGGTACGGCTGCGTCCGCCCGCCGAACGGAGTCCACGAACCAAAGGGCGGGAGACTCCCCAGGTGCGGGTGAGCTGACCTTCCCGGGCCCTGCGGCGAAATCGAACCATGTGGATGTGGTGATCGCATCAGACATGTGCAGGTTCCGCCCCTGAAGCGTCCAACCAGCGGCACGTTGTTGGCCGTGCCGCCCAGTGGGACCGGCTGGAACGCCGCGCAGCTCAGTGTGTCCGGCCGGCAGCTGAGACCTCGGCATCGATATCTTGGCCCGCCGACTCCGGCGCTGCAGGCGAGCTCAGCATCTCGGCGATGTGGCGGGCAAGGGCCGACGCCGAACCGCTGGCAAGGATCTCCTTGGCGGGAACGGCAATTCCGTAGGCGCGCTCGATCCGCTTGCGGAGGGCGACGGCGCCGATCGAGTCGAAGCCGTGGCGGATCAGCTCGTCGCCCGGGTCGATCCGGTCCTCCGGAACCGCGAGGATCCCGGAGACCCAGGCAAGTATGCGGCTCCGGAGGGCCGACTCGGAGTAATCCACGGCATCGTTCGCGTCGTCGTCCTGCGGCAGGTCCTCGGCGATGCTGTGCGCGCTTCGGCCGTTCCCAGGAGTCACGAGCCCAGCCGGTTCGAGCCAGAACCGCGTGCGTTCGAAGGAGTAGGTCGGCAACGAAAGGGATCCAGGTGCGTTGGGAAGAACGGCCGCCCAGTCGACGCCGACGCCCCGGGTGTGGGCCGCCGCCAGCGCGCTGAGCAGCGCCGTGCTCTCCGCCTGATCCCGCTTCATGAGTGGGGCGAAGAGGTGGTCGTCACCGGGCAGGCAGTCCGGTCCGAGTGTGCTCAGGACTGCGTCCGGGCCGAGTTCCAGGAACACCTTCACCCCGCTGTCCCTCAGCGTCCGCACCGTGTCGAGGAAGCGGACCGGCGCACACGCCTGCTCGACCCAGTACTCGGCCGAGGTCAGACGCTCGGCCAGGGAGCCTGTGACCATGGACACGACCGAGATCTTCGGTGAGTGGAAACGCAGCGGCTTTACCGCCCGCCCGAACTCCTCCAGTACGCCCTCCATGTGCGCGGAATGGAAGGCGTGGCTGACGTGCAGCCGCCGGGACGACGCTCCGCGGCGGGCCGCCTCCGCCGCGATGGCGGTGACCGCGTCGAGGTCACCCGAGATGACCGTCGCGGCAGGACCGTTGACCGCGGCGACGTCCACCGCCGCGCCGTTGTCGCTCCACGGCTTCAGCAACTCGCGTACGTCGGCTTCGGGCGCCTCGATCGCGAGTACGGCGCCTCCGGCTGTGGCGGCATGCATGAGCCGGCCACGCGCCTCGACCAGGGTGGCCGCGTCGGTGAGCGACAGCACACCGGCCACGTGCGCGGCCGTCACCTCGCCGATCGAGTGACCGGCCAGGTAGTCGGGCCTGATCCCGTACGCCTCGGCGAGCCGGAACAGCGCGACCTCGACGGCGAACAGCCCGGCCTGCGCATAGCGGGTCTCGTCCAACCGGGCCTGATCACCGTGGAAGACGAGATCCGTCAGCGAACCGCCGAGTGCGGGGCTGAGCTGGGCGCTGACGGCGTCGAACGCCTCGGCGAACGCCGGATGGGTGGCGTACAACTCGCGGCCCATCCCGATGCGCTGGCTGCCCTGGCCGGTGAAGAGGAACGCCAAGCGCGACCATACGGCGCGGCCGGTCACAACGGTGTCCGACGCGGCGCTGGTGCTCAGCGCGTCCAGCCCTGCGAGGAAGTCGGCACGGTCCGTCCCCGTCACCGCACCGCGATGGGTCAGGGCGGCCCTGGTGGTGGCCAGGGCGCGGGCGACCTCCGCCGGCGTCAGGTCGGGGTTCGTACGCGCCCATGCGGCAAGGTTCGCAGCCTGCCTACGCAGCGCCGGTTCGGTGGCCGCGGAGACGAGCCAAGTCAGCGGCATGACCGGGGCTGGGGACGCCGGGGTCGGCTGCTGGGTGGGGGGTGGCGCCTCGATGATGACGTGAGCGTTGGTGCCGCCGGCGCCAAAGGAGGAGACGGCCGCACGGCGAAGGCGGCCCTGATCGGGCCAGGCCTGCGGGTGTGTGAGAAGGCGGACAGCGGAGTCCCAGCTGACATCGGGGTTCGGCGCGTCGATGTGGATGGTGCGCGGCAGCTGGTTGTGGTGCATCGCCTGGACCATCTTGATGACACCCGCGATGCCCGCGGCGTGCGCGGTATGGCCGATGTTGGACTTGATGGAGCCCAGCCACAGCGGCCGGTCGGCGGGGCGGTCGTGGCCGTAGGTGGCCTGGATGGCTTCGACTTCGATGGGGTCGCCGACGCGGGTGCCTGTGCCGTGGGCCTCGACCACGTCCACGTCGCCGGGCGCGAGGCCGGCGTTGGCGAGAGCGGCCCTGATCACCCGCTGCTGGGAGGGGCCGTGGGGTACGGTCGGGCGGCTGGAGGCGCCGTCCTGGTTGACGGCCGAGCCGCGTACCACGGCCAGGACGCGGTGGCCGTTGCGACGAGCGTCGGAAAGCCGCTCGGTGAGCAGGACGCCGACGCCCTCGGACCAGCCTGTTCCGTCCGCAGCCGCCGCGAAGGACCTGCACCGGCCGTCCGGCGACAGCCCGCGTAGACGGCTGAACTCGATGAAGGACCCTGGTTCGGCCATGACGAATACGCCGCCGGCCAGGGCCAGCTCGCATTCACCCAAACGCAGCGCCTGCACGGCCAGATGCAGGGCGACCAGGGAGGAGGAACACGCCGTGTCCACCGTCATCGAGGGCCCCTCCAGCCCGAAGGCGTACGACAGGCGGCCTGAATGCATGCTGGGTGCGAACCCGGTTATCCGGTACCCCTCTACCCCCTGCGGAGGGTGGTGCCCCGAGGAACCGTAGAACTGGTAGTTGCTGCCCACGAACACGCCCGTATGGCTTCCGCGGAGCGAAGTCGGATCGATCCCGGCGCGCTCCCAGGCTTCCCAGCTCGTCTCCAGTAGCAGTCGTTGCTGCGGGTCCATGGCCAACGCCTCGCGCGAGGAGATGCCGAACAGGTCGGCGTCGAAGTCACCAGCGTCATAGAGAAAGCCGCCCTCGCGCACGTAGCTGGTGCCGACTTGGTCCGGGTCGGGATCGTAGAGGGCATCGACGTCCCAGCCCCGGTCGCTGGGAAAGGTTGAGACCACGTCGCGGCCGGAGTCCACCAGCTCCCACAGCTCTTCGGGCGAGCCGACCCCGCCGGGGTAGCGGCACGC
The DNA here is from genome assembly GCF_054779015.1 of Flindersiella endophytica. Classification (NCBI taxonomy): domain Bacteria; kingdom Bacillati; phylum Actinomycetota; class Actinomycetes; order Propionibacteriales; family Nocardioidaceae; genus Flindersiella; species Flindersiella endophytica. The sequence continues at coordinate 15,785 of NZ_BAAGYY010000014.1, forward strand.
CATGCCCACTATGGCGACGGGCTCCCGCGCGGCCTCGGTCAATCGCAGGTTCTGCCGCCTGAGCTGCTTGGCCTCGCGCAGCGACGTGCGCAAGGCCTCGACGAGTTCCTCGTTCGAGGGCTCGGTCTCGCTCACTGTGTACCACCCATCTGATCGGCTATGAATTGGAGTCGTTGAACGCGATGTCGATAAGGCTCCGCGCGTCCAGGGAGTCGAAATCGGTGTCGTCGTCCGGGTCGGACCCGGCCGGGCTGACACCGACCGCCACCTGCTGCGCCGGAGCGTCGATCGCCAGCTGCAGCAAGGCATCGAGCAACCCTGCCTCGCGCAGGCGTGCGAGCGGTATCGCCGCAAGAGCGTCGCGTACCGTTACCTCGTCCGGCTCGGCCGGTTCGCGAGGCCCCTCAGAGCCGGGCAGCAACTCGGCCAGGTGTTCTGTCAGCGCGAGCGGTGTCTGATGTTCGAACAGCAGCCCGACCGGGAGCCGCAGGCCTGTCGCTCTTGCCAGGCGGTTGCGCAGTTCGACGGCTGTCAGCGAGTCGAAGCCCAGGTTCTTGAACGTGTCCTCCGCCGCCAGCGCCCGGGCGTCGACATGACCTAGCACCGCCGCCGACTGCTCACACACCAGGTCGAGCACCGCGCGGTTGCGCTGGGTGGTGTCCAGCCCGCCCAGACGTCGCACGAGGTTGTCCGCTGACTCGGTCCGGTCGGCGGCGCGCGGGGCGCGGCGGCGGTCGCCCACCAGGCCGCGCAGCACCGGAGCCACCCCCTCGATCCGCCCGCGCAGCGCCACTGCGTCCAGCTTGACTGGCAGCAGCACCGCCTCCCCCACGCCCAGCGCGGCGTCGAACAGCCGCACGCCTTCCTCCGCAGAGAGTGCCAGCGACCCCGAACGTGCCAGCCAGGCCTGGTCAGTGATCCCCGTCGCGCCGGTCACCCCGCTCGGCGAGCTCCACGGGCCCCAGGCCAGCGATGTCGCCGGCAGGCCGCTCGTTTGCCGGTACCGGGCCAGAGCGTCGAGGAAAGCGTTGGCCGCCGCATAGTTGGCCTGCCTCGGGGATCCGAGCGTTCCCGCGGCTGAGGAGAACAGCACGAACATCGCCAGGTCGGCGTCTCGGGTCAGCTCGTGCAGCGCCCACGCCGCGTCCACCTTCGGCGCGAAGACGGTACGCAGCCGCTGCGCCGTCATCGATGTCAGCGCGCCGTCATCCAACACGCCCGCCGCGTGCACCACGCCGGTCAGCGGATGCGCGTTCGGCACGCTCGCCAACAGGCCGGCCAGCGCCTGCCGGTCGGCGACGTCGCACGCGGCCACCGTGACATCGGCGCCCAGTTCCTCGAGTTGGCTGATCAACTCGTCCATTCCTGCTGCAGTTGCGCCCGGGCGTCCGGCCAGGACCAGATGCCGTACCCCGTGCTCGGCCACCAGATGGCGGGCGATCAGTGCGCCCGGCACCCCGGTGGCTCCGGTGATCAGAACCGTGCCCTGCGGATCGAGTGGTCGCGGCACGGTGAGTGCGGCCTTCCCACGAAGCCTGGCCTGGCCGAGCTGGCGGAACGCCTCGGGGGCGCGGTGCACATCCCAGGCCGTGAGCGGCGGCAGCGACAAGGTGCCGTCGTCGAAGAGCGCCAGCACTTCGGCGAGGATCGCCGCGAGTCGTTCCGTCCCCATCTCCAGCATCTCGAACGCCGTGTACTCCACGCCGTGCGACGCCCGCATCGTATCCGCGTCCCTGATGTCCGTCTTGCCCATCTCCAGGAACCGGCCCCCCGGCCGCAGCAGCCGCGCCGAGGCGTCAACGAACTCATTGGTCAGGGAGTTCAGCACAACGTCGAACCCGGACGGGAAGGCAGACTCGAAGTCGAGTGTGCGTGACGAGGCGATGCGTTCGTCCGTCAACCCTTGCTCACGCAGCGCCGCCCACTTGCCGGTGCTGGCCGTGCCGTACACCTCGGCGCCCAGGTGCCTGGCCAGTTGCACTGCCGCTGTGCCTACACCGCCCGCCGCCGCGTGTACGAGTACCGACTGACCGGGCTTCAGCCCGGCGAGGTCTACCAGTGCGTAATAGGCGGTGAGATAGGCGGTCGGCACGGTAGCGGCCTGTGCGAACGACCAGCCTCGCGGAATTCTGGCCAGCAGCCGCCGGTCCGTCCTGGCCAGCGGACCGATGCCGCCCCTCACCAGGCCGAACACCTGGTCTCCGGGGGCCAGGTCGGTGACGTCAGCCGCGTTCTCGGTCACCACACCGGCCACCTCGGAGCCGTTGTTCAGACTGCACGGGCCTAGGCCGAGTGCCGTCATGACGTCGCGGAAGTTCAGCCCGGCAGCGCGTACGGACAGCCGTACCTGCCCTGGCGCCAGCGGCGCCGTCGCCTCGGGCGCCGGCAGCAGCGCCAGCCGGTCCAGAGCCCCTGCCTCGGTTACGTCGAGCCGCCACGCGCCTGTCTGCTTCGGCGGCACGAGGTCGGGTGGACCGACGCGACCGAGACGAGCGACGAACAGCTCCCCTTCACGTAGTGCCAACTCCGGCTCCCCCAGAGCCGCCGCCGACGGAAGGACTCGCGTCGACGCGGCGGAGCCATCGGTGTCGACCAGTACCAGCCGCCCAGGGTGCTCCGCCGCCGCCGAACGCACCAGGCCCCACACAGTGGCCGCAGCGGGATCGGGTTGCTCAGTTCCGACGGCCACGGCTCTTCGGGTGAGGACGATGAGGGAACCGGCGGCGAAGCGGTTGTCGGAAAGCCAACCGTTGATCGCGTCGAGCACGTGGGCTGCCACGGCGTATGCGGCGGCAGGTGCGGGAGCGTCGCCAGTGGTCACGGGCAGCACGAGCACGTCCGCAACCTCTTCCTGCGCCCGTGCTTCGCCCAGCACCGGCAGGCCGCCTTCCGGCACCTCGGCGCCGGGCATGGGAAACACCGGTAGCGGCGTCCACTCCAGCCGGTAGAGCGGCTCGGCGGCAGCAGCTGCGGTGAACGGACGCAGCAGCAGCGATCCGACGGCGAGGACGGGTCGGCCCGCTGGGTCGGTCGCGGTGAGTGTGACGGTGTCGGGACCGGCGGGGGTGATGCGCACATGGAGGCTGGTGGTCTCCTCGGCTCGCAGGGTATGCAGGTGCACGTCCGTCCAGGCGAACGGGAGGAGCAGCGCTGCGCCCTGCTCGGGACCGGTGAGCACGAGGGGGTGGAGGGCCGCGTCGAGGAGCGCGGAGAACGGGGATCGGCCTCCGGGGTCAGTCGGGTCGCCATCCGCCGACACCTCGGCGTAGATCTCCTCTCCGCGCCGCCACATCGCTTTGACCGCACGGAAGGAGGAACCGTAGTCCACGCCGAGGTCGGCCAGCCGGTCGTAGAGGTCGGCGGGCGAGATCTCCGCTGGCCGGGCGTCAGGTGGTGGCCAGGCCGCAGTGAGCGGAGCGGCTGACCGGCCGGGCTCGCCCTGCATGACGGTGCCCTCGGCGTTTCGCGTCCACGGCTCCGGCTCAGCTCCCCGCACGATGCGGGAGTGCACGGTCACGGTGCGCCGCCCGTCGGCGTCGGCGGCGGCCAGGAGTACCCGCAGCTGGATCTCCCCGTCCTCGGGAACGATCAGCGGGGCTTCCAGGACGAGTTGTTCCAGCTGTCCCGCCTCCACCTCACGGCTCGCGCAGGCGACCATGTCCAGCACCGCTGTGCCGGACAGCAAGATCTGCTCCCCAACCCGGTGATCGGCCACCCAGGGATGCGTCGCCAGAGAGACACGTCCGGTCAGCAGCAGCGCTCCCGCATCCGGCAGTTCCGTCACGGCGGTCAGCACCGGATGGCCAACGGGGGTAAGGCCGGCCGCGCGGATGTCACCCTGCGCCGGCGCGGGCCAGTAGCGGTGGCGTTGGAAGGCGTAGGTGGGCAGGGTGATGTGTTGTGCGCCTCTGCCTTCGAAGCAGGCGAGCCAGTCGACGTCGATGCCATGGCAGTGGGCCTCGGCCAGTGATGTGAGCAAGAGGCGGTGTTCGTCCTCGCCGCGGCGCAGGGTCCCCAGCGCGACAGCCTCCACACCGGCCTGCCAGATGGTCGCTCGGAGGGGGACAGTGAGGACGGGGCGGGGGCTGATCTCGATGAAGGCGCGGTGGCCGGCGGTCAACAGCGCCGTGATGGCTTGTTCGAATCGCACTGTCTCCCGCAGGGAGAGATACCAATACCCGGCGTCCATCACGGTGTCGTCGAGCAGGACGTCGCCAGTGAGGGAGGAATAGACAGGTATGTCGCCTGCGTGTGGTTGGATGCCGGTGAGGAGTTCGGCCAATTCGGCTTCGATCTCCTCCACGCGGGCTGAGTGGGAGGCGTAATCCACCCCGATGCGGCGGACCCCCGCTCCTTCTTCTTCGCAGTGGTTGAGGAACTCGTCCAGCGTCTTCTGGTCGCCGCTGACGATGACCTGGGTCGGGCCGTTGATGGCGGCGACGAAGATGTTGCCGGGCCAGGCTCTGATGGTTTCCTCGACCCAGCTGGCTGAGCGGGTCACCGAAGCCATGCCGCCTCTACCGGTCAGGGTTCGTAGTGCGCGGCTGCGGAGGGCGATGATTCTGGCGGCGTCCTGGAGGCTGAGCACTCCGGCGACGCAGGCCGCGGCGATCTCTCCCTGAGAGTGACCGACCACCGCCGCCGGCTCCACACCAAACGACCGCCACACCTCCACCAACGACACCATCACCGCCCACAACACCGGCTGCACAACATCGACTCGGTCGTACCCCGGTGCGTTGTTGGTGCCGCGGATGACATCAAGCAACGACCAGTCGATCAGGGGTTCCAGAGCGGCGGCGCACTCACCCATCCGGCGGGCGAACACAGGAGAAGATTCGAGCAGGCCTGCAGCCATGCCCAGCCACTGCGCACCCTGCCCGGGGAAGACGAACACAGGGCGGACAACCGATCGGGCGGACCCGGTCACCACTTGAGAGGTGTCACCGCCATGGATCAGTGTTTCGAGGCCGTGTTCGAGTTCGGCGCGGTCGCTGGCCACGACCACAGCCCGTTGTTCGAAGTGTGCACGACCCACGGCAAGGGAGTAACCGATGTCAGCCAGTTGGATGTCGGGATGGTTCCGAAGATGGTCGAGGAGCCTGCCGGCTTGGGCACGCAATGCCAACTCCGTTTTGGCCGAAAGCAGGATCGGGATCTCCTGCGATGCTTCGCGTAAGGATGCAGTCTCCTGCGACCCGGACTCTGACACCTGCTCCAGGATGACGTGGGCGTTGGTGCCACCAATGCCGAACGAAGAGACCCCCGCACGGCGAGGGTGCCCGGTCTCGGGCCATGCTGTCGCCTCAGTCAGCAACGCCACCCCGCCGCCAGACCAATCCACATGCGGGGTGGGCTCGTCCGCGTGCAGGGTCTTGGGCAGCAGCCCGTGGCGCAGCGCCATGGTCATCTTGATGACGCCGGCGACACCGGCGGCAGCCTGGGTGTGCCCGATGTTCGACTTGAGGGAGCCCAGGTGGAGCGGGTGGCCGGCCGGCCTGGTGCGGCCGTATGTAGCGAGAAGGGCCCCGCCCTCGATGGGGTCGCCCAGCGCGGTGCCCGTGCCGTGCGCCTCGACGGCGTCGATGTCATCGGGAGCGAGGCCAGCGGCGGCCAGTGCGTCGCGGATGACGCGCTGCTGGGAGGGGCCGTTGGGCGCCGTGAGGCCGTTACTGGCGCCGTCCTGGTTGACGGCGGAGCCTCGGACCAAAGCCAGGACGGGGTGGCCGAGGCGGCGGGCGTCGCTGAGGCGTTCGACCAACAGCAGCCCGGCTCCCTCGGACCAGCCAGTGCCGTCCGCGCTCGCGGAGAACGCCTTGCAGCGGCCATCGAGGGCGAGACCGCGCTGCCTGCTGAACTCCACGAACAACCGCGGGGTTGCCATCACCGTCACACCGCCCGCCAGGGCCAGCGAACACTCGCCCCGCCGCAGCGCGGCAACGGCCAGATGCAATGCCACCAGCGAAGAGGAGCACGCCGTGTCCACGGTGAGGGCGGGCCCTTCCAGGCCGAGGACATAGGCGATGCGCCCGGACACGACGCTCCCGGAGGCGCCGACGGCCAGCAGCCCTTCCAGGTCTCGGGGGGCGGGAGTCAGGAGGGTGGCGTGGTCGCCGTACATGGCACCCACGAAAACGCCCGTGCGACTGCCACGCACCGAGTCCGGGCGGATGCCCGCGTCCTCGAACGCCTCCCAGGCGGTTTCGAGCAGCAGCCGCTGCTGCGGGTCCATCGCGTGCGCCTCGCGCGGTGAGATGCCGAAGAATCCCGCGTCGAAGAGCGTGGCGTCTGTGAGGAAACCGCCCTCCTTGACGTATGACGTGTGCGGGGTGTCGGGGTCTGGGTCGTACAGAGAGGACAGGTCCCAACCGCGGTCGACGGGGAACTGGCCGATGGCATCAACCTCGTCGGCGACCAGTCGCCACAGGTCCTGGGGCGAGGCGACTCCGCCGGGGTAACGGCAGGCCATGCCAACAATGGCGATCGGCTCGTGCTCACGGTTCTGCAGCCGCTCGTTCTCCTTCAGCGCGGCTCGCAGCGCCTCGGTGAGCTTCTCGGTCGATGTGGATGCCATGGGTGTGCTTTCGCCTTCTAGGGTCAGGACTCGCTGTCGCCGAGTGCCCGGCGGATCAGGTCCTCGGCGGTCATCGTGTCCAGCTGGCTGGGATCGTCGGGTGCGACCACCGCGTCGTCAGGTGCGTCGTCGAGTTCGGGCACGAGGTCGGCGAGCAAGCGCTTCGCCACCGCTTCGGGCGTGGGGTGATCGAAGACCAGCGTGGCTGGCAGAGCGATGCCAGTCGCGGCGGTCAGGCGGCCGCGCAGTTCGATCGCGGTGAGAGAGTCGAAGCCGAGGTCCTGGAACGGCTGGTCAGCGGTCACCCGGTCGTGGGAGGCGTAGCCGAGGACTGCAGCAACCTCCCACCGCACGGCCTCCCGGAGAATGTCGCGGCGCTCTGGCCGGCGCGCGCGGGCCAGCCTGGCCCGCAGATCGGTCACCGGTGTTCGCTGGGGCACGGCGGGCGAAGGGCGCGCAGCGTGGGCGAGGGCGCGCAGCGGCGGCGGGGCCACGTCCGGGTCCAGCGCCGCAAGGTCCAGCTGGGCCGCGGCCAGAACCGGTACCTGGGCGACGACGGCCGCGTCGAACAGGGCCAGCGCCGCCTCTGCAGGCAACGCCACGATGCCGGAGCGGGCCATCCGGCGCAGATCTGCCTCGCCCAGTCCCTCGGTCATCGTGCTCTCGTCCGCCCACAGGCCCCAGGCCAGGGACACGGCGGGCAGTCCTTGGGCGTGGCGTGCCTGGGCCAGCGCGTCCAGGCAGGCGTTGGCCGCCGCGTAGTTGGCCTGGCCGGCGGAACCCAGTAGGCCCGCGAGCGAGGAGAACAGGACGAACGCCGACAGCGGCGCCTCACGGGTCAGCTCGTGGAGGTGGACCGCGGCCTCGGACTTCGGCCGCAGCACCCGGTCGATCTGCGCCGGGGTGAGCCGCTCGACGACCGCGTCGTCCACGACCCCGGCCGCGTGCACCACGCCGGTCAGCGGCCACTCCTCCGGAACGGCGCCTACGACGGCGGCCAGGGCGTCGCGGTCCCCGGCGTCGCACGCCACGACGGCCACCTCTGCGCCGGCCGCGACCAGTTCGGCCACGAACGCCTCGGCGCCCGGCGTGTCGATGCCGCGCCGCCCAGTCAGCAGCAGCCGCCGCACGCCGTACCGGTCGACCAGGTGACGGGCGACCAGCCGGCCCAGGGTTCCCAGGCCGCCGGTGATCAGCACGTGGCTGGTCTTGACGAACGGCGCCTCGGCGGCCGCCACCTCGAGGCGTTGGCGGCGCAGCTCCGGGACTCGCAGCTGCCCGGCGCGGACGGCCACCTGAGGCTCACCGCAGGTCAGCGCGGGAACGATCTGGCGGATGGATTCCGGCCTGCCGTCGGTGTCGGCCAGGAGGAAGCGCCCGGGGCGTTCCGCCTGCGCGGAGCGGATCAGGCCCCACGCGGCGGCCCCGGCCACGTCGGCGGTCTCCAAGTCGGCGCACGCGACGGCTCCCTTCGTGAGCAGGGCGAGACCGGAGCCTTCGAGGCGATCGTCGGCGAGCCACCACTGGACGACGCCGAGCACTGCGTGGGAAGGGATACCGGGCACGAGTGGGTCGGTGGCGATGGCGAGCGCGGGCACCGGCGCGCCGTCGTCCAGCGCGCGGCTGAGGGCGTCCAGGTCGGGGTAGGCGCGCACGGCCACACCGGAGGCGCGCACCACCTCGGTTACCTGCGCCGCGATGTCGTTTCCGCCCACGACGGCCCACGGACCCGCGGCGGAACCCTCCGTCAGCTCACGCCGTGCCCACTCCAGCGCCAGCAGCGCGGCGCCGCTGTCGGGGCTGACCGCGTCCACGGGGAGCTCGCGCACTGCGAGCGCGTCGGCACGAAAGACCGGCGTGCCGGCCTCGTCGGCGACGAGCACGGCGCGGGTGCCGTCCGGCTTCCGGCGTAGGCGGACACGCAAGGCCGTCGCGGTCGCCGCTGCGGGCGTGGCGTGCAGCGTCAGGCCGCTCCAGTGGAACGGGACGAGGAGCCCGCCGCCTTCCTCACCACCGTCCTCCCCGCCCGTGTCGGCGAGCGCAGCGTGTAGCGCGGCGTCCAGCGCGGCCGGGTGGATGCCGAAGCCGTTGCCGTTCGCGCGGGCCGCCTCCGGCGGGATGACCTCCGCGTACACGTCATGCCCGTCCCGCCAGGCGGCGCGCAGTCCCTGGAAGGCAGGCCCGTAGGCGTAGCCGCGCTCGGCCAGCCGGGGGTAGAGGTCGTCGACGGGAAGCGGCGTGGCCTGCTGGGGTGGCCAATGTGCAAGCACGCCGATGTCGGCTTCTGCGGCGGAACCCTGCGCGCCAAGGGAGCCCGTGGCGTAGCGGTTCCACGCCGCGTGCGGCGCTTTCTCGGGCCGTGCGTAGAAGGTGAACGCGCGAGTGCCGTCCGCGGCGGGGGCGTCGATCACCAGCTGGACGGTGGTGGCCTCGGTGAGCGGCAGCGGCTCGTGCAGGGTCAGCTCGGCCACCGCGCCCACGGCGCTGGTCTGCCGCGCCGCGTGCAGGGCGAGCTCGGCGACGGCGGCACCCGGCAGCAGCGGCCGGCCCAGGACTGCGTGGTCGGCGAGCCACGGTTGCGCGTCGGCGTCGAGCCGCCCAGTGAACACCCATCCCTGGCTGCCGGCGAGCTCGACGGCGTGGTCCAGCAGCGGGTGGCTGCCCGCGCTCTTCGCCGGGGCAGCGGCCGGTGCGCTTAGCCAGTAGCGTTCGCGCTGGTATGCGTACGTGGGCAGGGCCACGGTCCGGCCACCGGGGAAGAACGCGCCCCAGTCGACGTCCGTGCCGTTCGCGTATACCTCAGCCAGGGCCGCGGTGAACGTACGAGCCTCGTCGTGGCCGCAGCGCAGCAGCGGAACGGCGGTGACGGGACGCCCGGAGGTGTCGGCCGAGCCGGACCGCACCAGGGCCGAGAGCACCGCGTCCGGGCCGAGCTCCAGCCAGTTGGTGACGCCATGCTCGGCCAGGAACCGCACCCCGTCGTGGAACCGGACGGTCTCCCGCAGCTGCCGCACCCAGTACTCGGGGTCGGCCAGTTCCCCTGCCGTGGCGGGCCGGCCGGTGACACCGGAGACGATCGGCACGACCGGGTCGGCGAACCTAACCTGGGCCGCCACCCGGCGGAACTCGTCGAGAACCCCATCCAGGTGCGGCGAGTGGAAGGCGTGGCTGACGCGCAGCGGCTTCGTCCGCCGGCCGGCCGACGCCCAGTGGGACGCCACCCGGGTTACGGCCCGCTCGTCGCCGGAGACCACCACGGCGTCCGGCCCGTTGACGGCGGCGATGACGGCCACGCCGCTTCGCCGGTCCAGTTCGCCCAGAGTGACGGCGACCTCCGCCTCGGTGGCCTGGATGGCGGCCATCGCGCCGCCGGCCGGCGCCGACTGCACCAGCCGCCCGCGGGCCGCCACCAGCGTGCAGGCGTCCTCGAGGTCGAGAACGCCCGCCACGTAGGCCGCGGCGAGCTCGCCGATGGAGTGGCCGATGAGGTAGTCAGGGGCGACGCCGTAGTGCTGCACGAGCCGGAACAGCGCCACCTCCACGGCGAACAGGGCTGGCTGGGTGTAGCGGGTCTGGTGGAGCAGAGCGGTCCGCTCGGTTTCGTTCTCGGCGAGGATCAGGTCCTTCAGTGGCACGTCCAGGTACCGGTCCAACTGCTCGCAGACCGCGTCGAGGGCGGCGGCGAAGGCCGGCTGGGTCGCGTAAAGCTTCCCGCCCATGCCGGCCCGCTGGCTGCCCTGCCCGGTGAACAGGAACGCCAGCTCGCCCGAGCCACCAATGCTGCCGGTCACGACGTTGGACGCCGGTTCACCGCGTTCCAGGGCTGCGAGGCCGTCGAGCAGTTCGGCGGTGCCGGCGCCCAGGACGACGGCACGGTCGGTGAGCAGGGAGCGGGTGGTGGCCAGGGAGTATCCGAGGTCGAGGTGGGCGGGACCCAGCTCCGGACCGGCGGCGGTCGCCAGCGGCCGCAGCCGGGCGGCCTGGGCCCGCAGCGCCGTGGCACCGCGGGCGGAGAGCGCCCAGGGCAGCACGGCGGGCAGTCGCGGTTCGGGTGGCGGCGACGCGGTATTGATTTCTGGGTCAGTCGCGGGGGGCTGTTCAAGGATGAGGTGGGCATTGGTGCCGGAGATGCCGTAGGCGGAGACGGCGGCGCGACGGGGGCGGCCGGTGTGTGGCCAGGGCGTGGCCTCGGTCAGCAGGTGGAGTGTGCCGGAGGACCAGTCGACATGGCGGGTGGGCCGGGTGAGGTGGAGGGTCGCGGGAAGCCGGCCGTGACGCATGGCCTGCACCATCTTGATGACGCCGCCGACGCCGGCTGCGGCCTGGGTGTGGCCGATGTTCGATTTCAGGGAGCCGACGAGGACGGGGTTGCCGGGGTCCCGGTCCTGGCCGTAGGTGGCCAGGAGGGCGTTGGCCTCGATGGGGTCGCCGAGAGTGGTGGCGGTGCCATGGGCTTCGACGGCGTCGATGTCGGCGGCGGTGAGGCCCGCGGCGGCCAGGGCGTCGCGGATGACTCGCTCCTGGGACGGGCCGTTGGGTGCGGTCAGGCCGTTGGAGGCGCCGTCCTGGTTGACGGCTGAGCCACGAACGACGGCGAGCACCTCATGGCCGTTCCGGCGCGCGTCCGACAGCCGCTCCAGCAGCACCACTCCCACCCCCTCTCCCCAGGCGGTACCACTGGCGGAGTCGTCGAACGACCGGCAGCGGCCGTCGGCGGCCAGCCCGTACTGCGGGCTGAACTCGACGAAGGGCGCCGGTGAGCTCATGACCGTGACGCCGCCGGCCAGCGCGAGATCGCACTCCCCCTGCCGCAGCGCCTGGGCGGCCAAGTGCATGGCCACCAGGGAGGACGAGCAGGCGGTATCCACGGTGACAGCGGGTCCCTGCAGACCCAGGGCGTAGGACACGCGGCCGGAGACCACGCTCAGGACGGTGCCGGTGTGTAGTCGCACGCCGTAGTCGCTGTACATCACGCCGCTGAACACACCGGTGCGGGTGGATCGCAGCGTGGCGGGGGCGATGGAGGCGTTCTCGACGGCCTCCCAGCTCGCCTCCAGCAGCAGCCGCTGCTGCGGATCCATCTCGATAGCCTCTCGCGGGCTGATGCCGAAGAAGCCGGCATCGAACCGGTCGGCGTCGTACACGAACCCGCCGTGCCGGGTGTACGTCTTGCCTGGACGGCCCGGCTCGCGGTCGTACAGGTCCTCGATGTCCCAGCCCCGGTTGTTGGGGAACGGGCCGATGGCATCAGTCCCGGCGGCGACCAGCTCCCACAGATCCTGCGGCGAACGAACTTCCCCGGGGTACCGGCACGCCATTCCGACGATCGCGATCGGGTCGTCCTGGGCCGGCGCGGCGCCTCGGCCGGCCTCCGCGGAAGTGGCGGGGGCAGCACCCGTCGCCTGTTCCAGCTCGGCGAGAAGACGGTCGGTCAGGGCGGCCGGAGTGGGATGGTCGAAGACGGCGGTGGCCGGCAGCCGGATGCCGGTGTCGGACTCGATCCGTCTGCGTAGCTCCAGTGCCGTGAGGGAGTCGAAGCCGAGGTCCTTGAACGTCGCGTCCACTCCGACGGCCGCGGGACCGTCCAGCGCCAGGATCGCGGCGGCCGCGCGGCGGATCACCCCGGCGGTAGTCCTGCGGCGGTCGGCCGGTGGCAGGCCGGCGATGCGGCGGGGCCAGGTGGACGCGTCGGTGCCGGCAGCTGCCGCACGGCGGCGCGCAGGGCGAACCAGGGAGCGCAGGATCGCGGGGGCGGACGCGGCGCGTTCAGGGTCGCGGAGCGCGGCCAGGTCCAGCTTGGCGGGCACGAGCATCGGCCGGCCCGAGGCGAGCGCCGCGTCGAACAGTTCCAGGCCACGCTGGGTCGACAGCGGCAGGATCCCCTGGCGGCCCGACCGCGCAACGTCCGTCCGGGCCAACGCCGCGGTCATGGCGGATCGCGTCTCCCACAGCCCCCAGGCGAGGGAGACAGCCGGCAGCCCCTGGACACGGCGGTGGTGCGCCAAAGCGTCGACGAAGGAGTTGGCGGCGACGTAGTTGGCCTGTCCGGGGTTGCCGACCACGGCGGCCAGCGAGGAGAACAGCACGAACGCGGACAGTGGGAGATCTCGGGTGAGGTCGTGCAGGTGCCAGGCGGCGTCAGCCTTCGGGCGGAGCACCTCGTCGACCATGTCCGGGGTCAGATTCCGCACGGTGGCGTCGGAAAGGACGCCCGCGGTGTGGATCACGGCCGTCAGCGGATGCTGGTCCGGGATGCCTCGCAGCAGCTCGGCCAGCGCCTCCCGGTCGGTGGCGTCGCAGGCGGCGATGGTGACCTCGGCTCCGGCCGCCGCCAGTTCGGCGGCGAGGTCGGCCGCGCCCTCGGCGGCCTCACCCCGGCGGCTGGTGAGCAGCAGGTGCCGTCCGCCGTGCCGGGCGACCAGGTGGCGGGCGAGTGCACTGCCCAGGCCACCGGTTCCGCCGGTGATGAGTACGGTCCCCTCCGCCATGTCCGGGGCGAGGAACGAGGTGTCGCCGTCGGGGGCCGGCGTGGGCACGAGGCGCGCCGCGTACAGCTTTCCGTCACGTAGGGCCAACGGCCGCGGGTCGGCGCACGCGGCGCTGATGGCAGCCGCCAGCCCGCTGCCGCCGTCGATGTCCAGCAGCGCGAACCGGTCGGGGTGCTCGTTCTGGGCGGGAATCATGAGCCCTCGAACGGCGGCGCCGGCCAGGTCCGGTACGTCCTCCTCCGGCCGGATCGCCACCGCCCAGCGGGTGACGAGCAGGACGCGGGGTGGCTCGAGGCGCTCGTCGTCCAGGCAGCGCTGAACGAGGGCAAGCACCTGCCGGACGGCGGCATGGACCGCGGCAGGGCCGGTGTGGTCGCCGTCTGCAACCGCCTGGACGTACACCAGCGTGCTGGGGACCGGCGCGCCCTCGTCCATCGCGGCGCACACTGCGTCTGCGTCCGGGTAGCGATCCACGGAGATGCCGTCCGCGGCGAGCGCGTCGGCCACGCTCGCGGCGTCGGCGAGCACGGCCCATCGGCCCGGTCGCGGCTCCGAGGTGATAGGGACGACCGGTTCCCAGTCGAGGTGGTACAGATCCCGTTGAGCGGCCGGCGCCAAGGCGGTGAGCCGGTCTGCGGGCAGGCGCCGCAGTACGACGGATTCCACGGTCAGCACCGGCTGGCCGCTGGGATCGGTGGCTGTCAGGGAGGCACTGTCCGGGCCGGTCTCCGTCCAACGTACGCGCAGGGACGTGGCTCCCGAGGAGTGCAGGGTGACGCCGCCGAAGGAGAACGGCAGCCGAAGCTCCGGCTCGCTTCCGGCCTGGCCGCTCAGCAGGAACAGGTGCAGGGCTGCGTCAAGAAGAGCGGGATGCATGCCGTACCGGGCGGCGTCGGCGTGGCAGTTGTCGGGAAGCGACACCTGCGCGTACCAGTCCGTCCCCTGCTGCCAGGCAGCGTGAAGTCCTTGGAACGCTGGCCCGTAGCCGTAGCCGATGTCGGCCAGCCGCTCATGGAGGCCGTCGAGCGCAAGCGGGCGGGCGCCCGGCGGAGGCCAGTCCGCCGACAGGGCTGCGGACGGGGCCGCCTGCGCTGTCGGTGCGAGCAGACCCGACGCGTGCCGGGTCCATCGATCGTCCCTCGCGTCTTCGTGCGGTCCGGTCACGGCGGTGTCGGAAAGTGAGTGGATGGAGAAGGGGCGCGCTCCGGCGTTGTCGGGAGCACCCACGGTCACCTGGAACCGCACGCCGCCACTGGGAACGACCAGCGGCTCCTCCAGGACGATCTCGCGCAGCAGCTCGCAGCCGAGCTGGTCGCCGGCGGTCACCGCGATGTCGACCATGGCGGTGCCGGGGAGGAGGACGGTGCTGGCGACGGCATGATCGGCGAGCCAGGGGTGGGTGTGGAGGGAGAGCTGGCCGGTGAGGAGCAAACCGTCGTCGTGGGCGAGGGTCGTCATCCCGCTGAGCAGGGGATGATCGATGGGGTTGAGACCCACGCCGGTGGCGTCGGTCGCCGGGGCTGGAGTGTCCAACCAGTAACGGCGGCGTTGGAACGGATAGGTGGGCAGCGTGACGCGTCGCGCGCCCGTGCCCTCGAACCAGGCGGACCAGTCGACGTCGAGGCCGCGGCAGTGGGCCTCGGCCAGCGAGGTGAGCAGCCGGCGGTGCTCGTTCTCGTCGCGGCGCAGGGTGCCCAGCGTGACAGCGTCCACGCCGGTTTGGTCGATGGTGGCTTGGAGGGGGACGGTGAGGACGGGGTGCGGGCTGATCTCGACGAAGATCCGGTGCCCGGCCGTCAGCAGTGCGGTGGCGGCCTGCTCGAACCGCACGGTCTCGCGCAGGTTGCGGTACCAATATCCGGCGTCCATCAAGGTGTCGTCGAGCAGCACCTCGCCGGTGAGGGAGGAGTACACCTGCACGTCACCCACGCGCGGCTCGACACCGGCCAGGAGCCCGGCCAGCTCCGCCTCGATCTTCTCCACGTGGGCCGAGTGTGAGGCGTAGTCCACTTCAACGCGGCGGGTCTTGGCGCCCTGCTTCTCGCAGTGGGCGAGGAACTCCTCCAACGCCTCGGAGGCACCACTGACCACGACCTGCTCCGGGCCGTTGATGGCGGCTACGGAGAGCTGGCCGGCCCAAGCGCCGATGGCCTCCCGCACCCAGGTGGCCGGACGTTGCACCGACGCCATGCCACCCCGACCCGAGAGGGCCCGCAACGCGCGGCTGCGCAGGGCCACCACCTGGGCGGCGTCCGCAAGACTCAACACCCCAGCTACACATGCCGCGGCGATCTCGCCCTGGGAGTGGCCGACCACGGCGGCAGGCTCCACACCGAACGACCGCCAGACCTCGGCGAGGGAGACCATCACCGCCCAGAGCACCGGCTGGACGACGTCGACCCGGTCGTATTCCGATGCCCGGACCACGTCCAGCAGGGTCCAGTCCACCCAGGGTTCCAGGGCGGTGGCGCACTCAGCCATCCGCCGCGCGAACACCGGGCAGGACTCGAGCAGGCCCGCCGCCATGCCCACCCACTGCGCACCCTGCCCCGGAAACACGAACACCGCACGACCCGCCACCGCGCGAGTAATCTCGGCGTCCTGCACCAGCGCCTCGAGGCCACGCTCGAGCTCAGCTCGATCCCCCGCCACCGCCGCGGCCCGCCAGTCAAACCGAGCCCGGCCCACAGCGAGAGAGAAGCCGGCATCGGCCAGCCGGACATCCGGACGTTCCCGCAACGCCTCGAGAAGCCTGCCGGCCTGAGCACGCAACGCCGGCTCTGACTTCGCCGAAAGCAGGACCGGGACCGCACTCATAGGCGCGACATCCCGCGGCCCAGACCCGGGCGCCTCCTCCAGGATCACGTGGGCGTTGGTGCCGGAGATGGCGAACCCGGAGACGCCCGCGCGGCGGGGACGACCGGTCTCGGGCCACGGTGTCGTCTCGGTCAGTAGCGAGACCTCACCTGCGGTCCAGTCGACACGTGAGTTCGGCCGGTCGATGTGCAGGGTGCTGGGGAGCAGCCCGTGGCGCATCGCCATCGTCATCTTGATCACCCCGCCGACGCCGGCGGCGGCCAGGGTGTGTCCGACGTTCGACTTCATCGACCCCAGCAGCAGCGGTCGGCCGGGGGCTCGGTCCTGCCCGTAGGTGGCGAGGACGGCCTCAGCCTCCATCGGGTCGCCGATGGTGGTGCCGGTGCCGTGCGCCTCGACCACGTCGACGTCGGCGGCTGTGAGGCCGGCGGCGGCCAGCGCGTCGTGGATAACCCGCTCCTGGGACGGGCCGTTCGGCACAGTGAGGCGTTTGCTGGCACCGTCCTGGTTGAGCGCCGAACCCCGGACGACGGCGAGCACCTCGTGGCCGTTACGGCGCGCGTCCGACAGGCGCTCCAGCAGCAGCATGCCCACGCCCTCGCCCCAGGCGGTGCCGTCCGCCGCGTCCGCGAACGGCTTGCACCGTCCGTCGGGGGCGAGGCCGCGCTTGCGGCTGAACTCCACGAACAGGCCAGGAGCGGCCATCACCATCACCCCGCCGGCCAGGGCGAGGTCGCACTCGCCACCGCGCAGCGCCTGCATGGCCATGTGCAGCGTGACCAGGGAGGAGGAACAGCCGGTGTCGACGGTGACCGCGGCGCCCTCGAGACCCAGGGTGTAGGAGACCCGTCCCGACAGCACACAGGTGCCGGTGCCGGTAGCCAAGCGCCCCGCGACCGCGCCGCTCGCCTCGTGCCACCGCGGCCCGTATTCCTGCGTCATCGCGCCGACGTACAGCCCAGTGCGGCTGCCGCGCAGCGTGGACGGATCGATGCCGGCCCGCTCGATCGCCTCCCAAACGGTCTCCAGCACCAGCCGCTGCTGCGGTTCCATCGCCGTGGCATCGCGAGGACTGATGCCGAAGAACGCGGCGTCGAACTGGTCGGCGTCGTGGAGGAAACCGCCGTTGCGCGTGTAGGAGCAGCCCGCACGGTTCGGATCGTCGTCGAAGAGCGTGTCGAGCGGCCAGCCACGGTTGTCGGGAAAGGCGGAAACGGCGTCCCGTTCCTCCATGAGGAGTTGCCACAGATCTTCCGGGGAGGCGACCATGCCCGGGAACCGGCACGCCATGGAAACGATCACCACGGGGTCGTCGGATGTCACGGCCGCGCGCTGGGACGCCTCCTGGGTGCGCTCGGTGCCTGACAGCTCGGCAGCGAGGTGGCCGGCCAGTTGCCGCGGCGACGGATGGCTGAACAGCAGCCCCGCCGGCAGCCGTAGGCCGGTGGCGGCAGCCAGCCGGTTGCGCAGCTCCACGGCCATCGCTGAGTCGAACCCGATGTCCCTGAACGACTCGGTGGGTCCGACCTCGCCTCGTGCGTCGTGGCCGAGGACCGCAGACGCCTCGGAGAGCACCAGTTCGGTGAGGCGCTGGGTGGCGGCCCCTTCGACCCGGTTCGGTAGGCCCTCGCTGTCCGGCTCGGCCGAGGGCAGCTCGACCACGGAGGCGGTGCTGGGGAACGCTGGACGCCAGTCCACCTCGGCGCCCGCTGTGTACAGCTCGGCCAGCGAGGTCAGGAAGCGGCGCGGGCCGTCATTGTGGCGACGCAGCGAACCCACCACGACCGCGGCCGGGTTCGTATCGTCCAGAATCTGCCCCAGGGCCAGGGTAAGGACAGGGTGGGGGCTGATCTCGACAAAGGTGTCGTGGTCGCGTAGCGAGCGAATAACCCCTTCGAACCCGACAGTTCCGCGGAGATTGCGGTACCAGTAGTCGGCGTCCAACGACCGGGTGTCCAGCAGCCCACCTGTGACGGTTGAGTGGAAGGGCACCGATCCGCTGCACGGCCTCAAGGGCGCCAGTGCGGTGAGGAGTTCGTCGCCCAGCTGCTCCATCTGTGGGGAGTGAGCCGCCACATCGAACGGGATGCGTTTGGCGTCGACCCCCTCGGCGGTGAGCTCCGCCAGCAGCTCGCCGATGACGTGCCGGTCGCCTGAAAGGACGACGGACCGCGGCCCGTTGACCGCCGCCAGTGCCAGTCTCCCGGGCCAGCGTTCCAGCAGCGGCTCGACCGACGCTGACAGCAACGGCACCGAAATCATCGCGCCGCGGCCGGCAAGCTGGGCCTGCGCCTTGTTCCACAGTGCCACCACGCGGGCGCCGTCCTCCAGGGACAGTCCGCCCGCGACGACGGCGGCCGCGATCTCGCCGCTGCCGTGTCCGACCACCGCGGCAGGCTCCACGCCGAACGCGCGCCAGAGCTCGGCCAGACCCACCATCACCGCGAACAGGGCGGGCTGAACGACATCGTCGCGGTCCAGGCCGGGCGCGCCGGGCGCGGCGCGCAGCACCTCCTCCAACGACCAGTCCACATAGGGGACCAGTGCTCGACTGCAGTTCTCTACAGTGCCCCAGAACACCTCCGAGGCGTCCAGAAGATCGGTCGCCATGCCGGACCACTGTGAGCCCTGCCCGGGAAAGACGAACACGGCGCGTTTCCGCGTCCTGGAAGTCCCGTTGACCACATTGGTGCTGGGGCGGCCCTCGACCAATGCGGTCAGCTCGGCGATGACTTCCTCGCGTGTCTCGGCCAACAGGACCGAACGGCTGGACATCTGGGTCCGGGATACGGCCAGCGACAGGCCTAGATCCGCGGGCGACGGCTCGTCGACCGGGCCGTCGCGCAGGTGCATGAGCAGTCTGTGGCCCTGGGCGCGCAGGGCCACTACGGTATCCGCGGACAGCACCCAAGGAATCACCCTGCTGCGGAGAACTGCCTGGCCCTCCGTCTCGTCGCCCTTCTCACCGTAGACGCTGTTTCCCACTCAATTTCTCCACTCAACCGACAGCCCGTCTGGAATTGCGAGCCCGAACATCCTCCGACACCGCATCGGAACCACAACGAACAGCGGTCTTCACGGACTCGGCGGACAGTTCATTTGGGCACACCGTTCTTGCTATGGCAACTTCTCCGCATGGCTGCTGGCGGAGAGGCGAACTGCGCTTGATGCTCGGTGCGCCGTCCGATGCGACAATATAGATGGCGGCATCAAAGTTCTGTGAAAAAGCGATACACGTTCTTGAGTGAGCATCCGAAATTCCCACCTGCCCGGTAAGCGTTCATATCGAACCAATGTAAAGCCGTACTTGACACATGTATTCGACGTGCGTCTAAGCACCCACTAAGTTACCGGGTACAACAGTACGCCGACACGTCGCGCGTATTCGGCGCCCGATGCGCTCATCAAAGCAACCTCGGCTGGCGACGATCTTGACTAGTTGCCGCTCAGAGTCGCGCACCTCACCTGCGAACGTCTGTGCGTAGAACCTCGGTCAGCTCATTCACGACCAGCCGTGGCGTGGCGGGCCGCGGATGACCTGCCGCGATTCGCCGATCAAAGGGCTAGGTCATTTCGAACCGGTGCACAGCCCCTCATACTCGATTCCTCCTGAAGAAGTCGAGGACGATCGCGTTGATGTCCTGCGGCCGCTCAAGCAGCCCCAGATGGCCACAGGCGGTCAGCTCCGCTCCTTCGCAGTCCGGGATCAGCTCGGCCACCTCGCGACCGGCGGCGGCCGGGGTCACCAGGTCGTCGGTGAAGCTGATCACCAGGCAGGGCGCTCGGATCGCGGCCAACTCGGTGCGCTGGTCGGGTACGGTGGCGGCCGCGTACTGCTCGGCCATGCCGTTCTCCTCCTCCGCCGACAGCGCCAGCAGCTCCAACCAATCGCCGATCACTCGGTCGTCGGCCAGGGTGTGAGGAGAGAACATCTTCAGTGCGGTCAACGCGGCGGCATAGCCGGCGGGCAGCTTGATGCCACTACGCAGATACTCGGCAAAGCCATGCAAGAGCGCCTCCCGGAAAGTGTCCACGGCAGGCGCGGTTGCGATTAACACCATCGACCGAACCAGCTCCGGGTGGTTGCTGGCCAGCGCCTGAGCGATCTTGGCGCCGAGCGAGTATCCAATCAGGTGGCACGGCGACAACTCGAGCTCGCCGATCAGGCTCACGGCGTCCTCGACCAGATCCTCGAAGCCGTACGGTACGGCTGGTGTAGCGTCCGGCGAGCTAGCCCGGTGGTCATAGCTGATGGTCTGGTAACCCGCAGCGGCCAGCGCGCGGATCTGCGGCAGCCAGATCGTGCTGCGTGTGCCGGCACCTGTGATCAGCAGGATCGGCTCCCCGTCTCCACGGACGTCGTAATCGAGCTCGACGCCGTTCACCGCGATGCGTGGCATCTGATTGTCCCTCCCCGCCTGGCGGCGTCGACAGTTGGCGTGCCGCAGCTCAGCCTCCCGGGCACCCGCTCTTTCCAGTCATTTGCTGAGGTCAGCATTGACGGGGGTAAGGTAAACAACCTGCTTTGGTGGACATTCTTCTTGGTCGGGCTAAGTCGCATCCTTGCGTACTCCAGGGCAACCATGCTGTGACACGCGACACGCTGTTTCCGCCGAGCGTGGCGAGCACCTGCTCGGCTTCGGCTTTGGTGTAGCGGCCAGGCTCGAACGTCGAGTAATGCTCCGTGAGAGTCGTGGTCAGCCTCACGTAGTTGGCGCCGCGCGGAACGAACTTGCGCCCGGTTGTCACCTCCTCCAGATGGCCGTACCGCTCCCCAGCGGGTGTCACCGACAGCGGGGGCGAGTCGGTCGCCTCCGACCAAACCGGCGACCTGCTCGCCGCTGCGATCCCAGCGTCCTCAGCCGGCCGGCTCGCGGCCGCGACCCCCGGCATAGACACCAGAGTCGTTGCCAGGGTCGCCAACGAGATGGTCGTCGTCTTACGCCACATGAAACCTCCACTCCAGGCCGGGGGCCGCCCGCCAAACGCTACATATCGACCAGTGCACTCATCTTCAGACGCCGAGCACCTTGGCACGCGCTGCTGGCGCGGTACTAGCGCGGCGCTGCACCCCCACTTGGTTGAGGGAGCTGCAGTCGCTGATCCGTGCGACTCGATCGGCGCTGCGATCTCGATCCGAGGCCGAACCCGTCCGACGATCGAATGGAATGAGGCGACCATCTCAGGTCCCGGGTATGCGTCAGTACAACGCCGGCGATCCGTGGTGAGTCGCCGCTTTAGGTGAGTTCGTCAAGGAAAGGAAAGGAGCTGCCCGGGTGTCTCCCGACAAGAAGGCCTCCGAGACAACGGATGTTGCTGGCGAGTACGCCGTGGCCGAGGAGTTGGCTCGGCGGCCAAAGGCGGCGGGGGTGGGTCTGGTCGGTCCTGGTGGCCTGTTGCAGCGGCTGACCAAGCAGGTACTCAAGACCGGTCTGGAAGCCGAGATGACCGAACATCTGGGCTATGAAGCACGAGGCGGCCGGCCGCAACCGGGGCAACTCCCCCGACGGCACCCGTACCAAGACCGTCACCACCGATGTCGGTCCGGTCGAGATCGCCGTCCCGCGCGACCGGGACGGGTCGTTCGACCCGAAGACCGTGGCCAAGCGCAAACGCCGCTTGCACGGTGTGGATGAGATGGTGATCTCCCTTGCCGCCAAGGGACTGACCACCGGGGAGATCTCCGCACACCCGGCCGAGGTCTACGGCGCCGAGGTCTCCAAGGACACCATCACCCGGATCACCGACGCCGTGCTCGAAGAGATGAGCGAATGACAGAACCAACCACTGGAACAGGAGGCGGTTCTACCAGTCGTTGCGAATCTTGATCGGATGGGATTCCTGTGCCGAGGTACTACGCACCGAACAAGACGCCGGTTGGGGTGAAACGGCGGTGCTTCGAGCTGATCCGTCGAGGTGTCCGCAGCTCCGTTGCGTCTAAAGGTTGTCCCCTAACGGGCGTGTCGCCTGGCTGGGACGGTTGCTGGTGATCATGATGTTGGCCCGTGGGGCAGATCAGTGCGGATCGGGTGGAGTGGGTGCCGGTGTTCACCGGCCTGTCGGTGCGACAGTTCAAGCGGCTAGCGCGACACCGGCGTTATTGCGAATATCCTGTAACGATTTGTCTTGACGGTTGGATTTCGTGCTCCTGCCGGGCGTCAGTGGCCAGTCCGACCTCGACAGATACGGACAGGTCGGCTCCCCACAGTGGACGTACTGACTTCCCACGGGCGATAGGTCGGTTATGTGTCGGCTCGGCGAAGAACAGAGCGATCGTCTTGCTCAGCGGGCTGTGGATGCTGTACACGCTGCGGGCGCCGGCTAGTGGCGCCAGCGGCGTGCCAGCGCGGGCCACTATGGTTTCGCTGTGATACGGACATTTTGGCGCCGCTACTTGCTTGTTCCAGCCGCGCTGCTCCTCGTTTCCGGGTGGATCACCGGGTGCGCAGCAGCCGGCTCCAGCCCTTCCAAGCCGTCGAGTCCTGCCAGCCCGAAGCCCACAGCCAGCTTCGACGAATGCGCCCTGTTGACCGGCGACGACTTTCGCCGAGTGCTCGGAGTGTCCGGCTACCGCATGTTCCTGCGTTACGCCAAGCCACACGAAACCGGCTGGAGTCTCCATTGCGTCTACACCGGGCCGAAAGACGGCCAGCCCAGCGTCACTGTCAGGGTCGAGACCGGCCGGCCATCCGACTGGTTCGCCAGTCCTGAGAAGCCGGCGAAAGACGCGAGCGGATCGCCGATGCCGCAGGCCAAGCCGACACCCGTCGCGGATCTGGGCGATGCGGCCTGGACGTTCGTCTCCTACAGGGAGGCGCTTGGCCAGTACCAGGCCAGCGATGCGACCGTCCGGGTCCGCAAGGGCTCGACCGGCCTCGAGATCAGCCTGAGTATCTCTGATCAGGACGACCCCGACAACGTGGACTTCGGGCCTGGTCTGCGCCTGAGCGAATCGGCGATCGGCCGGATCAGTGATCCTGTCGAAGTCGTGGCCGAAGCTGCGACCGGTGCGTGTCGCAAGCTCGACCTCGCCGCTGCCTCGGCCGCCTACGGGATCGAGCTGACCGGCAGCCGCTCGCACACGCTCGACGAGACGACCACCTGCGCTCTCGCCGGGCGGAAAGGCATGTTGTGGATCCACGCTGAACAGGGGGATGATGCCGTCGAACGGTTCCGCCGTAACAGCGGGGCGGGTCTGCCGATCTCCGGCCTCGGAGATCAGGCGTATGGCACACCCAAGAGCAAATACATCCTGACCGGCGACCGGATGCTGACCGTGAGCCTTGCTCCGGACGACGGCGAAGCGTACGCCCGCGAGTCGGGTAGGTCCGGAATCGAACTGATGACACCGACGAAGCAACAACTGGCGTTCCTGAAATCCGTGGTCAGTAGCTTCAGCTAGTACGTCGTGAGGCGGCGGGCGTAGTAATCGATGCGGGTCGCCGCCTCTCTGAATAGCGGCTGCGCGTTTCATGGTCGTTGTCCGGAGATGCTGTCCTGGAGGGCAGTCAGTGAGATGAAGGCGCGGTCTGTGCCGAGGTGCTCCGGGGTCGGGCCTGCGGGGGTGGGCACTTTGGCGAGCCTGCTGGCGAGCGCGGTGAGTGCGTCGCGGTCGCCTTCGAGGGCGGTGCGTTCGTCGTCGGTGAGGGTGAGGCGTTCAAGCATCTGCTCGACGCCGTCTTTGACTTCGAGCAGGCGCCCAGCGCTGGATTCCTTGGGGAGGTAGAACGGGCAGTGGGCGCAGGCGAGCCGGTGTGGGCATGTGGCGAAGAAGTCGTAGGTGCAGTACCCGTCGCCGAGGTCGTAGTACTTCCACGGTTGCTCGCCGCCGGTCGCGGCGCCGGACAGGATGGTCTCCCGGTCGATGAGTACCTGGATGGTGCGCACGTTGCGGGCGAAGTAGTCGGCCTTGCGGTAGGCGGCCGACAGTTTGCGTTGCAGGATCGCCGCGTAGTGCCGGGTGCTGGAGTAGTGCTTGTGCCCAACCATTCCTTCAAGTCGGCAAGGGACAGTGGTTCGGGTGCGTTGAGGAGTTGGGTGGCGATGGTGGCGCGGGCGCGGTGGCTGGTCAACGCGCCGCGGGAGTCGGACTCGGGGATGCCGGCCTTGCCGCACAGAGCGGGCAGGACGGTGTCGTTGACCCGGTCGAGGACTCCTACCCGGCCATCTGGTGCTCCGACTGGCTCTGGAACGTCAGCGGTCTCGCCGAGCTGCAGGCCTACCGCACGAAGCTGGCCCAGACCGTCGCGCCGCACACCAAGCTGTCTCCCTTCTGGTCGGACATCACCAGCTGCCTCAACTGGAGTGGGCCGTTCAGGAACCCGCAACACCGGCTTGCCATCAACGGCACACCGCCGATACTGGTGTCCACTGCCAGATACGACGTAGCCACGCCGTACGCCTGGAACCTGGCAGCCGCACAGCAGATCCCCAACTCGGTACTGCTCACCTACGACGGCGCAGGCCACAGCACGTTCCGCAACAGCCCCAACTGCGCCCGCGGATACATCGAGCGTTACCTGATCCGACTCACGCTACCGCCGACCGGGACACACTGCCCGGCCGAGTACCCGACCCAACCAAGTGCGGCCACAACCACCCAGCCAGACACCGCCGCCCTCGCTCGGCGAGCGCACACCCGCTAAGGACTCCTCCCACTCGTACACGACGCGGCGCCCGCCATCCAGCAGATGGCGGGCGCCCAGTGCGCTGACAACGAGACCGTAGTTGCTCCTCGTTCGATCGCCAAAGCGGCGGAAGGCCGCCGCCTGTGCTACTCGCGGGTATCGGCGGGGAGTGTCGCTCCAGCGGTGTAACTGCGGTTCCTGACAGTCTCTGGCCGGGAGGCCAGGGTGGGAGGAGTCGCAGTGAGTGGTAAGGAGGAGCATGAGCCGCGGCCGATGCCTACCGTGCCTGTTACGACACTTCAACAGCTACGACGCTCCTCTTCCCGGTTCCCACCTGACACATCACGTGCGCCTTTTCCCGCATCGCCCACCACGACAGTCTTCAGCTAACGCGGCAGTGTGCGGCTTGAAGCCTTCCCCGCAGGGCGACTCCAAGGGGGGCCAGACCCTCATCGCCCACGTAGCAACGCCTCAGAAGCCCCTCCTACATCAGCTCCCTTCGACACTCGTGACACACGTGAATCCAGGCTGCGCGTTTCGCGCAGCCAGGCCAGAGCCACCTCGACCAGTGCTTCGGACGGCCGCGTTGTGAACCTCGGTGCTCCCTCTGGCCGTGGGTCGTGCAGCCAGGTACGGACCAGCGGGGTGAAGCGGTCCAGATTGAGATAGCGGTCGCCGAGCAGGGCAGGCACTTCGACCAGTGCATCGGCAATGCCATGGCCGGCCAGGACGTCCGTCAACGCGTCCGGTAGCCGGATCCGATAGCCGGCCGGCAGGTCATGGAAGTCGATATGGATCAGGCGGCCACCCGGGATCCTGACCGGGTCGGAAATAAAGGACGGGGATGGCGTCTCCTCCGAATTCGGCCACTCCTCCGGCCGCGGACCTAGATCCCAGATCGCCTGCACGACCGCAGACATCGCCGCGTCGAGCGCGACCAGGTCCTGCGTCCGCACAACGAACGTCACATCAATGTTGTCCTGGAGCTGACCTCTCAGGACAGGGTCGACCCGTATGGGCACGCCAACACACTCCTCGAATCGGGATCCACCGCAAACGCTGGGTACCACCAAGAGCGCCGAGACCCCCGCGGACGGATCCACCGGAGGCGCCCCGGAAAACCACGAAGCCGCATCCGCGACTCCTCAGCTGCTCGCCTGCACCGTGCTGTCGTACACCGCCTCTTGGCTGCTGCACAAGACGATCGACTCTTCCGGGGTAGGCGCGGTGCGGTAAGGACCATAGCGCACGATGTTTTGGCCGGCTACTCCGTTGTGGCAGTACGCGACGGCGCGAAACGAACCAGTGTTTCCGTTGCACCGCGCCCACGCGTACTGACTGGAAGGGACTGTGCCGTGATAGCAGGGGTAGATAGTCATGGGATGGACCTCGGGGACCGCGGCGCTCGCCACCGGCGCGACGATCATCGGCAAAGCGATCAAAGAGGCCATGACGGCGAATCGCCGAACTGCTGCCTGCATAACTCAACTCCTTGTCCGATTCGAATTGACAGAAGGCTTTCAAGAATGAGTGTCACCGGCAATAGAAGAACGCGTCAAGGCATTCCTCATGGTCGTTTGAAGAACCAGCGCCGGCACGGGCCGCCGTGGTAGAACCACGTGATCACGTTCGCGCCTTGGGCTGAGCTACAGCAGGCGACGTCCGGCGACAGGCCGGTGCCAACCTGCAGGACGCTGTAACTACCGCCAGGGCTGGGTTCGATGCGCCAGAGCTTCGGCACCGTCGGGGTGGTCGGGATCCTGATCGACCCGATCGTGGGTGGCTACCTGGTTGCGTTCGGGCTGCTCGGTCACGCAGCATGGGACGTCTACCACTTCAGAACGAAGCGGGTGGTATCGCGTTCACTGGCAGAGTTCTGTATGGTCCTCGACGCCACGCTGAGCATCGTGATCCTCGTGCTGATCAACGCGAGCGTTCTGTAACCGTCGCAAAGCGTGCCAGGTCTGGCGGGGGGCGAGCTTCCCGTTCGTGGGTAACTCGCCGCCGCCAGCCCGTAACGGGGGTTAGTGCCAGTTGCTGATCTTGACGTCGTTGGGAGCGGGTTCGCCCTTGCCGGTTTCGACCAGGTGCTTGAGACTCAGCAGGAAGGTTGCCCACTTGGTACTGCAGTGGTTCATGAACTCCACCGGCTCCTTCCAACCCCCGTGGGAGAACAACACGATCGTGAGGCCGTCCTCCTGCTTCAGCTCGAACCGGATCTTGGTCCCGACCCATTCGTCGGGACCGTAGACGACCTCCCAGACCACGAGCTCGGCCGGCTTGGCCTCCAGGACCTTCATGTCGAACCCGGCCGGAGGCGGCGCGTCCTCGAACCGGACCCGGAACACACCCCCGACGCCACCCTCGCCCTCCATGCCTTGGGTCCACCAGCCCGACAACCCGTCGGCCGTGGTCAACGCCTCATAGACCTCCTCCGGGGATGCCGTGACGCCGATCCGGTGCAGGATATCTACCATCTCGATACCTCTTTCTCGCGTGGAGCGCCCCTGTTCAGGCGCGGGCCCTACCGTTGCGCCAACCGCCATCGATTCGCTATCGATCGGCTATCGGCGTCGCCGCGGACGTTGCGGCGCTCATTCGCAAAAGGTCGGCCGTGGTTCACCCGCTGGCGCCAGCCCTGCGCCAGCAGGTGATTCTAGTGTGGCTCGAGTATCCGATGGTCGCCGGAACCCGACGGCCTGAGCATCGATTCAAGGAGAACGGATGACGGACCGGCAACACATGTGGGGAACCAGAGCACGACGACTCGCGGTCAGGTTCGGGACAGTCGCCGCTATCGGGGCGGCGGTTCTCAGCGGTGCTCCCAGTGCCGGCGCGGACACCGGCGATCCTGGCCGAACAGCATCCATGCACGGCCGAGCCGTGCAGGTGACCTACGTACCAACACCCGTGCGGCCGCTCGGCGATGCCCTCGGAGCCACCCAAGCGACAGCTATCAATCCGAACGTCACGCCCTACGCCATGTACGTGACCGACAAGAACTGGGAATACTGCGAGGACTACCAGGTGTGTATCTGGCGCGAGGACGGCTACAAAGGCCCCGGATACTTCTTCGGCGGCGACTACGCACCCTGCGAGGGCTGGCGATTCGAGGGTACAGCGATCCAGGACCACACCTGGTCGATCTGGAGCCGATCATCCGGACCAATCTCGATCTGGGACCGATACGCAGACGGCACATACCGGTACAACAAGTACGGCTGGCTCCCCCGCGAATACAGCCACGAGAAGAAGTTCAGCTACATCATGGACGCCTGGGTCTACGATCCCGGCAACAACTGCACCAGCCTCGTCCTCCACTACCCCAGCGACGCCTGAGTACGTGTGAACGAACTGATGTGTGCTGGGAGGCGTCGAGCTCACCGGCCGCCTCGTGCCGGATCGACGCGACGCCTCCCATGACCGGACGGCCCGGGCCTATGCCCGTCAGTGCCGGTCCGTCAGCTGGCTTTGCCGGGGGCGATGTAGAGGTTCATGGTGGTGAAGTCGAGGGTGAGGTTGTACGGCTTGAAGAAGGTGTGGGCGATGTGGCTCCACACGTCGAACCCCCATGGCTGGGTGAGCGCCATGTCTGGGGTCGTTACGCAGTAGACCTCCTTGGCGGTGGCATTGCCGAGGCGGATGTCCTTGGGGTAGCAGGGGTAGGCGATGACTGGGTGGCTGTGGGCAGCGGTCTCGAGCGGGCGGTCGTAGTCGGTGCGGATCCCCAGCTGCTTGGACGCTTCCCCTGGCATGTGCACGGCGTCCTCGCCGGATCCGCCGATGTTCACCGCCGCCATCCGTGGACCGGAGTCCGCGACGCCGGCGATGCTGCCCCGGCTGTGCACCATGTGATCAAAGGCCAGCCACAGCGGCAAGGGGCTGGCACCCGCCCGGGTGGCATCGGCGCGTGCCTTCCTGGCTGTTTCGGGGGTCGGGCGGCGCAGGATCAGCGACCGGCCCGCGTAGTCGAAGGTGGTCAGCAAGTGGTAGAAGACCCACGTGCCGATCATGCCGTCCTTCTCAGTGCCGACATCGTCGCTCCACCAGCTCACGGGGACGTTGCGCAGTTCGATGTCGCCCAGCTTGAACGAATCCAGCACCCCGTAGTACACCCATACGCCTGTGTCGATCTCTTCCTCGGCCACGGCACGCAGCCCGGCTTCCTTGGCTACCGTTGAGGACACGCCCAGATTCGGGGCGCCGGTGTAGAACGTGAAGCGCTTCGCCGGTCCGCCGTTGACCGAGGCCTCGATCAGCGGGAACGGGTCCATCTGCTCGATTTTCACCCGCGCGATGTCGCCGTGAATCTGGTACGCATCGCCAGGGACTGCCGCGAACCATGTGGCGTAGCCTTCGTCGCCGGTGGCATGGTAGCGGGGTGCGGCGAGGGAGAACTTGTCCTGCCGGATGTAGCAGTCACCCAGCAGCTTGTTGGTGTCCTTGTCCTCAGGCGCCAACGCTAGGGCCCTCTTGAGGTACGTCTCGGCCTCGGGGAACCTGTTGCTCAGTAGCGCGACATGGCCGCGCTGCCGGGCCGCTCGCACGTTGGTGGGGTCTGTTTTCAGGATCTCTTCATACGCGCGGCCGGCTTCCTCGAACCTCCCCGCCTTGAACAGTGCATCCGCATCTCCGCCCTGGCTTCCTTCATTGCTGGGGCGGACCTGCGCCGCGGCCGACTGACCCAGCAGCGGCGCGATCCCGGCCGCACCCGCCATCACCGCGGCTCCTCGCAACACCGAACGCCGATCCAATTCTCCGCTACCAGCCAACGCATTCTCCTTTCCAATGCAGCGCCTCACAGCGGCTGCGGACCTGATACAGAAGCTGATACACCGTACCGATCACCAAGTATCGTCGGCGTATCCAAAACCGCATATGTGCTGACTGGGTTGACGTGGCAGTCCGAAGAAGACCGAATCAACCCCGGTCGACGCTCTGCTGGTCCCCTGAAGCACGGCCCACACCTTTCAACGATGCCGACGACCGGCGATGCTACCAACAGATGTACTACGGCTTCGTACTATTGTCGTTTTCGTCAACGGGTGAGGCGGATTCTCGATCCGCGCCAGTGTCGCGCCAGCAGGAGGTTGCTCGGCTCGGCGAGGGTGTGGTCGACTTCACCACCCGGCGCGCCCACGTCACGCAGCGGTTGGTGCATGAATGCATCCAGGGGAGCAGCAACCTTCCTGAGATGCTGACCCAGCCGCAGGAGATGGTCTACGACGGCGCACACACCTTCATCCGGGTCAATGAGACCTGGGCCGGGTTCGCCCTGGAAGACGCAGACCGACCGCGCAACGTCGCCGATCCGGTCTGGCCGCTGGGGCGCACTGTTCGGTGCCGGTGCGGATGTCACTTCGCTCGGCGAGCAGACCATCCGCGACGTCGCCACGACGGGCTTCCGGATCACCGTCGACCTCGTTGCCGCGGACGAGGTCCTTCCTGCCGGGATCGGCGTTCCAGAAGGCCCGTTCCGTTAGCTGCGCGCGTTGCCGGCCGAGGTGTGGCTGGACCAGGCCGGCCTCGCCCGGCACATCGAGGTCCGGCGATCCGGACGCGTCAGCTCCGAAGGCAGCCCGACCGCGGCGGTCGTCGAGTTCTGGGACTTCGGAATCGCCGTGGCAATTGCCCCAACCTGAGCCCGACCAGATCACAACGCCCGACCCCGTGGCTTGGGCGCAGGACCTGACGGGCATACCGAAGATTGAAGGCGAACGCTCCCGCCACGTCCAGGCGAAGAATACGACCGGCGTCACCGATGTTGTGCGGGGTCGAGCGTCTGGTTGTTGTCTGAGAGATCGCGTCGCATCCTTCCCACGACTCTTGCTGTTTCACGTGCGAGTACGACCATTGGTTGCCCTCGTAACCGTGCTGGCGGCGGTCGGAACCGCGGCCGCGGCACCACCGCCGGCCAGGGCGACACCCGTGGAAAGACAGGCGGAAAACCATACGGTGCGCTGCTCACCGGTGACGTGGTGACCGTGTCGGCGGCTCCAGGGCGGCTTCCGAGTGTCTCCGTTCGGCCCGGCGCGGGCCGCGAGCGGATCGGATTCCAGGAAGGGTGGACCGCCACGTCGGTACGGATCGTGCCGTCGGACGCCGTTCCGCTGCTCGCGGCAGGGCGGCTGGACGAGCGGCTGTTCGATGTCACCAGCCTGATCGAGCAGCGATACGTACGAGCATCGTCGACTCCGACGACAACCGGGTCGACCAGACCGTAGTCTGCGCCTATCATCTGCAGTCGGCGAAACCCACGCACCGGTTCCTGTCCGGAGGCCGCCCTTCTCGGCCGGCTGGGCAGGACCCGGTCTGCGGGAGCTGCCATATTCGTCGAACTGGACCAGGACCACGAGAATCCGCCTGTGAGAACGTTATGGCTGACATCCGGCGACACCGTGCGGTGTATCG
>NZ_BAAGYY010000015.1:0-102559 GCF_054779015.1 Flindersiella endophytica
GCCGACAGGATTGCCGACAGGATTGCCGACAGGATTGCCGACAGGATTGCCGACAGGATTGCCGACAGGATTGCCGACAGGATTGCCGACAGGATTGCCGACAGTGCCCGCCAGATCATCGGCGCCGGCTGTGTCATCGGCGGCGGCCAGGGCACGTACCGTCGCGGCTAGGGAGTAGACGTCGGAGGCGGGCATCGGGCTGCCGCGCATCAGTTCCGGAGCGGCGTAGCCCGGCGTGTAGCTGAGCCGGCTGACCGGCGTAATGGTCTGCTCGGGATCGATGCGGTAGGCCGACCCGAAGTCGGTCAGCTTCGCCACCCCATCCTCGGCCAGCACGATGTTGCCCGGCTTCACATCACAGTGCACCAGCCCCTTGCCGTGCATGTAGACCAGCGCCTCGGCGACCTGCGCGCCGATCCGGGCCGCCTCACGCACTCCCAGCACCCGCCCGGCCAGGCTCCCACCCGGCGCGTACTCCAGCACCGCCAGATCCCCCACATGCTCATACACCGTGACCACATGCGGATGGTTCAACCGCGCCTGAGCCCGCGGCTCCCCAGGCGCCACCCGCTTCACCACCACATCCCGGCCAAGCAACTCATCCCGAGCCAGCCAGACCTCGGGTGCCAGGCGCTCGCGCCGCAGGAACCGCCCGCCGATCCGATCACCCACCCACCTGATCCTGCCGTAGGGCGACCGTGGCGGCGACGGCCGTACCCAGCAGCAGGCCCGCTCCGATCAGCAGGCAGGCGGCCAGCCCGGGCAGGAAGCCCGCGGGCCGCGCGACCAGCGTTCCGAACAGCGCGACCGCCAGCGCGCCGCCGACCTGGCGTACGGCGTTGAAGACTCCGGCGGCCAGCCCAGCACGTTCCGCCGGTACGGCACCGAGGAGTACAGCCGTCAGCGTGGGCACCATCAGCGCACCGCCCAGCCCGACAGGGAGCAGCAGGGCGGCGATCGCCGGCGTCGGCGTGCCGGCGTGGATCGCCAGGAGCCCGAACAGACCCGCGCAGATGAGCACGTGACCGACGACCATCACGGCCCGCGGGCCGAACCGGCCGGCCACCCGCGGCGAGATCAGGTTGCTCACCGTGATGCACACGGCCATCGGCACGAAAACCAGCCCGGCCTGCAGCGCGGACTCGTGCCTGACCTGCTGGAGGTACAGGCTCAGCACGAACACGATGCCGTAGAACGCCGCGTTGATCGCGAAGCCGGTCGCGATCACGACCCGCACCTCGCGGGTACGGAACAGGTCGAACGGCAGCATCGGCTGCCGCGCCAGCCGCTCCCGTACGACGAACGCGCCGGCCGCGAGGACCGTGACCGCGAGCGCCGCCCAGACCCGTGGCGTGCCGAAGCCGGCGTGGCCGCCTTCGATCACGGTGTACGTCAGGCCGGCCAGCGCGAGCACGGCCGCCACCTGGCCGGGCAGGTCGAGGCCGGCGTACCGGCGCGGCGATGTCTGTACTCGAACGAGCAAGCCGAGCGCGAGCAGGCACGCGGGCAGGTTGACCAAGAACACGCCGCGCCAGCTCCACATGCTCGTCAGCAGGCCACCCGCGACCGGTCCGGCGGCGACCGCGACCGCTCCGCCGGCCGTCCAGACGGCGATCGCGCGCGCTCGCCTGACCGGGTCGGCGTAGGCCTGCCGGACGAGGGCGAGCGACGCCGGCAGCATCAGCGCCGCGGCGACGCCCTGGCCGACCCGGGCGGCGATCAGCGCGGGCAGGGTCGGGGCCAGGCCGCAGGCCAGCGAGGTCAGCGCGAACGCCGCCAACCCCAGGACGTACGCGCGGCTCGCGCCGATCCGGTCGGCGAACGCGCCGGCCGACAACGTGAACGCGGCGAACGTGAGCGCGTAGCCGTCGACGACCCACTGCAGGCCGGCGATCCCGCCGTTCAGGTCGCTGGTGATCGCCGGCAGGCCGACGTTCACCGCGGAGGCGTCCAGGATGATGAGGAAGAAGCCGAGCAGCGCGGGAATCAGCGCGAGCACAGGCCTCGCCTGCGGCAACGTCCGCGGTGGGTTCGCCTCGGGCTGCGTCGTCGGCGTGGTCGGCGTCGTCGGCGTCGTCGTCATGGCTTCGACTGTGCGGCCTGCCGGCGCCAGAAGGAAGGGCGCGCTCATCAGGGGTGTGACACACCCCCTCTCGGGCTGGCGCCGGCGGGCAGACTGGAGAGGTGACTGAACCGACCGAGCTCGGTCGCTACCTGCGGGCGCGGCGGGAACGCGTCCGGCCCGGCGACGTAGGGCTGCCGAGCGGCACCGGTGTCCGACGCACGCCTGGGCTGCGGCGTGAGGAGCTCGCCACGCTGGCGGGCGTCAGCGCCGACTACTACACCCGGCTGGAGCGCGGGCGGGAGACCAACCCGAGTCCGGCGGTCCTGTTCGCGCTGGCCCGGGTGCTCCGCCTCGACGGTCCGGAGACCGATCACCTGCTCGCGCTCGCCGAGCACGCGGCCCGCGGCGGCCGGAACAGCCTGCCGCGACGCGACACCTGCCGGCAGGTCCGGCCGACGGCGCTCCAACTGCTCGAGACCGTCCGGCCCAACCCCGCGTACGTCGTGAGCCGCACCAACGACCTGCTCGCGGCCAACCCCGGCGGGCTCGGCATCCTGCCCGGCATCGCCGAGTGGCCGGAGCCACAACGCAACATCACGCGCTACGTCTTCCTGCACCCGGCCGCGCGTACGCTCTGGGTCGACTGGGAGACGCTCGCGGCAGGCGCGGTGGCGCATCTGCGGGCCGTTCCAGGCGCCGATCCGGACGATCCCGCGCTGGCCGCGCTCGTCGGCGAGCTGACCGTGAAGAGCCCTGACTTCGTACGGATGTGGAGCCGGTACGACGTCCGGCCGCGCAGCTCGGGCGTCAAGGCCTACCACCACCCGATCGTCGGCGAGATGCGGCTGGAGTTCGAGACCATGCCGCTCGGCGGCACTGACGGCCAGCGGGTCGTCATCTATCTCGCCGAGCCCGGCACACCCGACCACGACGCGATGGTGCTGCTCGACCTGGCGATGTCGTCCGCGGAGTCGGCGACGCGTGAACGCTGAGGCGCTCGGCCTGCTCCGCGACGACGTTCTCCTGGAGTGGTACCGCTATCCACCCGGGCCGCCGGTGGTGCTGCCCCGGCACGCGCATGAGGAGTACCAGCTCAACCTGAGCTTCAACGAGCCTGGTGGGATTCGCTATCGCGGTGCGTATCACGTGGTGCCGGCCGGACAGCTGTCGGTGGTGATGCCCGGCGAGACGCACGAGCCGCGGGACCCCTCCGAACGTTCGACGGTGTCGACGCATCTGACGCTGTACGTCCGGCCGTCGACGTTCGTCGCTGCCGCCCGGGAGTTGTCGCCGTCGTGGAGCGGGTTGCCCGCGTTCGGCGAGCTCGCACTGGAGGATCCGCTTGTGGTGCAGAGGTTCGCGACGACGCACGCCGCGCTGGCCGGGTCGGCGACCGGCTTGGCGCGGGACGTTCAGCTGCTGTCGTTGCTCGCCGACCTGGTGCGGCGGCATGCCGGGGTGCCGGTGGCCGGGCGGATCGGGCAGGCGCACCGGGCGGTTCGGCTGGCTCGGGAGTACCTGCACGACAACCGGTCGGAGTCGGTGTCGCTGGCGGACTTGTCGGCGGTGAGCGGACTGAGTCCGTACCGGCTGACCCGGTTGTTTCGCGCGGCGCTCGGGGTGCCGCCGCACTCGTACCAGATTCAGCTGCGGGTGGAGCACGCCAAGCGGCTGTTGCTGTCGGGGCGTTCGGTGAGTGCGGCAGGGCACGAAGCGGGGTTCTACGACCTCAGCCACTTCACGCGGCACTTCCGGCGGCACGTCGGCGTACCGCCCGGGAAATACGCGACGAGGGCAAGAACGTACATCCCCCGGCGCGGTCGTGACGCCTAGGCTCGGCGCTCATGAGCAGAGTGTGGTTGATCACCGGGGCGTCGTCGGGGCTCGGGTTCGCGCTGGCGTCGGCGGCGCTGGCAGCTGGGGACTCGGTTGTCGGAGTTTCGCGGCGGGCTTCGGCGCTGACGGAGCTGGACTCGGCGTACCCGGGGCGGGTCTCGACGGTGGCGCTGGACGTCACGGACGCTTCGGGGGTCGCGGAGGTCGCGCGCGGGCTCGGGCGGGTCGACGTCCTGGTCAACTGCGCGGGACAGGCCCTGATCGGAGCCGCGGAGGAGACCACGTCGCAGGAGTTGCGGGACCTGATGGATCTGCACTTCTTCAGCCCGGTGGCGTTGACGCAGGCGGTGCTGCCGGGGATGCGCTCGCGCGGGTCCGGGGCGATCGTGCAGATCAGCAGCATGGGCGGGCGGATGTCGTTTGCCGGTGTGTCTGCGTACTCCGCGACGAAGTTCGCGCTGGAGGGGTGGTCGGAGGCGCTGGCGGCGGAGGTCTCCTCGTTCGGGATCCGCGTGCTGATCGTGGAGCCGGGCGCGTTCCGGACCGGGCTACAGGGCAGCGCGATGCGGATGACGACGCCGCTGCCGGAGTACGAGGCGGTCGTCGGGCCGGTGCGGAAGATGCAGTCGGACTACAACGGAACCCAGCCGGGCGATCCGGCGAAGGCGGCCGCAGCGGTGCTGGCGGCGCTGGAGTCTCCGTCGCCGCCGTTGCGACTGGTGCTCGGTCCCGACGCGGCGGAGGCGATCCTGGCCGCGGAGGCTCGGACGCAGGCGGAGTTCCTGGCCTGGGAGCCGGTCACGCGCGGGACTGACTTGTAGTCACGCTAGTACCGCGTCGGATTATCCGGCGCCGAATAGACTTGCCCGTCGTGGAAAGCGATTCGGACACGATCGACGGCGTGGTCGCGCAGTGGCGGCGCGAACGCCCCGACCTCGACCTGTCGGCGATGGGCGTCTTCAGCCGGCTCGGGCGGCTGTGGCACCTGCTGGCGGCTGAGGTCGAGGCGGTCTTCACGCGGCACGGCCTGCGTACCGGCGAGTTCGACGTGCTCGCCGC
The DNA here is from genome assembly GCF_054779015.1 of Flindersiella endophytica. NCBI lineage: Bacteria > Bacillati > Actinomycetota > Actinomycetes > Propionibacteriales > Nocardioidaceae > Flindersiella > Flindersiella endophytica. The sequence goes on from NZ_BAAGYY010000015.1 coordinate 4,961, forward strand.
GTTGCGGCGCTCCGGACCGCCGTACACCCTGATCCCCTCGGCGATGGCCGACCAGCTGATGATGTCGCGGGCCGGCATGACCAACCGCCTCGACCGCCTGGAGTCGGCGGGCTTCGTGGAGCGCCGGCTCGATCCCGATGACCGGCGCAGCTTCCAGATCGCGCTGACCGCGCGTGGGCACTCGGTGGTGGACGCGGCGCTGGCCGAACACGCGGCCAACCTGCAGCGACTGGTGGGACCGCTTCGTGCCGAGGAGCGCGAGCAACTCGACGCGATGCTGCGGACTTTGCTTCGGAGCTTGGACTCGTAGACTGGGCCGCGGTATTTGTTGTTTGTTCGGCTTGTGCGGGAGGCGCGGGAGCTGTGAGGTACGGCGTACCAGAACGACCCCAAAACGAGGCCCCCGTGCGTTCGGCCGCCGAGCGCGGAGCGCTGCCACCGGCCATCCTGGGCCTGGACGCCGACGAGCCCCCGACGCCGGAGCCGCGCCGCACCGAGCCGGCACCGACCCAGCAACGCCGCCGCCCCGGCTCCACCTTCTTCTTCGCCGGCGGCGACGGCTCCGGCTTCTAACCTCAGTCGTCAGCTGTGGCATGACGCTGCTCGCCGATCGCGGGTGACGGGCCGGAGACGCGAAAGCTGAGCCCGTGCCACCGAGCCAGCGGCGGGCGAGCAGCGCTGCCACCCAGCAGCACTGCCCTTCTGCGCCGGCGGCGCCGGCTCGGCTTCTAGCCCTCCGTCCTCAGCCGCGCCACCAGCTGCTCCACCACCGCGGGTGAGGCACCGGAGACGCGGGCGTTGGGGCGGGTGCCGCCGAGGAAGGCGACCGCCAGCAGGATCTCGTTCGGGCGGGGCGCGTCGGGGATGGTGATCGTCATGGTGTCCATCGCGTCGTAGTCCCAGGAGTCGGCGATGCCGCCGAAGATGACGTCGATCGGCGTGCCTGCCGGACCCACCTTCGCGTTGCCCGGAATCAAGGCGGGCCCGTCGCGCAGGGCTGTGCGCATCGACAGGCCCAGCCGTACGTGGATCATGCCGGCGCCATGCTCGAGGTCGCCCTCGGTGCCGACCAGCGCGGCCTTGCCGTACCCCCGAGGCTCGATCGGCGCGAGGGCGTCCAGCGCGCGGTTGGCCAGCAGGTCGCCGGCCTGCTCACTGAGCGCCACCAGCTCCTCGAGGTCACCCGAGTCATCCTCGGGCGGGCGGCGGCCGGCGAACGGGTTCTCCAGCACCGCGCACGCCGCGACCCGCCGCGTCGGCGGCTCCACCTGGCGGCCGCGTTCGCTCAGTACCTCTTGGTCGACGAGTACGACTTGTCTGATCCTCAGCGCCATGGTCAGACGCTAGACGGTCACCGCCTGCACTGTCGCGGTCCGGCGGACGAGGGCGGGCCGGAGCGCGAGCTGGGCGCCCGCGATCACGGCGGTCAGCAGCAGGCAGGCGACGCCGAGCATGGCCTTGCCGCCGTGCTCGAAGACGTACGTGCCGGCGATCGGCCCGAGGACGGCGCCGAGCGAGAACGTCAGCGCGCCGATGCCCATGTACCCGCCGCGCAGGTCGATCGGAGCGAGGTCGGCGTACAGCGCGAACGACACCGCCGCGAAACCGATCTCGCCGAGCGTCCACACGACGACCGTCGCGCCGTAGCCGATCGGTTCGGAGACCAGCGCCATGCCGGCGAAGCCGAGGCCGACCAGGACGTACGCGCCGGCGAGCACGCGCGAGCGGTCGTACCGGCCCAGCCGGCTCACGAGGAACGGCTGGATCAGGACGATGACGATGCCGTTGAGCGCGATGACCACGCCGTAGACCGACGCCGGCAGGCCGTCGGCGGTCATCGAGAGCGGGAGGGTGGCGTAGGCCTGCAGGTAGAGGACGGCGTACCCGGCGGAGATGGCCGACAACGCGAGCATCGTGCGGTCGCGGCCGGCGACGCGCAGCAGCGACCGCGGGCGCTCACCCTTGGCGATCGGCCGCGTCTCGGGGACCATTCGCCAGATGATCAGGCCGGCCAGCGCCGACCCGGCGGCGTCGATCCAGAACAGCAGACCGAAGCCCTGGCTCGCGAGGAACCCCGCACTGGACGTGGCGACGGCGAAGCCGAGGTTGATCGCCCAGAACAGCAGGCCGTACGCACGGACGCGGCCCTCCGGCGGCACCACGTCGGCGACCGTCGCGGCGGCTGCCGGGCGGAACAGCTCGCTCGCCACACCGACGAGCAGTGAGAACACGACGATCCTCGGGAGCCCGCTCGACGTACCCAGGCCGATCATCGTGACCGCCGTACCGAAGAAGCCGATCAGCATCGTGATCCTGCGGCCCACCCGGTCGGCGAGGAAACCGCCGAGCAGCTGAGCGACCGCGTTGCCGACGCCGACCGAAGCCGCGACCAGCCCGGCGGTCGCGGCTGACAGGCCGCGATCCTGGGTGAGGTAGAGCACGAGAAACGGCTGGACGAACATGGAGAGCCGGTTCACGAACTGACCGGTCCACAAGGCCCAGAACGACTTCGGCAGACGTGTTCGTTGTGTCACAGGTTGGACTCTGCCGGAGGCCGGCCCCGGCCGCCACGATTCGGCCGTACCCTAATCGTGTGATCGAGCTCGAGTTGACCGCAAGCGACCTGGCCCGGCTGCGGTTCGGCTTCTCACCGGTCTGGGAGACGGTGATCAGCCTGCGTACGTTGCGAGGATCGGGCGACGGGCTGCACCTGCCATGGGTCCGGGCCGTGCGCGAGGGCGGCGTGCTGGCCGACGTCGACCTGCGGTTGCTGACCGCTGTCGTACCCCCGAGCGGCTACATTCCCGACTTCCTCACGCCGTCGCTGCCGCGTCGGGTGCAGAGCTTCGGGGCCGGCCTGGAGGCGATCGCGGCCACGCCGTTGCCGACGGTGGCGGAGGAGCTCGCCTGGCTGGGCGACTCGCCGCTGCTGGCCTCGCTGCGCGCGCGGCCCGGGTGGGCGCTTGCGCGGCTGACGGAGGAGCTCGAACGCTACTGGACCGCGGCGATCGAGCCGTACTGGCCGCGGATCAGGGCGCTGCACCAGGCCGACCTGGAGTACCGCGCCCACCAACTGGCGACCGGCGGCGTCGAGCCGATCCTGCGTTCGCTCCATCCCTTGATCGACTTCGACGGGCGGCGGCTGTCTGTCCGTAAGCCGCACTGCGGCCTGGCGCCGTTGGAGGGTCGCGGGCTGATGCTCGTGCCGTGCGCCTTCGCCTGGCCGACGGCGCTGGTGCTGACCAAGACGCCCCACCTGCCGACGGTGACCTACTCCCCGCGCGGCGTGGGCCTGCTGTGGGACAGCCCGGACCTCCCAGTCAAGTCACCACTTGGGGACCTGATCGGCCGCACCCGCGCCGCGATCGTCGCGCAGCTCGACCTGCCGCTGACGACGAAACAGCTGGCCGGCCAACTCGACCTGTCGGCGCCCACGTTGAGCGAGCACCTGCAGATCCTGAAAACGTCCGGCATCGTCACCTCCCGCCGCGACGGACGAGCGGTGCTCTACCAGCGCACGTCCCTCGGCACCCGCCTCCTCAGCGGCTCGCGTCCTCAACCACTGGCGCGGGCGCAATAGCAACGGGCGGCGTCTCGGCCGCCTCGGGCGGCTGCGGCGGCTTCGGCTCCGCACCGTCCTGCGACGAGAGCGCGGTCGACACCAAGCTGCTGGCGACCGGCTGCCGCGGCTCGCTGGGGTCACGTAGCCGTGGCGGCGCTGCGGACCAGGCCTTGAGGTTCTGTACGACCTCGCCGTAGAACGTGTCGATCGCCCCGAGCACCGAGTCGATGAACGACCCTCGGCCCCGCCCGCGCTTCGTGCCCGCCGGCACCGCCAGCGTCACCCGGAACGCACGCAACTCCTTCTGCGCATCCGCGACCAGCAGGGTCGGATCCTGGCGTAGGGTGCTCAGCAACTCAGCCGGGCCCGGCCCCCGCGAATGCGCCGCGAACGACTCCACCCGAAGCCCGTCGGGTGCCGAGCGAAGCTGCCGCAGCAACCAGTTGACCCGCGTGGTCGCCCGCCCTTCGCGCGGCGCATCGATGTCGACATGGCACGAGATCCGGCCGGCCCGCAGATCCGCCACCACAACGACCGGCCCGACCGCCTGCGGTATGCGGATGGCACCTTCGAGCGCACCGCTCGCCACCACAGCCGCGACCAGCGCCTGCGTACGTGAGGCCGGCTCCTGCCGTTCCCGCCGGCTCAGCGCCGGCGTCACCTCGGCGCCCAGTTGCCGCCCGAGCCGGAGGCTCACGTACCGGAGCAGCGCGTCGAACCTGGCCGCCACGTCCGCAACGCCCTTGTCCGTCGAACGAAGCGTGCCTGCACTGACGGCGTCACGTACCTCTCGACCCCCTTAAGCGTCGTTTGTCGGGCTTCGTCGGATGCTGCTTGTTCGGCCGGTCCGCCCAACGGTGGGCGAGCGCACGACCGAACACCTCCACCGCCGACATCGCAGCATGCAGCACGGATGTCGCGCGTCACCGCGAGGTCCAGGGTGTTGAGGCCCGGACCTCGGGCGGTCCTGTCGGCACGCGGGTGATCAGGGCACGGCGGTTGCCCCTTCGGGTGCACCGATGGTCTTGGCGACACCCGCCACCCGCGGGTTAGTTTTCTGCGGTCACCAGGCAGAAAACCGGGGTTCGGGGGATCGCCATTCTCGTCTTCAGTGATCAGGCGCTGCCGGAACTGGCGCGGGCGCAGCTGGATCGGACAACCAAGCAGCAATGGGACATCGCCACCGACGAGGTGTGGTGTCGGGTACGGCCGGTCGGGTACGAGCCGCGGTTGCAGGGGTGGAAGCTACACGTCTCCGCCACCGTGACGTCGGCGCACGAGGTGCTGCGACACGTAGTCGACGTCCTGGCCGCCGATCCCTGTGCGTTCAAGTTCGCCGCCGATCTCGAGCGGGTGCGGGAGCTCAACGGCGGGCGGTTCGCGCGCGGCAGTGCCGGGAAGTTTGTCACGGTCTATCCCGCCGACGACGAGCAGTTCCGGCGGCTCGCCGCCGGCCTGCACGAGGCCACCCGAAGCCTGACCGGGCCTGTCATCCTCTCCGATCGCCCGTACAAGCCGGGCAGTCTGGTGCATTTCCGGTACGGCGGCATGACCGGGCAGCGCGTGCTGAGCAACGACGGCGAGTACCTCGATGTGCTGACGGCTCCCGACGGACGCCTGGTCGAGGACCGGAGGGACGCCTGGTTCGCTCCCCCGCCGTGGGCGCGGTCGCCCTTCGAGACAGCCGCCGACAGCACCACACCGCCAACGGCTGAGGCCGTGCTCCTCGCCGACCGGTTCGAGGTACACCGCGCGATCCGGCACGCCAACAAGGGCGGCGTGTTCGAGGCCCTGGACAGAACGACCAACTGCCCGGTAATCGTCAAGCAGGCAAGGGCGCACGTGGCCACCCGCGACGGCTGGGATGTGCGGGACGCGCTGCGCAACGAGGCCGACATGCTCGACCGCCTTGCCCCATTGGGCATCGCACCCAAGCCGATCGCACTGTTCGAGCAGGGCGGCGACCTCTTCCTCGCGCAGGAACGGATCGCCGGTACGACGCTGCGCGAATGGTTCGCCGCGCAGACCCGCGGCACCACGCGTCCCGGCCTCCCCTGGCCGGCGTTGAGAGCCACCATCCGAGACCTCGTCGACCTGCTCTGGATGGTGCACCGCCTCGGCATCGTGCTGTACGACTTCACGCCCGCGAACATCCTCATCCGCGACGACGGCGGTTTCGCCTTGGTGGACTTGGAGTTCGCCACCCGTCTCGGCGAGCTCGGACAGCCCGCTGGCACGCCGGGATTCATGGCGCCCGAGCAGACGAAACAAGCCAAGGCTTCCACGGCGATCGACCGGTACGCGCTCGGCGCCCTGATCCTGCTCCTCGCAACCGGCTCCGACCCGCTGTTCCCACCCGACGAGCCGGCCGGAAGCCGCAGCACCCACCAGCGTACGAAGGACTGGCTGGGCCACGTGGCGGCAGACGACGAGACCGTCAACCGCATCCGCCCGATCGTCGTTGCCCTGTTGGCGGACGCGGCCGCGGACCGCGTTCAGCTGCACCAGGTCCGCGCCCAGCTCGACGAGCAGAGCAGACCACGGCCGACGCGCGCCACGCAGCCAGCAGCCGACCTCGACCGGATGATCGAGGACGGAACCGCCTTCCTGCGTGCGAAGATGACGCCCGACTCCACCGATCGGCTGTGGCCCGCCAGCCTGTACGGCTCGCGCAGCGACGCCTGCAACGTCCACCACGGCGCCGCCGGTGTACTCGCGACGCTGACTACCGTCGCCCGCCACACCGAGGACGAGCAGATCCGGGCCACCGTCCGCGCCGCCGTCGACTGGCTCGCCGGGCACGCCCCCACCGGAAACCTCCTGCCCGGCTTGCACTTCGGCCGCGCCGGCACGGCCTGGGCGTGGTACGACGCCGCCACGTTGCTCGGCGACGAGCAGCACCGGGAACGCGCGATCGACCTCGCCAAGCGACTCCCCCTCGACTGGCCGAACCCCGACGTCACCCATGGCGTCGCGGGCAACGGCATCGCCAACCTGTACTTCTGGCGGGAAACCCACGACGACGAGTTCCGCCAACGCGCACACGCCTGCGCCACCACCCTGGCCGAGCAAGCCGAACAGGCCAAGCAAGCGAAGCAGGCAGATCAGTCCGGACGCCAGGACGGCCTGCTCCTCTGGCCGATCCCCCAGGACTTCGAGTCCAGGCTGGCCGGAACGATCGACTACGGCTTCGCCCACGGAGTGGCCGGCATCGCCGCGTTCCTGCTGAGCGCCGGCACCCATCTCGACCAGCCCGCCTGGGTCGACCTCGCCCACCAGGCGGGCGAAACCCTCCGGTCGACCGCCCACCAGGACGACCACGGCGCCCTCTGGCCGTCCGGCCCACGCGACCTGACCAACCTTCGCGAGCACTGGTGCAGCGGCTCGTCCGGCATCGGTACGTTCCTGATCCGTCTCTGGCAGGTAACGAACGCCGGCTGGGCCCGCGACCTCGCCGAGCAAGCCGGCGACGCCGGCTGGCGACGACGCTGGACGGCCAACCCCTCGATGTGCCACGGCCTGGCCGGCAACGGCGACTTCCTCCTCGACCTGGCCGACGCGACCGGCGACGACCGCTTCCGTACGCAAGCCGAAGACCTCGCGAGAGCCCTGCACAGCAGGGCCGCCCACCGCGACGGCCGCCTGCTCGCGTCCGACGAGACTGTGCTGGGCTTCGGCGCCGACTACGGCGTCGGCGTCGCCGGCTGGCTGTCGTTCCTCAGCAGGCTGCGCCACGGTGGCGCGCGCCGGTGGATGGTCGAGCCGGTATGAAGGCACGGTTGGAGTACCGGATCGCACCCGGTGGACGCCACGCCGTGTGCCTCACCGGCGACGCCACCAGCGGCCTGTACCTGGAAACCTGGTCATGGACGCCTGCGGGCGGGTGGCAACCAGGCCGGCTGCTCACACCCGCCGTGCACCCGCAGATGCTTCCGATGGACGACGGCCGTGTGCTCGTCTACGACAGCGGCGAGGCCGACCCGGCCATCTGGTCGATCGAGCCCAACGGCTGCCACCAGCGCCTCACCACCGGCGAACTGGCCAACGTCCGCCTGATCGCCGCGCCACGAACCGACGGCAGGCCGGGACTGGCGATCCGTTACGAACAAGGGGATTCGAAGATCTACCGGCTGCGGGCCGGCCGCCCGGGCCTGCTGGAACCGCTCGCCAAGGTACCCGGCGTCCTCCTCTCCGCCCAACGGCTCGACGCCGACGGAACGCTGCTCGCCATCGAACGCGCCGACGTCCCGTCCGGCCCGACCGAGGTCGTGCTGGTGAACCTCGAGGACGGCAGCTGGGAGACGCTGCTCGACGTCACGCCGGACAGCCACGACTCGATCCTGCTCGCCGACCCGCGCGAGCAGCTGGTCGTCGTCGGCACCGACGCCACCGGTGTACGGCGGATCGGCTGGACCAGGCTCGGCGACTCGATGCCGCTGCGCTTCCCGCCGGCCCTGAACCCGGACGGTGAGCCGGTCGAGCCGCTGGCCGTGAGCCCAAGCGGGCAAGAGCTCCTGCTGCATCGCGTCCAGGGCGTACGTTCCACGCTGCTCGTCCACCGGCTCACCGACGACACCACAACCGACGTCCCGCTGCCCCCCGCACACGTACACAGTCCGGCCAAGTGGACCGCCGACGCCCTCACCGTGGTGCTCTCGACGCCTACGGCACCCGCCCGGCCCGTCGCCGTCACGCCGTCCCTGGTCGAGGAGATCACGCCATCTGGGCACGTGTCGATCGAGACGCTGGCAGGCGCCGAAGGACCCGTCGAAGCGCTCGTCTACGGCGGCCCGCACTGGCGCGACAGCGACAAGCTGCTGATCGCCCTGCACGGTGGCCCGCTGTCGGCCTGGCGGTACGAGTTCGACCCGCTGCTCCACCAACTGGCCGATGCGGGCGTCGCCGTCGTGGCGCCCAACCAGCGCGGAAGCACGGGCTACGGCAGGGCACACGCGTTGGCCATCAAGGACAACTGGGGCGGTCCGGACCTCGCCGACATCCTGCGGATCGCGGCCGACCTCCATGCTTACCGCATCCGGCGCGGCCTCGGCCTCGGCCTCAGCCAGCTGCGACTGTACGGCCACTCCTACGGTGCGTTCCTTGCCCTGCTCGCGGCCGCCGAAGCACCGCACCTGTGGGCGAAGTGCGCCGCGCTGGCACCGTTCACATCAGCCCACACCCTTTACCCCCAAGCCGGACCTGGCGTACGCGCCCTCGTCGACCACCTGGGCGGGCGCGCCACGCCGCGCGACGTCCTCGCCGGCGCCGGCCGGATCGAAGCAGACCTGCTGATCGCCCACGGAGCAAGGGATCCGATGGTGCCGGTCGAGCAGTCGCGGACGTTGCGGCAGCACCTGCTCCACCTCGGCCGGCGCGAAGGTCACGACCTCCACTATCTCGAGCCCGCGGACGGAACGCACGAGCTGATGACCGACCCGGCAGGCGCCGTGGTCAGGGCCGTCGTCGCGTTCCTCGCGGGCCCAGGTCCCAGCCGGGAAAACCTACAAAGGGGGTGAAAGATCATGGGTACGACCACCAGCAACGCTCGCTTGACGGTCGACATCGCCGCGCTGCAGCAGCTGCCGGAGAGCAGCCCGGCGCCTGAGGGCGCCGCGATGCTCGGCATCATTCCGCAGTTCTGCAGCATGGACTGGCCGACGTGCTGCTGCACGAGGCTTACCGACCTCTGATCCGAGGACACGCCATGAGAACCCCGGGGCCGGCGCCCGCGGCCACTGACCGCGCACCTGCGGTCATCCGGCCGGCGAGTATGGTTACCGCAAGGTAACATCGCCGGCCCCGGGAGCGGTATGCCTACCAGCGACATCGACGTTGCGCGACTCCGCGAGTTCCTCGTGCGTGAGCACCCCGGACTCGTGAACGGCCCGCTGACCAGCGAGCTGATCACCGGCGGGCGGTCCAACCTCACCTACCGCGTCACCGACGGTACGAGCCGCTGGGTGCTGCGCCGCCCGCCGCTCGGCCATGTGCTGGCGACGGCCCATGACATGGCCCGGGAGTACCGCGTGATGTCGGCGCTCGCGGGCACGGCTGTACCCGTGCCGGGCATGGTGCTGCTGCACGAGGACCCAGAGCTGCTCGGCGCGCCGTTCTACCTCATGACAGAGGTCGCCGGCACCGTCTACCGCACGGCGGCCGAGGCCGCGAAACTCGGCGAGCAGCGCGTGCGCGCGCTGTCGTTCGAGCTGGTCACGGTGCTCGCCGACCTGCACGCGATCGACCCGGAGGCGGTCGGCCTGGCCGGCTTCGGTCATCCGGAGGGCTTCCCGCACCGCCAGACCAGGCGCTGGCGCAAGCAGCTCGACGCCTCTCGCAGCCGCGAGCTCCCGGCGCTCGACGAGCTGCACCACGAGCTCGAGCAGACCGTGCCGGAGACCGGACGCGGCACGATCGTGCACGGCGACTTCCGGCTCGACAACACCATCGTCACCGACGACGACCGCATCGCGGCGGTCGTCGACTGGGAGATGGCGACGCTCGGCGACCCGCTCACCGACCTCGGCCTGCTCGCGACGTACTGGGAGGGCATGGCCGAGATCGAGTCCAACCCCGCGGTCACCCGGATCACCCGCGGCTCGGGCTTTCCACCGTTCGCCGAGCTCGTCGACCGGTACGCCGAGCGCAGCGACCTCGACCTGTCCGAGCTGCCCTGGTACGTCGCCTTCGGCCACTTCAAGCTCGCCGTCATCGCCGAGGGCATCCATTTTCGTTACCTGCAAGGCATGACGGTCGGCCCCGGCTTCGAACAGATCGGCGACATCGTCACCCCGCTCGCCGAACGCGCGCTTCGTATCCTCCGGGGAACCCTCTGAGCCGTTCTGGGAAAGGCCGCACCGATGGACTTCGCATTCGACAGCCGGACCGAACAGCTGCGCGAGCACCTGCTGGCGTTCATGGCCGAGCACGTCTATCCCGCCGAGCCCGTCTTCGAGGAGCAGGTCGCGTACCTCGACGATCCGTGGGATCGCCCGCCGGTGCTGGCCGAGCTCAAGGCGGAGGCACGTAGTCGCGGGCTGTGGAACCTCTTCCTTCCGGGAGACAATGGCGCCGGCCTGTCGAACCTGCAGTACGCTCCGCTCGCCGAGATCACCGGCCGGAGCCCGCACCTCGCGCCGGAAGCGCTCAACTGTGCCGCGCCCGACACCGGGAACATGGAGCTGCTGAACGAGTTCGGCACCCCGGAGCAGCGGGACCGCTGGCTGAAACCCTTGCTGGCAGGCGAGATCCGTTCGGCGTTCTGCATGACCGAGCCCGATGTGGCATCCTCCGACGCCACCAACATCGGCACACGGATCGAACGTGACGGTGGCGACTACGTCATCAACGGCCGCAAGTGGTGGTCGACGGGCGGGATGTCGCCGGCCTGCGAGATCCTCATCGTGATGGGCCGGACCGACCCCGACGCGCCCAAGCACCGGCAGCAGTCGATGATCCTCGTGCCACGCGACACGCCTGGTGTCAACATCAGGCGCGGGATGCGGGTGTTCGGCTATACCGACGGCCCGCATGGCGGGCATGCCGAGATCTGGTTCGACAACGTACGTGTTCCGGCGAGCAACCTGATCGGCGATCCCGGCAGCGGCTTCGCGATCGCCCAAGCCCGCCTGGGCCCTGGGCGGATCCACCACTGCATGCGCCTGATCGGCATGGCCGAACGCGGGCTGGAGCTGATGTGCCGGCGGACGCTGGCGCGGCAGGCGTTCGGCGGCCCGATCGCCGACCAGGGCGTCGTGCAGGAGTGGATCGCGGAGTCCCGGGTACACATCGAGCAGCTCCGGCTGCTCGTCCTCAAGACCGCCTGGCTGATGGACACCGTTGGAAACAAGGGCGCGCACACCGAGATCCAGGCCATCAAGATCGCGACGCCGCGCACTGTCGAGTGGATTCTGGACAAGGCGATCCAGGCGCACGGCGGTGGTGGCGTGTCGCAGGACTTCCCGCTCGCGAGCCTGTGGGCGGCGGCGCGCACGTTGCGCCTGGCCGACGGACCCGATGAGGTGCACCAGCGTTCGCTGGCCCGTAACGAGCTGAAGAAACACCGCCAGGGAAAGGGATGACCGTGGACGAAAGTGAGCTGGACCAGCGAATCACGGCGTTCCTGTCCGCGCATCCGCCGGAGACCACCGAACGGCTGGAGTTCCTGCGCGCCCGGTTCGACGCCGGGCTGGCCTGGGTGCACTATCCACCTGGCCTCGGCGGGCTCGGCGCCTCCCGTGCGCTGCAACCCCACGTAGACGCGCGGTTCGCCGCCGCCGGCGCGCCGACCAACCGGCCCGACCGGATCGCGATCGGGCTCGGCATGGCGGCGCCGACCGTCGCCACCCACGGCACGGACGAGCAGCGTAAGCGGTGGTTGCGTCCGCTGTGGACCGGCGAGGAGGTGTGGTGCCAGCTGTTCAGCGAGCCGGGCGCCGGCTCCGACCTCGCGGCCCTGGCGACCAGGGCAGTGCGCGACGGCGACGACGGTGACTGGATCGTCAACGGGCAGAAGGTGTGGACGTCGATCGCGCACGAGGCCAGCTGGGCGTTGCTGCCGGCCCGTACCGATCCCGATGTGCCCAAGCATCGCGGGCTGTCGTACTTCGTCCTCGACATGACGGCACCCGGAGTCGAGGTCCGGCCGCTGCGGCAGGCGACCGGCGAAGCCGAGTTCAACGAGGTCTTCCTCACCGACGTACGGATCCCTGACTCCCATCGGCTCGGCGAGGTCGGCGACGGCTGGCGGATCGCGCAGACCACGTTGATGAACGAACGGGTCGCGATCGGCGGCGGCGCACTGCCGCGCGAAGGCGGCATGATCGGCGTACTCGCCAACACGTGGCGGCAGCGCCGCGAGCTGCGGACGCCGGCGTTGCACGACCGGCTCCTGCAGCTGTGGGTGGCGGCCGAGGCCGCCCGGCTCACCGGCGAGCGGCTGCGCCGGCAGCTCGCCGCCAACCAGCCCGGTCCCGAGGGCTCGGCCACCAAGCTGGAGTTCGCCCGGCTGAACCAGGAGATCTCCAGCTTCGAACTCGACCTGCTCGGCGAGGAGGGCCTGCGTTACGACGACTGGTCGATGCGTCGTCCGTCGAGCGTCGACTTCACCGGCCGGGTCGCGAGCTATCGCTACCTCCGCGCCCGCGCGAACTCGATCGAGGGCGGCACGTCGGAGATCCTGCGAAACGTCATCGCCGAAAGGGTCCTCGGGCTGCCGCCCGACATCCGGGTCGACAAGGACCAGCCCTGGAAGGAGCTGCCGCGATGACCGGCTCCTCCCCCTCCACGCCCACAGATCACCTGCTCTACAGCGACGACGAGGACTACCTGAGGTCCGGCGTACGCACGTTGCTCGCCGAACGCAGCCCGCACAACACTGTGCTCGAGCGGATCGAGTCCGGCCAACCGTACGATCCGGAGCTCTGGAAGGCGCTGGCGACGGAGATCGGCGTTGCCGGGCTTGCGGTTCCCGAGCGGATCGGCGGTGCCGGCGCGTCGTGGCGAGAGCTGGCTGTGGCCGCCGAGGAGCTCGGCAGGTCGCTCGCGCCCACGCCGTTCCTCGGCAGCGCCGTGCTGGCGACGGCCGCGCTACTCTCCTGCGCCGACGAGTCCGTCGACGCCAACGACCTGCTCGAATGCTTTGCCACCCAAGGGGACGTCGGCGCGCTGGCCGTTCCCCTGACCACTCCGCCGTCGGCCGCCCTGCGTACGGAGGTGCGGGCGGACACGGTACACCGGTTGCACGGCTCGGTCACCACGGTGTCCGACGCGCTGTTCGCCGACATCCTGCTCGTGCCCGCGACTACCCCTACCGGACAGGCGTTGTACGCGGTCGCCACCACGGCGGCCGGCGTCTCCCGTACGCCCGTGGTCACGTTCGACCTGACCCGGCAGCTCGCCGATCTCACGCTGGACGGCGTGCCGGCCCTTCTGCTCGCAAGCGGCGATGCCGCCGCACAAGCGGTCAGGGCCGCCGTCACCGCGGGTGCGGCTGTGCTGGCTTCCGAGCAGCTGGGGATCGCCGAGTATTGCCTGGCGAGCACGGTCGCCTACGTCAAGCAGCGTTACCAGTTCGGCCGCGCGGTCGGCTCGTTCCAGGCCCCGAAGCACCGGCTGGCCGACCTGTGGGTCGGCGTCACCCAGGGCCGGGCCGTCGCCCGTTACGCAGCCGCGTGCCTGGCCGCGAACGACACCGACAGCGCGGTGGCGACCGCGATCGCCCAGTCGTACTGCTCGGAGCTGGCCGTCCGGGCCGCCGAGGACAGCATGCAACTGCACGGTGGGATCGGCTTCACCTGGGAGCATCCCGTCCACCTCTATCTCAAACGGGCCAAGGCCGACGCGCTGGCGTTCGGCCGGCCCGACCAGCACCGGGCGGCGCTGGCCCCGCTCGTCGACCTTCCCGCCACCTGATCCGACCGACAGGAGCCGACATGTCAACGCAGCAAGGCCGCGTGGCCGTCATCACGGGTGCCAGCCGCGGCATCGGCCTCGCCATCGCACAGGCACTGGTCGAACGCGGTGACCGGGTGTGCATCACCGCGCGCGGCGAGGACGCGCTGAAGGAAGCGGTCGAGCAGCTCGGTGGCCCCGCCCACGCGATCGGCGTCGCCGGCAAGGCGCACGACGCCACGCACCAAGCTGCCGCGATCGCCGCGACGCTGGAGGCGTTCGGCCGGATCGACTTCCTGGTCAACAACGCGGGCATCAACCCCGTCTACGGGCCGCTGGTCGAGCTGGACCTCGCGGCAGCGGCGAAGCTCCTCGAGGTCAACGTGCTCGCGACGCTCAGCTGGGTGCAGCAGACATGGAAGGCCTGGATGGGAGAGCGCGGCGGCGCGATCGTCAACGTGTCGTCGGTTGCAGGCATCCGGCCGGCGCAGGGAATCGGCTTCTACGGAACGACGAAGGCCGCGCTCATGCAGCTCACCCAGCAGCTGGCGGCCGAGCTCGCACCATCGGTCCGGGTCAACGCGGTCGCTCCGGCGGTGGTCAAGACGAAGTTCGCGACCGTGCTGTACGAAGGCAGGGAGGAACAGCTGTCGGCGTTGTATCCGCTGCGCCGGCTCGGCGTACCACGCGACATCGCGGGCGCGGTCGCGTTCCTCCTTTCGGAACAGGCGGCCTGGATGACCGGACAGACGCTGGTCATCGACGGTGGCATGACATTGGCGGGAGGAATCGAATGACTGCTTTGGGTGGGGCCGGCGTGGTGGTCACCGGCGCGGGCGCGGGTATCGGTGCGGCGCTCGCGCGCAAGCTGGCCGCTGAGGGCGCCTCGGTCGTGGTCAACGACCTGAACGAGGCCACGTGCCGGGCGGTGGCCGAGGAGATCGGTGGCTTCGCGGCCCCTGGCGACGCGGCTTCGGAGGATGGCGTCGCCGCCCTGGTCGCGACTGCGCGCTCGGCGCTCGGCGACATCGACATCTACTGCGCGAACGCCGGCATCGGCGACGGCAACTCCGAGCAGTCGCCGGACGAGGACTGGGAACGCACCTGGAACGTCAACGTGATGGCACACGTCCGGGCCGCGCGCCTCCTCCTGCCCGCCTGGCTCGAACGCGGACGCGGCCACTTCGTCCCTACCGTCTCGGGTGCGGGCATGCTGACCATGCTGGGCGCGGCGGCCTACTCCGTCACCAAGCACGGCGCGCTGGCGTTCGCCGAATGGCTGTCGGCGACCTACGGCGGCCGCGGCATCACCGTGCAGGCACTGTGCCCGCTGGGCGTACGCACCGACATGCTGCGCAGGACTGGCGAGATCGGCAAGCTGATCCTCGAACCGGACGCCATCGAACCGCAGGAGGTCGCCGACGTGACGGCGGCGGCGCTCGCCTCCGACGACGGCCGCCCGTTCCTGATCCTGCCGCACCCGGACGCGGCGCGGATGTATGCCGGCCGGGCCGCCGACACCGACCACTGGCTGGAGAAGATGCGTTACCTCCAAGCACAGTTGTGAGCCTGCCGCCATGCCTTCGCCATTGCTGCGCCAGCGACAGCTCCTAGCGTTGCCGGGTCGATAGATCCGGACAGGAGATGATTCTCATGCGCGACAGAGAGCTGTAAACGCACTTTCACTGCGACAGCGTGCCTGGCCCGGCGGAGGCGCGCCGCCAGGCCAGGCCGCACCAGACGGCGCAGGCGGTTCCGGCGGCCCCGCACAGCGCGACCGTGAGCGAGGGCGACAACCACTCCGCCAGCGATCCGGCCAGGAGCACACCAAGCCCTTGCGCGGTGGCAAGCCCGGCTGACGCGAGCCCGATCGCCTGGCCACGTTGGTGATCTGGAACCGCTCGCGTGAACTCCGCGATGGCGAGCATGACGTGCGACGACAACACTCCGCTGAGTGCCCACATCCCAACTGCCACGGGCAGGGCGGGGATCAGCGCGCTCAGGACCAACGGCACACCGGCCAGCGCCGCCAGCCCTCCGATCAGCCTGGGCCGGAGGTCCGGCCGCACCCAGCGGGTCAGCACGTACGCACCGATGCCCGCCCCGATCGGGTCGGCGGCCATCAGCAGGCCGACGGCGTACGATCCGGCGTGGAGTTGTTGTGCGTAGGGCGCGGCGATTCCTTCGGGCGCGATGTAGAAGCCGTACAGCCAGATCAGCCCGACCAGGCTGCGCAGCTTCGGGTCGCGGAAGATGAGCTGGGCTCCACGGGTCACCGACCAGCCGCCGGCTTCGTCGTCCGGAGCGACGGCCGGACGATGCTCGCCGACGCCCAGCCGGACGATTGTGACGGACAGAAGGAACGTCACCGCGTTCACGCCGAGCGCGACGTGCGGGCCGGCCAGGCCGACGAGCACGCCACCCAAGGCGAACCCCGCCACCTGCACGATGCTGTCGGTCGTGGTGACGATGCCCATGCCGACGACGTACTTGTCGCCGCTCAGCACGTTGGGCAGGGCGGCGTTCCTGGCCGCGCTGTACAGCGGCTGCAGCGAAACCGAGCAGATCAGCAACCCGCCGAGGACGGCAAGCGGCACCTGCGGAACGGCCATCAGCGCGACCAGCAGAGCCCGGGTCGAGTCGACCGCGACCAGGATCGTCCGGCGTGGCCAGCGGTCGGCAAGGCCCGACAGCAACGGCGCGCTGAGGAGCGGCGGCAGGAACGTGAGGGCGTAGGTCAGCGCGGTCAACAGCGTCGAGGAGGTCCGGTCGAACACCAGGATCGCGACGGCGACCCGGGCCAGCTGGTCGCCGGCCCGGGACTGCGCGTGGGCGATCCAGAGCGCGCGGAACTCCTTGACGGCAAGCACCTCGCGGAAACTGGCGCGCTCTGCTTCTGGCTCGGTGATGTCGGCCTCCTGCCTGGCTTGGGATTCCCAAGCCAAGCAGGGAACGCTGGCGTACGGATGGCGCCGGCACAGGCACGGCTGTTAGCGATCGAGGAGTGCCCGCGCGATCGCCTTGTCCGGTTCGCTGTGCCAGCTGGTGGCCTCGTTCTCGATGTCCCAGAGGGCGTTCTGCAGGATGCGGGCGAGGGTCCAGCCGGTCGCGCGCTGCCGGTCCAGCCCGAGCGTGCCGGTCATCAGGTCGAAGCGGCGATGGACGGCACGCGGGACGTTGCCGGTCGCAGTGACATCGTCCCAGCGGTTGTGCAGTGCGGCAAGCAGTTCGAAGCCCGGGTCGCCGGCCAGCGGCTTGGGGTCGATCGCGAGCCACGGCCCCCGTTCGTCCGGCGAGGCCAGGACGTTGAGGAAGTGCAGATCCCAGTGCAGGAGGCGATCCCCGGCCTCGGCAACCAGCTCTTGCGTGGCGCGGGCGCACGTCGTGAGCATCCGGCGTTCTGCCGGGTCGGCGACCTTCGGCAGGAGGCGGGGCGCTCGTTCGAGCATCTCGGCGGCCACGCCGTCGAGCCGCCGCAGCTCGTGCGGAGCGCGTACGGCCGACAGCTTGGCCAGCAGCTGGGCGATGACCTCCAGGGCCCGCAGGTCGTCCTCGACGGTGGCGAGGGTACGCGGGTGCAGGCGTTCGAGCAGCATGGCGCCCGAGGGTTTGTCGTGCCGCAGCAGGCGGACGGCGCCGTCGCCGTTCCAGGTCCGCAACGCCAGCGGCTCGCCGAGCGTCTCGTCGTCGACCGGCTGCAGCTTGAGCACCGCCGGCGTACCGTCGGCGCACGTGACGGGGACGATGACCGCCACGCAGCCACAGGTCGGCTCACCGTCAAGCCGTAGTTGCCAGCGATCCAGCAGTTCCGCCGCCAGGTGGGGCAGCGCGCGGATCCAGGCGGTGCCTTCGCCGCCGAAGTACGTCGTGTGGGTTTCGAGCAGGGTCGAGGGGACGTCGATGCGCATGGCTTTCTCCGTTGTCGCGAGGCTGGCAGGCTGATTGCGACGCGGAAGCCAGAGCGCGTCAGGCAGGCTGCGGTGGTGGCCTATGCGGCCGTCGGCACCGGCAGGTGCGCCGTGCGGTGAGTGGGCACGGCACGCGTGGACACGTCGGGAACTACCGCGTCAACGCGTGCCCGGCTGACCGGGTTGGGCCGTCAGCCGGCCCGAAGTGTCACTGGACATGTGGCCAACCTACCACCGGTGCGGCTCAGTCCTCGGGATCGCCGAGCAGGCGGAGGTCCGGCGCCACGATGCTCGTCGTCTCCAGCAGCTCGTAGATCAGGTTGTGGTTGAGCGCGTTGCCGGCCGGCTCGCCGACCTCCTCCAGCGTGAGCCCCTTGACGCCGGCCCTGGAGAGGCGGGCGCGCACGGCGCCGACGACGTTCGCGGCCTTGTGGGGGTTCCAGCCGCGCTGGCCGGGGAGCTCGTTGAGCTCGGATGCGACGGCGTTCCAGGACTGCGGCTGCGGATAGCGCTCCTGCCGCAGGTAGCGCTGCGCGAGAGCGGTCAGCACCATCCGCTCGACCTCGTTCAACGGCCAGATCCGGCGCGAGACGGTCTCCTGGTCGGGCTCGGCGCCGGCGTTGTCGCCGCCCGTGCCGACGATGCGTACCTCCAGCAGGTGTTCGCGACGCTGCTCGCTGCGGATGAACAGCGGGCTGTAGCCGACCGCGAGCGGCGACTCGCCTCCGGTCAGCAGGAGGTTCTGGCCGGGCAGCTGGATCGGCAACTTGCCGTCGTTGCGGATCCACCACTCCTGCCCGTCACACACCAGGCGGCCGTGGCAGCGGCTGACGTGCGGGTCCTTGGCGCCGACGCAGACGTGGACGTCTGGTTCGTTACGCCCGAACAGGACCTCGAAGTCTCTGCGCGGCGGCGCGCTGATGCCGCCACGCGAGCCGAGTACGAAGATGGCGCCGGTCGGCGCGGGCGGCTGGCCGGGCGGCCCTGGCGGCACGCCTCCGGCCAGGCTCCCCAACGTCGCAGGCAGCAGCTCCACACGGAAGACCATGAGTAAAGGATCCGTCACCCGATCGGAAGCTGTCCAATCGACCCCGGGCTAACGTTCGGATAGTGGACCGAGGACGGGCTTGACGTCGACGATCGGCGTGCGGTCGAGTGCTTCGAGGTTACGGACGCGTATGCGCAGGTCGTCGACCGCCACGATCTCGACACGGTGCAAGCCGATCGGGTTCGGCCGGTCGGGTGAACGTGTGCTGAACACCCCTGTCTCCGGCCGGTTCTGGTCGTCGCGCGGGTGGACCAGCAGGACGTCGCGGGCCGCGCGGTCCAGCCAGGTCAGCAAGATTACTTCCTCGCCCGGACGCAGGTCGCGCAGGGCGTCGCGGACGGCGGGATCGAACACCAGCCAGGCTTCCGGCGTGCCCTCGTCGCCCTGCTTGGGCGCGTCCGCTCGATCTCTGAGCGGCGACTCGACCCAGCCGATCGGCCGGACGCTGTAGGTCTGTCCGGGCTCATCCATCGTCGCGGTGCTCGTTGTCGTCGCGGTTCGGTTGGTTCCAGGGGGCGTTGGCCCACGGATCGTAGTCGATCAGGAGCTCCTCCTGGGGCGGGCGCTCGGCTTCTGGTACGTGCTGCAGGTTGATCCGGATGCGGTACCAGATCGAGCTCGAGCCACGCATGCCGTCGACCAGGATGTCGGCGGGCTCGAGGTGGTGCACGATGCTCGCGTACTTGGCCTTCCAGGTCTCGAGCGCCTCCAGCGACTCGGGCTTGGTCTTGGACCTCGCGATCTCGATGAGCGGCATCGTGGACTGGCGGCGGCCCTGGCCCTTCGGCGGCTTCTCGGCCGGACCGAGACGTTTGGCCAAGTCCAGCAGGGGTTCCAGCGATCCGCCGCTGGTCTCGATGCCCTGCCAGGGATCGCCCTGGCTCTCGAACCGCTGTCGTACGGCGTGGATGGTGAACGTCTCGGGGCGGCAGCCTGCCACCTCGTCCCAGCCGAGCGGCGTGGACACGCGCGCGTCCTGGGTGGGGCGGACGGAGTAGGCGGACACGACCGTACGATCCTTGGCGTTCTGGTTGAAGTCGACGAAGACGCCCTGGCGTTCTTCCTTCCACCACTTGCTGGTGGCGATGTCGGGCGCGCGGTTCTCGACCTCGCGGGCGACGGTCTCGGCGGCCAGCCTGACGTCGCGGTAGGACCACTGCGGATCGATCCGCGCGTAGATGTGGAACCCGCGCGATCCCGAGGTCTTGGGCCAGGCGGTCAGCCCGTGATCCTCCAGGACGCCCTTGGCCACCTGGGCGACGTCAAGAATCTGTTTCCAGTCGACGCCCGGCACCGGGTCGAGGTCGATGCGCAACTCGTCGGGATGGTCGAGGTCTTCCGCGCGTACGGGATGCGGATTGAGGTCGACACAACCAAGATTGACCACCCAGGCGAGCGTCGCCTCGTCACGTACGACAGTCTCGGCGGCCGACCGCCCGGAGGCGTAGTGCAACTCGGCGACCTCGATCCAGTCGGGGCGTTTCTCGGGCGCGCGCTTCTGCCAGATCGCCTCCTGATCGATGCCCTTGACGAACCGCTTCAACACCATCGGCCGCCCGACGACGCCGCGCAGCGCCCCCTCGGCGACGGCGAGGTAGTAGTGCACCAGGTCGAGCTTGCTGACCCCGGCCTGCGGGAACACCACCCTGTCAGGATTGGTGATCGTCACCTCACGCCCGGCCACCTCGAGTATCTGCGACTTCGCCATGCCCACACGATAAGTCGTACCCACTCGCCACAGCCGGACCACGCCCGTTTTATGGCGGTTCAGCGGCGAGTACGTTTGCTCATTCGATCTCGTCGAGCATTCGTTCGAAAGCCTCGCAGCTCACTATCGGAATGCCGTAGCCACGGGCCTGCCGCGCCTTACCGGACAGGCTGTCCGGGTCAGCGGACACCACCAGCCGCACCTGCCGGGTGACGCTCCTGTGCGTACGCAAACCGGCGTCATAGGCTCGCTGCTCCCAGATGTCGCGCGGAACGTCCATCTGTCCCGTGAACACCACCAGGTCGTTGCGCCGGAGGGCGAACCGTCCCCAGCTCGGGTCCTCGCGGGAGACCGAGCGAGCCTGGGCGGCTTCCGCCGCGTTCAGCGCTGCTTCGGAGTCGTCGCGCGACAAACCGAGCAACTCCGACACCAGAGTCAGATCGCGCTCCTCTTCCGCGGTGACGACACCATCCATCCATGCGGCGGTGGCAAGCTCGGCGATGTAGTTGCGGTGCAGACCGTCGAGAATCGTTCGATCCAGCCCTACGGTCGTGGCGACCTCGACCAGCGTGTCGGCCTCGGTCGCGGAGATGTGACGGTCGAGGAGGGCGCGGTCAAGCAGCGCGAGATACGTATCCGCCTGCGGAGGCTGCGGCACCCTGGGAAGCCGATCGACGATCCGAGCGAGAAAGTGCCGGTCGCGGATCGCGGACACACCACGTCTCACACACTCGACCGGGCTGGAGGCCTGGGGCGGCCACACACTATTGGCGGCAGCGTGCAGCAGCCGGACCCACGGCTCCGGCCTGCCGGCCTTACGTACGAACTGGCTGAGCAGCTTCGCTGCCGACCGGGCGTCGGACAACGCGTCATGGTGGCCGTCCATAGCCACGCCCGCGGTCTCACAACACCCGACCAGCGAGCGTGGCGCGCCCGGCAGATAGGTCGCCGCGAGCTCCATGGTGCAAAGGCCGGAACCGAGTTCCAACGGAAGCACCAGACCGTGAGCAGCGAACTCCGCTCGCAGGAAGCCCAGATCGAACCGCAAGTTGTGCGCGACGATCACGCGGTTGGCGAGCAATCCCGCAAGCCAGCCCGCGACTTGACCAAATGTCGGTGCGTGCCGTACGTCAGCGGCCCGGATGGCGTGAATAGCTTGAGGTCCCAGGTCTCGGCGTGGGTTTACCAAGGTCGACCACTCACCAGTGATCTCACCTTCTCGTGAAAGCAACACCACGCCGACCTCGGCGATACGGTCGTGCCAACTCGGCCGTAACCCCGTCGTTTCCACGTCGACGACGGCGTAGCCCTCGGAAGGCTGAGCGCTCATAGCGGCCACTCCCCGTTGTCCGCTTCGAGCAGCATCGACGCCCACTTGCTCGGCAGTCGCCGTGGCGACCCCAGACGCTCGACGAGGTACGGCCGAGCGGCGCGGGTCTGCTCGATGTCTCGCCAGACCATCGCGATCCTTCCCATGACCCGGGCGGCCAGCAAAGCCTCCGAGGTCGCCAGAGTCCGGGCCGTGCGGTCGATACGGAAGAACTCCGCCAGCCTGCCAATCGTTGCCGGCACCGGCTCGGGTAGCCGGTAGGTCCAAGCCAGCGGTTCGAGTCGGCGGCCGCGGCTCTCCGCTTCGGCTTCGACGGCGGCCTCACAGCGCTGCCGCCAGGCCAGCATCTCCTCCACCGCCTCGGAAAGCCGCACGACGACAGGACCGAAGTGCGACGATGGGCTAACCTCAGCCGCGTCCCAGAGTCGTTCGACGACGCGTCGTACGGCCGGAACGCTCTCCGAGATCAGCGCTCGCCGTCCGATGAGGCCCAGCACCTGGCGTGCTTCGTCTCGGTCTTTGTAGGTCCGTTCGAGCGAGTAGCTCCAAGCCCCGACCGACTCACCCTTGTCGTCGACATGCCAGATGGCCAGGCCTTCGTCGTGGTCGTCCTCGCCGATCGCCAGGACGACATGACCCCGGACAAGTGGCGAGGTGCTCTCGAATTCCGCGTTCTCCATGTACCCCTCCCCCAGCACGCCGATAGCGCACTCTCGCCCGTATGGGACGCAGTTGGAGGAGGACGGTTACGCGGTGGGGGCTCAGTCGTCGAGAGGGTGGAGGTCGGTTGGGGTGAGGAGCCAGTGGAAGCCGTACTTCGGGGAGGCTGCGCGGTCGATGCGATCGGGCGCGAAGTATTCGGCGATCAGGCTGAGCAGGCGCTCGTTGAACTCGACCACGCGCTCGTACGGGACGCGGCCGCCGTGTTCGCCGGAGGCCTGGACGAACGTCGGGCCGAACATGCCGGCGGCGGCGTCGGCGTAGGCCTGCTGGTAGTCGTAGACGGTACGGCCGGGGAGGGTGGTGTGGTCGGCGCTCGCGGGCGGGCGGGTCGCGAGGTAGTCGGCGGCGCTCGGAGTGCGCGCCCAGCGGCCGTCGAGCTCCTGGACGCGGCCGGTCCCGGCGAGCTTGGTGAGGTACCACAGCACTCGAGCGTCGGTGACCTGCAGCTCCTCCGACAGCTGGGTCAGCGTCTTCGGTGCGTAGAGCAAACGAACGATGTCGCGCGGAAGCGAGGAGTCCTGCCAGGCCGTCGCCTGCTGCCCTTGGTCGGTCATGGCGATGACCATATGGGCCGGCGCCGACAGGGGTTAGCGTTGTGCACGTGAGCGCTTCGCAACGCCGCCGCCGTGGACCGGGATCGGGATGGGGATGGCTCGCGGGTGTGCTCGTGGCGGCTGCCGTTCTGGGCGGCGGGTGCACGGGCGACGGCACCGAGCTCCGGGAGCCGGCGGCGCCGCCGCTGTCGCCTACGACTGGTGGGCCGGCCGCCGCCTGGCGGACGCTGGCGCCGTCGCATACCGAACGTACGGAGGTCGCCACGGCGGCGGATGGGACGCGGATCTACGTCGCCGGAGGGTACGTCCGCGACGGCGGTACGGTCGCCACCGTCGAGGTCTTCTACACGGCGACCGGGCGCTGGACGGATGGCCCGGCGCTGCCGGTCGCCGTCAACCACGCGATGGCGGCACGCGTCGGCGGTGCAGTGCACGTCGTCGGCGGCTTTCGCGGCGACGGCAATGTCAGCGACGCCGTGTTCCGGCTCGAGTCCTCCGGCACCGGCTGGCGACGCGTCGCCGCGCTGCCGGAAGGACGGGCGGCGGGCACTGCCGTCGCGGCCGGCGGCAAGCTCTACGTCGCCGGCGGCATCGGGCCGAATCGTAAGCTCGCACAGCGCATGCTGGTCTACGATCCGAAGGCCGACGCCTGGTCGACCGCGCCTGGACCGCCGACACCGCGCGAGCACCTCGGTGGCGCCGCGGTCGACGGCCGCGTCTACACAGTCGGCGGGCGGGTGGCCTTCCCCGGGACGCTGGGCGCCTTCGAGGCCTACGATCCGCGCACCGGCGAGTGGACCAAGCTTCCCGACCTCCCCACCCCACGCGGCGGCCTGGCGGCGACGGCCACCTGCAACGGCCTCCTCGTGGCAGTGGGCGGCGAAGCCAAGGCCGGCACGTTCGCCGAGGCCGAAGTCTTCAACGTACGAACGGGTTCCTGGCACGCCCTACCCGACCTGCCGACCCCGCGCCACGGCCTCGGCGTGGTCGCCGTCGGCACCGTCGTCCACGCCCTGTCCGGCGGTCCGCAACCCGGCCTCCACGTCGCCAACACCACCGAGGCCATCGATCTAGCCGGCGCGGGGAAGTGCTAGATCACGCGCAACGTGACACCGTCAGCGCCCCGAAACGCCGGCATTGCTCCGACAACGCTCCTCGCGTCGTCGGGACGGCGCCGGGCGAGGTCGGTGACGCGCCGGCCCGTGTGGTCGAACGGCGGAGGGATATGCCCGCCGACTCGACCGGCCGGACGCCGCAGCTACGTCCGGACCGCCAGAAGCTGGCCGCTCCTTCGTGGAAGTCCACGGAGTCGAGGAGCGCATAAGGCCCAGGATCAGTAGAAGTGCCGCAACTGCGGCCAGAGCGTCGCCCATGGCGAGGTGGTTCCACTGCAGAGCGAGATCTCCGCGCCCTGCTCCTGATTCTCCACACCCACACCGTTGTCGACCCGGGCGACGGTTTGGCAGCCGGTGAAAAACGGGCCGACCGGGCCGCTTTCCCGTTGCCGCACCAGCAGGACCGGGCCGTCCGCGGACGCTGGTGGCGGGCCCCAGTCGGCGTAGCTCATGTGGCCGGAATACGGCGTCGGCAGGTCGTGGGCCGGGCCGAAGTGTTCGATCGCGGCTGCTTGGCCGTAGTTCTGGGTGAAGATGACCGCGCGCGAGCGTTCGTCGGCTGGGATGCGTGACCACCCCGCGGCGACCGCCGTTACCAGCTCCGGCCAGCCCACCTGTTCGCCCTGTTCCGGATTCACGTCAGTGATCGAGTTCAACGACCTCAGCGGCAGCACCGGCAACGCGATCACCGCGGACATAGCGAACGAGAGTACGAAAACCACCGCCCCCACAGCGATCCGCAAGGTCCGACGCCCGCGCCGGAACCACCTCGCCAGCGGTACGCAACCCGCCGCCAGCGCCAGGATGAGCAACGGCAACGCGTAGTAGGGCTTGCCGCCGACCACCAGCACAACCACGCACAGCAAGGGATACGCCAGCCCGAACACCCGCGCGAACCGAGCCGACGGCGCGCGCCACAGATGAACGAGCCCGGCAATCCACACCGGAACGAGGAGCGGCGAGAGGAACACGATCTGCTGCGGCACGAACCCGATCCGGTTCTCCAGACCATCGTCCGCGCTGATGCCCCCGGCGACGGTGAACTGCGGCCAGTCGTTGGCCGCCTGCCACACGAGGTTCGGCGCGACGATCACCGCGCATACAGCCACGCCCGCCGCCAGCCACCACGTTCGCAAGACCCCGCGCGGCCCCAGCGTCAGCAAGGAAACCACGAGCACCACGACCAGGAGCCCCACGAGGTACTTGTTCAGCACGCCGACGCCAACCGCGGCTCCGATGGCGAGCCACCAGCGCGGATCCCGCGTACGAAGCAGCCGCAAGGCCAGCCACGAGATCAGCAGCCACAGCAGCATGTCGAACGAAGCGGTCGCCACCAGGTGGCCGATGGTCACGACGAATCCCGCCGCCACCAGGCAGACCGCGGCGAGTGTCTGCGCCAGCCGCCCACCGCCGAGCTCGCGCGCGATCAGCGCCACCAGCACGATCATCAGCGCGAAGCACAACGTCGCCACGACCCGCAGTCCCACCGGGCTGTCACCGAACACCAACGTGCTCAGCCGCGCCAGCAGCGGCGTCAGTGGAGGCTGGTCGACGTAGCCCCAGTCCGGCCGCGAACCGGCAGCGATGAAGTACAGCTCGTCCCGGTGAAAGCCGTACCGGTTCGACAACGCCGTCAGCAATCCCGCGAAGCCGACGACGACAACGCCGACCGGCACGATCGCGAACGGCGCAAGGGCAACGGCCGAGGTCTGTTCCGGTTCGCCGGACGCCCGCTCGGGCAGCGCAACGCTCACACCGCGAATCCTGCCAGCCAACCGCGGGTAGGACAGCCCTTTCAGCCGACGGGGTCTTGGTGGCCAGAGCCAATCTGGCCACCAAGGCACCTCCCCGGTCAGGCCTCACAGGTGCTGGGTGAGGTTGATCGTGTTTCCGTCCGGGTCGGAGATGTGCGCGACCCGATGTCCCCACGGCATGTCCTTGGCCTTGCCGTGCACCTTCCCGCCCGCTGCCTTCACCCGCGACAGCAGCTCGTCGACGTTCTCGACGAACACGGCCAGCAAACCCCGGCCCGGTTCGGCGCCCTTCCTGCCGGCGACCACGGTCAGGCTCGCCCCGCCGAACCGCAGCGTTACGAAGAACGGTCCCTTCGCCCCCGGCACCCGCAGCTCCTCCTCGGCGCCGAACAGCTCGGCGTAGAAAGAGGTCAACCCTTCGACGTCTTGCGTGGTCAGGATCGGCTGAACGGCGAACGTGCTCATTCCGCGACCTCCTCGGCAGCGAGCGGAACCTCTCCGCCGGTCTTGCTGTACCCGAACGCTTCGACGATCTGCCCGTCTCGTACACGCATCAGGTTCACGCCGCGCACGTAGTCCGCGGGACCGTCGCCGTAGCGGTAGCGCCAGCGGATCGTCGCGCGGTCGCCCAGAACGACGATCTCCTCGTCCTCGAACTGCGTGCCGCGGTCCTCGGCCAGCGCCCGCCAGAACGTCAGGCACTCCTCGCGGCCCTCGGTTCGGGCGCCGTCGGGCGCGGGCTGGATCGCCTCCATCACGCAGTCCTCGGCGATCAGGTCGTCGAGCGCGGAGGGGTCGTGGTCGACGAACGCGCGGTTGAACCGCTCGATGATCTCGGTCGTCGTGCGCTCTGGCGTGGTGGCCTCGGTCATGTCAATACTCCTTCTAGATAGAACGGTCGATCTACTCAGGAACTATATAGACCGGTTGATCTATCCGCAACCCCGTGGCACGCTGTTCGCATGGAACCCCGCGCCACCAGCCGCCCGCGTGAACGGCTGCTCGCCGCCGCCAAGGACCTGACATACCGCCACGGAGTCGGTGTGGGCGTCGACGCCATCCTCAAGGAGGCGAACGTCGCGCGGCGATCGCTCTACGAGCACTTCGGCGGCAAGGACGGGCTGATCACCGAGGTCCTGCGGCTGACCACGGAAGAGGACGAGGCGCTCTTCCACCAGACGATGGACGCCGCCGGCGACGATCCCCGTACCCGCCTGCTGGCGATCTTCGACCTGCTCGGCACCGTCATCCAGGGCCCCGACTTCCGCGGCTGCCGCTACCTCTCAGTCGATCTCGCCCTGACCGATCCCGGCCATCCCGCCCACGCGGTTACGCACGAATACCGCGAACACGTCCACAAGCTCCTCGAGGACGAACTCGTCAAGCTCGGCCACCCACAGCCGGCATCCGCCGCCGACCAGCTCCTGCTCCTCATCGACGGGACGCTCGCGGCCGGCGTGACGAGGCCCGGCATCGAACCCGCCCGCCTGGCGCGGCAACTGGCCGACCAGACCATCAGCGCGGCTGTCGACCCGGCTGCTTCCGAGCCTCTGCTCACCTGACGTACCTGACCTACCCGACTTACCTGGCCACCCGGTACGACACGTGCGTCACCGTCGGCGAGTTGACCACGTGCGCGATCTCCAGCTCGGTCCGTCCCGGCATCGAGCCGTCGAACAGCTTCGTTCCGCCGCCCAACAGCAACGGCGCGACGTGCAGCTGAAACTCGTCGACGACCCCCGCCGCGAGGCACTGCCGCACCACGTCGGCGCCACCCGAGATACGAACGTCCTTCTCCCCCGCCGCCGCCCGCGCCTGCGACAACGCGCTGTCCAACCCGTCGGTCACGAAGTAGAACGTCGTCCCGCCCGGCCGCACCCACGGCTCCCGCGCCCGGCTCGTCACCACGTACACAGGCGCGCGAAACGGCGCGTCCTCCGGCCAGTTCGCCTCGCCCTCGTCGAACATCCGCCGCCCCATGACGAACGCGCCGCACCGCGCGGTCGCCTCGGCGACCACGTCGTTGTCCGGTCCGGTGGCACCCTTGCCCTTGAGTCCCAGGTTCTGGACGAACGCCTCTGTCTTGTAGACCCAGCGATGGATCAGCGGCCCGCCATCGCCCAGCGGGTTGGTCGTTCCGGCGTTCGGACCGGCGATGAAACCGTCCACCGAGACGCCGAGATCCGCGATCACCTTGGTCATGTCGAACACTCCTTCTGTGTCGTAAGGAAACCCGCCGCCTGCTGCGACGTCCTTCAGCAGCTACGTCGGAGCAGGCGGTGGGTTCTCGACATGACCCCGAGAGAATCAGCGCGCGACCGGCCCTGGCAGCGCATAGAGATAGTCGCCCACCCATCGGATCCTGTCGTGCACCGCGCCGGACGGACGCTCTGGAACGAAGTTCGCGGCGTCGTCGGTGCTGCCGCTTCCGTCGTAGGCCGCCCGCAAGGGGTACGGGAACACCGGCCGCGTCCGCACCACAGCACCCGACGCGTCACGTCCGCGCGCCACCACGCGGGCCGGCGCCGTTCCTCGTTCGACCCAGGCCACCAGTTCCGGGAACGGGTCGAACTCCGTCAGCCCGGAACCGTCACCGCAGTGGTAGACCGACGGCACCATGAACGTTCGCGCCCACTGCTGAGTCGCACGCAAGCCGCCGTTGCGGTCGGCGAGCCGCTGGTAGTAGTCGAGCGTTCCCTCCGGCGGAATCGCGGAGTCCGCCCAGCCATGCCAGATGACGAGTTTTCCGCCGGCCCGCCGGAACTCCCGCAGGTCGAGGCTCAGCGAGTTCGCCCGTACGCCCTCCGGCGTCAGCCGATGGAACTCCCGCGCGGTGAACTCGAAGTCCGCCAGCGAAGAATGCGGTGTCCCGATCGGATATCCGATGTATCGCAGGGCGTTGTCGGCCAGCTCTGCGCCGAACGCACCGAGCACAGGGTCGGGTATCACCCAGCCGGCCCACGCCAGCTCGGAACCGTAGGCCTGCCCACCCGGATACAGCCGCCTGCCGGCGGGATCGGCCGGCCCTGCGTACAACTTGCGTACGGCCACGGTCTGCGCGGCTGTCAGGCACGACGGCTGGTCGGTGCCGGCCGGGCACCGGATGCTCGCCGGGTCGAACCGGCACGAACGCGGATCCTCCAGCTGGTTGTCCACCAGGCCGTCCAGCCCGTCGCACGCAGCCATCACAGCCGCATGGAGGACCGGTAGCTTCGCGATGGTGAGGATCGGATCGCCGTCGGCGGCGGTGTTCGACCGTACGTTCCAGGCCAGCGACACGGCGAGGGGGTAGATGAACGCGCCCGGTGCGCCGGCGATGATGCCGTCGAAGTCGTGCGGATAACGCTGCGCCAGCAGGAGCCCCTCCCGTCCGCCGTTGGAGCAGCCGGAGAAGTACGAAGTGCGCGGCTGAGCGCCGTAGTAGGTCGCGATGATGCGCTTCGCCGCTTTCGACAGCACATGCGGTGCACGGAACTGCCAGTCGTTCCGGGCCGCCTGGTTGTCAGCGGCCCAGCTGGCATCGACCGGCGGGAACGGATTGTCGCTGGTGTGCCCGTCGTCTGTCACCGCGACGGCGACGTCGCCGCCGTTCGGAATGCCGCAGTCGGCGAACGGTGCGGGGAAGAACATCCCGCAGAAGCCGCCGCAACCGTATTGCAGGTAACGGCCTTGGTAGGTCTCGGTCGGCAGGCGCAGCTGAAATCCGACAGCCGGCTCGATCACACCACGCACGTCACAGTGGGCGGGTTCGGCTCCGGCTGGAACGACCGTCGCCGAGGTGACGCGGGTCGCGGCGCCTGGAATGTCGAACGTACGGACCAGATCGGCGCACTGGCGTACGGGCAGGATCGCCGACGACCGGGCGCCGGTGACCGTGGCCGAGGCGCCGGGCACAAGTCCGATCACCAATGCCAGCACGGCGAACGTAACCAGAGCCATGCCACGTCTGGGACGAAAAGTGCTGAGTCGCTTCATGTTTTCCCCTCCCTGAGCGTCGGCAACACGCTACCCGCCCAGGGAGAGGATCGCAGGACGTTCGAACGCTCAGAGCGTCTTGCCCAGCAGGTCGAAGAACACGTCACCACGAAGCACGACGAACCGGTCGTCGAGCGAACGAACCAGTGCCGCGACCTCCGTCGGACTCCAGTTCCACGCCTGTACACCACACGCCACGAACTTCGGCGCGGAGCCGTCCCAGTCGGCGACGTGCTGGTAGAGACCGTCGTGGTAGTCCTGCACGTCCGCGAACCGAGCGAAGTCCGCGACCACCGGAAGCCCACCCGGCTTGGAGATGTTGTTACCGCGCTCCCATCCCACGATCATGCCGAGCGCCGGAGTGTTCTCGTGGTACGACGCTCCGACCGCATCGCTCAACGGGGTCTCGCGGTTGCCGTCGTCGTTGATGGTGACGATGACGTTGATTCCGGTCGCGCGCATGTAGTGCCCGGTCATCGCGGTGAACGTGCCGAGCTCGCCAGCAGGCCACAGCCCTGGATAGGTGTAGCCCGCGCCCGACGGGCCTGCCACCAGCAGGTCGTTGGCCGTCGCCGTCCGCTGGTAGTAGCTGTAGATCGCCGGGCCGATGTCGCGCAGCAGCGGGCTGATCGTCCAGTTCACCGGCACCGCGCCACGGTCGTCGTTGTCCCAGATCGCGCGCATCCGGTGCTGGCAGTACTGGATGTTGTCGCCCTCGCCGAAGGTGAACGTGAGATACACCTTGTTCCGCAGGGCCGGCGGCTTCCGGCTCGGCGGCTTCGTGCTGATCCTCCCCGGTGCGCCGGAGAACACCGTGCCGTTCATGTAGAAGTCCGCGGCGAGCACCTCCAGCCCCTGGTCCGAAGCCCGCCCTACACCGCCGTGCTCGCCGGCGACCGCGCCGCTGAACCAGCCGAGGTACGCCGTGGTCGGTGCGACCTTGCCGAAGATCTCGGTCATCACCTCACCCTCACCGCCGTCGGGTGCCAACCAGAACACCATCGCCTTCGTACCGACGATGTAGTCGCGGAAGTACGGGAAAGCCTCGACCCTGGTCGGTGCCTGGTCGGTGGTGGTGACGAGGTACTGGTTCCACATCTCGACGCGCGCGACCAGGTTCGTCGTACCGGCGGGCGGCTCGAAGCGGTAGATGAAGTACGAGCCGCCGTCGACGAACCGGTGGCCCTCCGGCGCGATCGCCGAACCGTCGGCGTCGAACAGGAACGGCGTCTCCGCAGCGGAGTTCGCGTCGAAGTCCGCGATCTGCTGGCCGTCGGCCAGCACGGTCACGTGCTTGACGGAAGAACCCCAGCCGTCGTTGCCGAACGCGTCCTGGAAGCGCAGGTACACGCCTTCGCCGCCGAGCTCGGCGGTGAGGTCGAGCTCGTAGGTGTCGCGGTTGGAGCTGTCGCGAACCGGGTCGGTCTCGCGCGCGACCTCACGCCACTCGACGCCTGGTACGGATGCGGAACGGGTGGGCGGGATGCCGGTCAGGATGCGTTGCGTACAACGCGGGAACAGGTGCTCGACCTGCCAGCGGTACGTCGCCACCCGGTCGTCGGTGAACTGGCCGCGCAGGTCGCGGACGATCGGCAGGTGGTAGGTCTTGGCTTGGTCAGGGCTGGCGATGACCGCGTTCTCCAAGCCGGCCAGCGTGGTGGCAATGTTGATGCTGTCGGGGACCGCCGGGTCGTAGACGATCGCGCCGCGGATCTCCTTGCGGTACTTCGCGATCAGGCTCATCGGATCGTCGTAGCGCTTCGTCGGGAGGCCGAGGGTCTGCAGCCAGGCCGGGTCGCTCGGGTCGTCGCCGAAGATGAAATAGAGCCGCGGCTCGCGGCGGTTGACCACGCCCTGCAGCGTTGCCAGCAAGGCCTGGTCGTTGCCGTGCAGGTCGTGGACGTTCGCCACGTCGAGCCTTCGCGGCGCCGGGAACGTCGGCAGCACCTGATCGCGCGGCCACTGCAGGCTTGCGGTCGTGGTGCTCGTGGTGCTCGAGGGGTCGGCCAGAGCGGAGGCCGGCTGGACGGCGAGGAAGCCGGTGGTCGCGGCCAGGCCACCGGGTATGGCGAGAAAGGTGCGGCGGGAAAGCATGGCGGTGTTCCCTTTCACTCAGGCAGATGGAGCATCGCGTCAGCCCAGTTGGCGTGGTCGTTGTTGTTGCCGTCGCCGGCGTCGGAGACGCGCAGGGTCAAGGTCTGAACCTCGTTCAGCGCGACGTCGATCGGGTATGCCGGGTCGCGTGGGGTCAGCACTCCGGTGCGGGCGAGCGAGACGCCATCGCCGAGCACCTCGAAGGTCACGGTGCCGAGACCGCTCGCCGCCCGGGAGTCGTCGACACCGACCTCCGCGGTGAACCGCTCGTACCTGCCGCCGAGGTCGATGACCACCTCGGACGGCGCGTGCACGCCGAGTCCCTTGTCGTACCGCATTCCGCGCAGCCGCAGGGGCGGGCCGTCGCCCGCGTTGGTGCCGCCGTTGGCCAGGTCACGCTCGACGGGGCCCCAGCCGTTCGTCGCCGAGACGAACGGCAGGTCGCTCACGTAGTCGACGCCGGCCGGGGTGACGAAGACCCTGGCTGTCTTGAGGATCTGCTTGAGGGCGCCGGCCTGGTAGGTCACGGTCACCGGGATCTCGGCGTAGCCGTACTCCGCGTCGGCCGGCACCGTCAACGTCCAGTTGGCGGTGAGTTCGGCACCGGTGGCGAGCTCGCCGGCGTGCGCACCGTCTCCGCTGCTGCTCCAGCCGGCGGGTGCCGTGGCCGTGAGCGCCACGTCGGTGACCGGGCCGAAGTCGTCGACGGTGAACGTGGCGGCGAGCTGGAACGACGTACCGGGCTCGACCGCGGTTCGGTCGGGCGCGGTCGTCAGCGTGGTGAACACGACGCGCTGGGGCGCGGCGAGCTGCCAGGCGGCGACGACGGCCGTACCGGAACCGCGGCCGTTCAGCTCGACAGGTACGAGCAGACCCCTGTCCTGCTTGGGATCCACGACGATGACGGTGGCTGTGGTGTTCGGCTCGCCGGTCAGCCAGATCCGGATCCGCCGGCTGCTGGCGTCGACCCGGTAGGCCGACACGTGCTCGTCGGCGTACTGCAGGGTCAGTGCGGAGCCGGCGACCTGCCGGATCCAGAACGCCTGCCCTCGCGAGGAGTTGACCGCGAGGTCGATCGGGAAGCCGGGGCGCTTGAGCTCGGCACCGCCGAAGGTTCCGCGGTAGGCATAGGTGTGACCGCCGTCGTCGTCGAGCGTGATGTCGGAGATGGCGTAGGTCGCGTCGTCGGCCAGCCAGCGCAGGCCGGCGACGACCCTTTCCGCCGACCCGCCCGCGCCGGTGGCGATCAGCAACGCTGTCCGGCGTTTCTGGTCGGTGTACATCCAGACGTACGGGCCGCGCGCCATCAGCTCGATCGCCGGCCGCGGCCACTGCTCGGCGTTGCCAGGATCCTGGCCGAACTTCACGTTGCGGACCGCCAGGTAGGAGTAGTAGTCCTCCATGCGACCGGTCAGCCGGCCACCGTTCATGTAACTGGACTCCATCGGCAGGTGCCCGAAGCCTGTGACCGCCGTGCGCAGCGAGAGGCTCTCGCCGGTGACGCCGCCGTTCGAGGTGTTCCAGCCGTTGTGTGTGACGTGCAGCAGGCCGTTGTTGCGGTCTCCCTGCGTCGGGTAGATGTCGAGCTCGCTGGTCAGCTTCGGCCGGTAGTTCGGGTACTTCTCGACCAGCTCGTTGAGCATCCGGCGGGTGAGCACGTTCTTGCGGTAGACACTGTCGCTCGGATGGGAGTACGTCGTGACCTGTTCGTTCTGCCAGTACTCCGTCAGGTCGACCATGTGGTGATCGAGGCCGTAGGAGTTGATCAGCGTCTCGATCTGGGCGCGCTTGTACGCCAGCTGCGCGGGATCGGCCAGGTCGCGCCCGGCGGCATGGCCGGCGCCGGTCAGGCTGAACCAGAGGCCGAACAGCATCCCCTTGCCGGTAAGGGTTTCGGTGAACTCGTCCAGGCTGCGGATGCTGCCCGCCATCGCGGGGTTCGGCTCGATCGTGTCGCGGGTGGTGTTCCACAGGTCGTCGAACATCACCAGGTCGAAGCCGGCCTGCTCGGCCTTCGGGAGGATCGTCGTGTAGTAGTAGTCCTCGGGCAGCGGCCGCCCGGGACCGCCGCGGTAGTCCCAGTCGTTGGTGTTGAAGATCGTGCTGACGTCGTGGTAGCGGAACCGGCGGCGGAAGTGCTCCTGGTCGGCGACCTTGCCGTCGATCATGTCGCCTGCGAAGACCGTGACGTTGGTGGAGACGTACTCGAACTCCTCGTTCGGGAACAGCACGAGCTGCAACGCCTCGGGGTTCGTCGTCACGCGCACGTGGTCGATGCCGTGCCAGGCGTTGACGCTCGCGAACGGTGGCAGCATGTAGCCCGTGCTGTAGTTTCCATTGCCCCGCATGGTCTTCCAGTTGAGCTCGGGGCTCACGCTCCAGCCGTCGCCGGTGTCGTAGACGGTGAGCGCCTTCTTGGAATGTTGCGTTGGCGCGAGCGAACCGGTCGTGTTCTGCCAGGTCATGTTGGGGACGTAGTGGAGGGTGTGTGGTCGGTCCTCCAGCGCGAGCGCGAAGACCACGGAGCTGGTGATGGTGGTCTCTCGGGCGCTGTCGTCGTTGCGGATCAGGCTGTAGAACCGCAGGCCGGACCGCCCGTCGTACACCTCGGCGACGAACGTGACGGTGACCGGCTGCGGCTCGCTGCGACGCAAGGGGATCCGCACCTCGCGGCCAACCCTCGTGACGCCGCGCGCGGTGCGCATGGTGAGCTCGCGGACGGTCGGCGTCAGCAACGTCCAGCCACCATCGTCGGCCGCGACCAGGTGGCGGCCGTCGAACTCGTACGCGAACAGCGGCCGCCCCGCCGCGCCGTCTTCGGCTTGGTACTCCCGGCCTGCCTGCCGGTTGTAGAGACTGGTCACAGCGAGCGACCCGTCGGCGAAACGCAACCGCAGGCTCACAACCTCGTTGTGCAGCGTCCACTCCCGCCCCTGCACCCCAGCGACGGCAGCCCGCTGCGTAGCGGCGGCCTCCAACGCGGTGGCGCCGGCAAAAGCGCCGGCGAGCAACACCCGTCGCCCAAACCTTCCCATCCGGCGCCCCACCCCTTGCCACCCACCTGTGATCAGCCGGGCATGAACCTGTCATGCCATTCGCCCATAAAGTGCTATCGACATACCAAGCTGTCAAGAGAGCCACCCTGGCCTGATCCGGCCGGTAACCAGCGGTAGCGAGCGGGTCGCCTCCCGGCTCGAATTGCCGACCGCCTCAGCTCCACGCCGACCAGCCGTCGCAAGCCCACGCCGGCCACGGCGAGCGGGCACCGACCGCAGCACCTCCGCGCCAGCCGCCGGCCGCTCCTGACAAGTCAGCCACCGCAAGCCCACGCCTGCCACCGCAGTTGCGCGCCGATCGCCACAGGCCCGTGCCAGCCACCGCACCTCCGCGCAAGCCAGCCACCGGCGGGCCCGCCGCAGCGCGCCCGCGCCAGCCACCGGCAGCACCGCGCTCCCCCGTAGGCCGCGCTGACCGCAGCAGTTACGCGCCGATCGCCACAGGTCCGTGCCAGCCGCCCCGCAGGTCCTTGCCAGCCGGCCGCCGGCGGACCCTCGCGACTGTGCCGGGCAGCAGCGGGCGCGCCGGCCGGAGTGGCGTCCGCGGATGGTTTGCCCCGGACCTAGGACGCGAACGGGTCGATCAGTGCGTACGGCACCACGGTTTGGAGCGGCACGTCCTCGCCGGCTAGTTGGGCGAGCAGCAGGTCGACGGCGCGGCGGCCCATCTGGCGCTGGTCCTGCTTTATGTGCACGAACGGGCGTGCCCAGCGGGTGTGCGGCGAGTCGAAGCAGGCGATCGCCCGGGGGGGCTCGCTGTGAGCGTCGAACGCGGGGACCTCGGCCGCTTCCTCCTGGTCGAGATCCTCGAAGACCTCTCGCAACAGCAGTGCGATGTTGTACTCGCAGGCAACGAAGCCTGTGACGGCCGGCTCGCGCTCGACGAAGGCGCGGATCGCGGCGCGGTCGGCGGCTTCCTGCTCGTCGCTCGAGCCGGGCAGCGTGCTCTGGAACTCGGTGAACCGGAGCCCGGCGTCGGCGGCATAGCCACGGTCGCGGAGGGCGGCCTCGAAGCCGTTGTTGCGTTCCTCGATGCTCGAGGTGTTCGCCACCGGCGGCGAGACGAACGCGACCTGCCGATGCCCCTGGTCGAGCAGGTGACAGGTGAGGCCGTACGCCGCCGCGTGGTTGTCGGTGTAGACCGCGCACGCGGGGATGCCGCGCAGGTAGCGGTCGACCAGGACGAGCGGCGAACGGTCGAAGACCATGCGGACCAGGCTGGCGTTGTAGTAGTCGCCGTGCACCGGGAAGACGATCAGCCCGTCGGCCG
This sequence comes from Flindersiella endophytica, assembly GCF_054779015.1. Taxonomy (NCBI): domain Bacteria; kingdom Bacillati; phylum Actinomycetota; class Actinomycetes; order Propionibacteriales; family Nocardioidaceae; genus Flindersiella; species Flindersiella endophytica. Next base: position 41,447 of record NZ_BAAGYY010000015.1, read on the forward strand.
TGCCGTCGCCGGCCAGCGTTTGGATCGCCTGCTCCTCCAGCTCCTGGCTGTCGCGGGTACGCCGGACGATCAGGTGGTAGCCGTGCTCGGCCGCGCGTTCCTCGATCGCGTTCAGCAACTCGAGGCCGAACGCGTCGGAGGCGTCGGGCAGCACCAGCGCGATGCAGGACGAGGCCGGCTTCGGCGCGTCGACAGCGCCGGCCGGCGAGCCGGTGACGAGCTCGTCGAGTGGCGGAACGTGCTCGGCGACGAACGAGCCCTTGCCGCGATGACGATCGAGCACACCGGCGTCGGCCAGCATGTGCAGCGCCCGTTTCGTGGTGATCCGGCTGACCCCGAAGCGCTCGGCGAGGTCCTTCTCCGACGGGACACGATCGCCCGACTGGAGGCGCTCGGCGCGGATCTCCTCCAGGACGTAGTTGTAGACCCGTTCGTACAGGAATGGATCAGCCAAGCGGCACACTCCCAGGCTCCTGCATATACCTTTTGGTAGCCAGAACATACCATCTCAGTGAGCGTGCCGGTGATCCGAAAACGGCCAGGTGAGCTGCTTGACAGGTTGATATATCCGTAGCAGCTTTTGGTGCACCAAGCATCAGGAGGATTGCAATGGAGCACCACACCGTCTCGCGCCGAGCCGCGCTGGCCGGCGGCCTCGGCGTCACCGCCGGCCTGGCCTCCGGGTTGCTGACGGCGCCCGCGGCCCGAGCCGACAGCGGTTCGTCGATGTACGCACAGCGGGCGCGGGCCAGCTACTCCGCGCTGCAGCGCTACTTCTACGACCCTGGCACGTCGTTCTACCTGGAGGAATACCCGCACACCGGCGGCAACCCCTGGTCGTACGTCTGGCCGTTCTCGCAGGCGATGATCGCGACCCAGACGATGGCCGGCCTTCCGGGCGGCACCGGCTTCCGCGACGACGTGGCCAACCGCTACCAGGCGCTGGAGGCGTACTGGAACAGCGACACCGACCCGCCCGGCTACGACTCCTACCTGCGCCCGCCGGCCGGGCAGGGCGGGGACAAGTTCTACGACGACAACGAGTGGATCGCGCTGGGCTTCCTGCAGCGGCACTACATGTCGTCCCGCGGCGACCAGGCCGCGCTGCGCCGGGCCGCCGAGATCTTCGACCTCATCGTGTTCGGCTGGGACACCGATGCGTCACATCCCAACCCTGGTGGCGTTTTCTGGACGCAGGCACCGTGGAGCCAGGACCGCAACACGGTGTCGAACGCGCCGGGCGCCGAGGTCGGACTGCACCTCTACCTCGCGACCAAGCGGAAGTACTACCTCGACTGGGCCACGAAGATGTACGACTGGACGCGGACCAACATGCTCGCGCCCAACGGCCTCTACTGGGACCACGTAGACCTCGCCGGCAACATCGAGAAGACCCAGTGGTCCTACAACCAGGGCGTGATGATCGGCGCGGGCGTGCTGATGTACCGCGCGACCAAGAAGCGGCAGTACCTCGACCAGGCGCGCGACACCGCGGTCAAGGCGCTGGCGTTCTACGCCGAGAACGAGCGCTATTTCACCCAGCCCGCGCGGTTCCACGCGATCTTCTTCGCCAACCTCCTGCAGCTGTCGGTCTACCGGCCCGACCCGGCGTACCGGGCGGCGATGAAGTGGTACGCCGACGAGTCGTCCAAGCGGTTCCGCGACCCGGCGACCGGTCTTTACCGGTTCGAGGGCACGAATCCGGTGACACTGCTCGAGCAGTCCGGCATGATCCGGATCGAAGCCATGCTGGCCTGGAGCCCGGAGAACTACGGCAAGCTCACCTGACGCGATCGGCGCGCGCCGACCCCGCCGCCGGGTCCTGGTTCCCGCTCCCGGCGGCGCGGCGGTCGTTCTCGTACGAGGAAGGTGACGCAGGATGCCGGAGAACTCGACCGAGCCGTGGTCGTGGACGACGATCGCCAGCCCGCGGGGCACGGCGCTGCCGGTGAACGTGGTGGACCGGCTGCGGTGGTACCGCAGGAACTCCGTGCGGAACCGCGTCACCTTCTACTCCGTCAACAGCGCCGTCATCGTGCTCGCCGCGGCGATCCCCGCGGTGAGCGCGGTCGGCGCCGGCGCGGCCGTCGCCGGGGTCCTGGGCGCGGTGGTCGCGATCCTGACCGGACTCAACTCCCTGCTGCAGTCGCGCGAGAACTGGCTCCGCAGCGCGCGCGGCATGCTGCTGATCCAGCGCGAGATCGTCCAATGGAGCAACGGCAAGGGCGACTACGCAGGCACCGACGCCGACGCCGTCCTTGCCGACAAGGTGGAGTCTTTCGTGGAGACGGAGAGCACCGAGTGGGTGCTCGCCCGCTCCGTCGACAAGTCCGCGCGTACGTAGGAGGCGCGTTCACCCGCGATGCGATTCGAACGGATCGAGCACCCGACCACGTACGACGGGCTGCGGGTGTGGCAGGTCACGACCGGACCGGCCGCGCACTATCTGCCGTACTTCTACAACCCGCCGCTCGACCCGGGCGCGCGCCGGCTGATCCACATCGAGAGCCACGACGGTGAAGAACAGGTCTGGCGCCTCGACGTCGCTACCGGCGAGGCGGTCCGGCTCACCGCGGCTCGTGGCGCCGACCAGAACTGGGCGCCGTACATCCGCGACGGCGTTCGCGGGATCCGGCCGCACTTCGTCGCGTGGACGCAGCCCGACTGGACGCGCGTCCTGTACTGGGAGGGCAACGAGCTGCGCGCGGTTCATGTCGACACGCTCGCGGACGAGCTGCTTCACCGCCTGCGCGACGGAATCGTGCCGGCGGTGCCGCACTGCTCGCCGCAGGGCTGGGTGGCGTGGGGTTACCAGCCGGAGGCGGCGCAGGAGCGGCTCCGGCAGGGCGCCGGTGTTCCGGACCTGGCGGACGAGCTCCGCTCCGGCTGCGGCTTCTGCGTGTTCGACCTGGTGAGCGGCGAGCCCGTGCTCGACATCGAGACACCGTTCTGGCCGAACCACGTCACGGCCTCGCCCGACCACCGCTGGATTCTGTACTGCCACGAGGGCGCGTGGAACGAGCAGCGGATGTACCTCTACGACGTGGCGCGCGGCACGTCTGCTCCCTTACGCGTGCAGGACGACGGCGCCGCGCTCGGGCACGAGTTCTGGATCTCGCCGACGCACGTCGACTACCACGGACACAAGGACGGCCGCGGGCTGGTCGGCGTGATCGACGTCGTCAGCGGCGAGTACGTCGAGCGGCCGAGTCCGCCACCCGGCACGGACAGCGGCGGCGACCTGTACGGGCACTTCCACGCCTCGCCGGACAACCGATTCGTGGTGACGGACGGCGAGGTGACCACCGACCGGATCAGCATCGCACCGCTCGAAGGTGACGAACTGCGGTTCGCGCCAGTGTGCGAACACGGCTGGCCACGCCGCCTCGACCAACGGCGTCATCCGCATCCGCACTGGCATTCGGGCGGAGGCTTCATCACCTTCACCGGCCACCCAGAACCCGGCGGCCCCAGCCAGGTCTTCCTGGTGGAGGTCGACCTCTAGATGGGCCGCCGGACCCGAGGGGTCAGACCTCGCGGACCGCGCCGCCGCGCAGCGATGACAGCGCCAGCACAGCTGCAGCGAGACGTCGGCGACGTGAATGCGGGACGCACTTGCGCCCGCACTGTCGACGGGTCGCAGCGCGGCTGCATCGCGGCACCCGCAACGTGAATGCGGGATAGCGGCGACGGCGCCAGAAGTCTCGACACGGCGTGCCTGCATCGGCGCACCGACAACACGGCTGCATCGCAGCACCAGCAACACCTGCCTCGCGACACCGGCTGCATCGGCAGCACCAGCGTGGATGCGCGGCAGCACCGGCAGTTCCCACAGTGTCGTCGCGGCACCGCCAGCGCGGCCGCATTGCGGCACCGGCAGCGTGGATGCAGGACAGCACCGGCTGCGCCCACAGAACCCAGCGCGGCTGCGCCGACAGCACCACCAGGGCCGCAGTGTCGACGTGGCGGCAGCATCGGCAGCGTGGCCGCGTCGCTGCACCGGCGGCATTGGCAGTGTGGATGCGGGCGGCGCGAGTCGGCGGTGGTTGGGCGTCACACGTTCCCAAAGGATCTGTTCAGTCGCGGACCACCTCGTATCTCAGGGACAGCATCCCGTCGGTCTCGACGCGGGCGGACAGGAGGCGTAGCGGTTGCGGCTTCTCATCGACGCTCAGCTCAGGGCCGTCGAAGACGGTTGGTGTGCCGAGGCCGCCGACGATTGCTGGGGAGACGATGAGGTGGAACTCGTCGATCAGGCCAGCTCGGAGCAGCCTGCCGTTGAGACCGCCGCCGGCCTTCGACACGACGCAGGTTACGCCGAGCCGTTCGCGCATGCGCCGCAACGCCAGGGCCAGGTCGACCCGATCGTCGCCGGCGAGGAGGTAGCAGATCTGTTCGCGGCGGAGGTAGGCGAGATAGGGCGCCGGTGTCGAACGCGAGACGAGCACCAGGACGTCCCAGCCACCGCCGCCCTTGGTGTCCCAGAAGACGCGGCCGCGGCTGTCGACGATCGTGAACCACTTCTTGTGCTCGGGGCTCGAGACGATCGCCGACGGCAGGAAGTCGGTGTGGAGCGCACCGCCCGGCTCCTCGTCGACCGCAGGCAGGTCGAGCGGACCCGCGTCGTCGGTGACCAGTGAGCCGCTGCCCTCGAGCACGGCCTGCGGATGGTAGAGCTGCTCGAGCAGGGCCTCGCGCTCATGGTGCAGCGCGCCAGAACTCGGCGGCGACATCTCCGCCCACACCTGCCCGGCGTCCGGGTGCATCAGCAGGCTGGAGCGCCGCAGCGTCACCCGCCCGTCGACGGACGCGCCGACGGAGACCACCACGAACGGACGATCAGGCCCATCCCGTTCTTCTCCCATACCGGCGTCCTATCAGCGACCACCGACACACGCCCTAACGATCGAGCGCGGTTCGAAGCTGCCGGAGCGTCTCGACCCTCCAGTACTCCCGGTCGGGGAACTGGTCGTCACGGTTCCAGCGCATCGCCGCGACGCCCGCCCACATGAGGATGCGGAACTGGTGTACGAGCTCCAGGTCGGCCCCCGGATACAGCTCCGCGACCTCGTCCGGCGCATACGAGAGGTCGTACTCCACCGGTCCCCGCTGGCACGTCCCGACGTCGATGAACAGCGGCCCTTTCACGGTGCTGAGCACGTTCCCCGGATGCGGCTCACCGTGCACCAGCTGCTCGACCGCACCCCAACGGTGGATAGCCGCGCCCACCCGCCTGAGCGTGGAGCTGATCAGCTCGCGGTCACCCTCGCCGAGGTCCGGAGTCGACTCCCGGTCTTCGGCGCTTGCCGTCCAGTCGGCGATGCGAACGGAGATGTGCGGTGCCGCCACCTCGACCCGCCGCAGGCCGGCATGGATGTGAACGAGTGCGTCCGCGTAGTCCGCAGGTGTCAGGTCCGAAGACATACCGAGATGATCGGACGCCACGCCTGCGCTACCGTCGGAAACGACGGTCTCGTAGTACGTCCACAGCGTGATGGCGAAGCCGTCCCGCACGTAGACGCTCGGCGAGACCCGAGGCTCGAGCTCACCCACCGGGCTGCCGGTCTCGGTAAGACGGCGGGCAACCTCCACTTCGTACGCCATGCCCTCGTCCCACGCCGCCGGTGCCACCCGCGCGAGCACGTCGCAGGGAAGCAGGCGCATGGCGATGCGGTCGGAGTTGTTGACGACGACCGCATCGTCGGCTCGCAGGCCGAGCGCGGAGGCAGCCGCACGGGCGGCGTCGACCGCACGCCGGACATCGGAGGGTTCCATGGCCCGATGCTCTCCATCGCAAGCCAGGAAACGCAAGCCAATTACTACCTGCTGTGCAGCCCGAGGTTGAGCAAGTACGCCTTGCGGTCGAGCGGGTTGTCGTCCAGCCGCGGCCGCCGAGGCGGATCGGGTACGTCGCCCAGGCTCCGATAGCCCGAGAACTGCGAGAGGAAGACGCCCTCGCCATGCGTCAGCCCAGGCACCTGGATCTCGACGCCACGCGCCCGGCCGGCCGGGATCAGCCCTTCCAGTACAGCGATATCGGCTCCGATCACCGTCGAGTCCGTCGACGCGCCGGCGTCGAGCAGCTTGGCCATCACGACGCTCACGGTGTCCGGTGGGACCTCCAGCTCGTAGTGGTTGATCGGCTCGAAGACCCGCGTGCCGGCCTCCCGCAACGCCGACATCAGCACCAGCGGCGTGAGCCTGCGAAAGTCACCGGCCGACGAACTGACGCTGTTGTACGCCGAGTGCGTCAAGGTCACCTTGCAGTCGAGAACCTCCCAGCCGTACAGGCCCTGCCGAAGGCACTCGTGGACCGTGTCCTCGATCGCCGTGTGGAACGAGCGCAGCAGCGATCCGCGCTGCACCTCGATGCCGTAGCTCACTCCGCTGCCCACCGGACCCGGTTCGACGCGCAGGCCGACCGTGGCGGCAAACGGGTTGCCCGGCCCCATCAGCTCGTACGCCCGGCCGACACCGGTCACCCGTTCGGCATGGATCGTCTGCCCTTCGTCGAACGAGACGTCGACGCCGAACTCGTCCTCCAGCTGCGACTTCAGCACCTCCTGCTGCACCTCGCCGTACAGGCAGACCGAGATCTGGTGCCGCTCGGTGTCGAGCCGGATGTTGATGAAGGGGTCCTGCTCGGCCAGCTGCTGCAGCGCGGTGTAGAGGTCGGCCTGAGCCGCCGGGTCGGCCGGCCGGACGACGGTCTCGATCGTCGGCGGAGCGAACGAGGTCACCGACGGCAGCAGCCCGGGCCGGCCGAGCTGGTCGCCGATCTGGATGTCGCCAAGCCCTTGCAGGGTTGCGATCGAGCCGGCCTCGGCGCGTGGAAGCTGCGCGGCCCGGCCGTTCTCGAACACCCGTAGGCCGGTGACCTTGGCGCTGTGCTCGACCAGGTCGCCTGTACGGCTGCCACGAAAGTACGAGACCTGCTCGCGCACGCCGACCGAACCGGAGTAGAGCCGGACGTACGCGATCTTCTCGCCCGCACTCCCCCGGTCGATCTTGAACACAGTGCCGAGCAGGTCGCTGTCGCCGTTCGCGCCGGCCCGCTGGCCGGCGGGAAGGTACTGGCGGACGCCTTCGACCAGCTCTGCCACGCCCACGCCGGTGATGGCGGAGCCGAAGTAGACGGGGTGCACGCTTCCCTTGACCGCCTGCGCGATCAGTTCGGCCCGCAGCGCGGCCGGGTCTCGTACGCCGTCGACGTAGGCCGCCAGGAAGTCCTCGTTGTGCTCCGCCAGCACCTCGGCCACGCGTTCCAGGTGCACCGGATCGTCGAACGGAAGGCTGCGGACGGCGGCCTGCTTGGTACCGAGCTCGCCGACCGTGCTCATCGCGACGGCGTACGGCGTGAGCCGGCGGGCGATCTCGGCCAGCAGGCCGTCGTACCGCGCGCCCATCCGGTCGACCTTGTTGACGAAGAGCAGGGTCGGAATGCCCAGTTTCGTCAACGTACGCATGAGAATCCGGGTTTGTGCCTGAACACCCTCGACCGCCGAGACGACCAGGATCGCGCCGTCGAGCACGCGCAGCGCGCGTTCGACCTCGGAGATGAACTCCGGGTGCCCTGGCGTGTCGATCAGGTTGAGCGTCAGGTCGCTGACCGTGAACGACGTGACCGCGGCGCGGATCGTGATGCCACGCCGGCGCTCGAGGTCCATCGTGTCGGTCTGCGTCGTGCCGCTGTCGACGCTACCGAGCTTGCGGATGACGCCCGCGTTGTAGAGCAGGCGCTCGGTCAGGCTGGTCTTTCCGGCGTCAACATGCGCGACGATTCCAAGATTTACGGTCTTCACGTGTCAGTGCCACCAAACGGGTCGCCGGTCGAAGTGCCTCGGGAACGTTGGTGGCCTCGCGCATCGGTCGACTCCGTTTCTGTACTGCCTGTGCTGCTGACACGTGCCAGATGTTACGAGGGCGGAGCCTAGTCCGGGGCTGGAGCCGGGCGCCAGCGGTTTTCGGCCTCCGCGCTGTGGTCTGGGCGATGGTCTGGGGGTGGTGCCCGGCAAGATAGGCACGTGACAGGCGACCAGGTGTTCCGCGAGCTGGCCACGATCTGTGATCGGCCGGGCCGGCTGGTCGCGCTGACCGTCGTACCCGGCGCCGGACTCGCACTCGCGGCCGGCGACCGGCACTGGTCGGTGCCCGCACCTGATCCGGCCGCGGTCGTCGGGCGGATCGCCGAGGCGTACCAACCGCGCTGGGTGTGGTGGTCGGCACACGTCACGGCGCGGGCGCTCGTCGCGGGCAACGTGCGCTTGCGCACCTGCTGGGACCTCGCCGCCACGCACCGCGTGCTCTACGGCGGGCACCGCGACGACCCGCCCGCGGTCTGGGCCGCCGTCCACGACCTGCCGGAGCCACCGCCACCCAGGCGGCGCGGCCGCGACGACGAGCCGACGCTGCTCGACCTGGCCGCGATGGCCGACGCCGACCTGCGCCCGGTGCTCGACGACGGGCGGCTCAACCCGGGCTGGGCCGAGGCGGCTCCCGACCTCGAGCAGGCCGCGCAGTGGTCGCTGCTGGCACTGCGCGTACAAGCTGTCCAGGACCGTCAGCTGCAGGCGGTCGAGGACCCGCGGCTGGAGAAACATCAACCACCGTTGGCGAAACTCACTGCCTACGCCGAGTCGGCCGCGGCTCTGCTCGCGGTCGAGCTCGAGCACGACGGGCTTCCGGTCGACGTGGGTTCGGCCGAGCAGTTCATCGCGGGCTACATCGGCGAGCGCCCGAAGACGCCAGCCGAAGAAGCCGAGATCCGGACCGCCCGCGACGCCGAGGTGCTGCGGCACTTCGGGGGTGTGGGGTCGCCCTCAGGAGAGCACAGCTCCGCGAGCTCACCCGACCTGCGCAGCCCGGCGCAGGTACGCGAGCTCCTGCGCCGGCTGGGGTTCGAGCTGCCCGACACGCGCTCGTGGCGGCTGGAGCCGTTTCGCGACTCGCATCCGGGCGTCGCGGCCCTGCTCGACTGGCGCAAGGCCGAGCGGATCGCCACGACGTACGGCTATCGCTGGCTCGACGACCACCTCGACGCCGACGGGCGGGTACGCGGTGGCTGGGGCGCTTCCGACGGTGCCGCGGGGCGGATGACCGCGCAGGCCGGGCTGCACAGCCTGCCCGCGGAGATCCGGATCGCGGTGGCCGCCGAGCCCGGCCACCTGCTCGTACGCGCCGACCTCGGGCAGATCGAGCCTCGCGTGCTGGCCGTCGTCTCCGGCGATCCGGCGCTGACCCACGCCGCCCGGTCCGACGACATGTACGCGCCGGTCGCCGAGCAACTCGAATGCGACCGGCCGACGGCGAAGGTCGCCGTACTGTCGGCGATGTACGGCGGCACCGCCGGAGCGGCGGCGGCCGCGCTGAAGCGGATGGAAGCCGAATACCCGAAAGCCATTGCCTACTTACGCTCCGCCGAAGACGCCGGGCGCACCGGCGTCGACATCCGTACGTGGGGTGGCCGGCTGCTCCGGCTGCGGCCACGCTCCGCCGCACCCGTGGAGTTCGACGACGAGCCGCTCGACGCCGACGTGGCCGACGTGCCGCCGGGGCAGCGGCTCAACCCCAACGCCTACACCGGGCGCGGGCGGTTCGCGCGCAACGCCGTCATCCAGGGGGCGGCGGCCGAGCTGTTCAAGGCCTGGGCGGCCAGCGTGCGGATCGGGCTGCTGCCGTACGACGGGCGGATCGTGCTGTGCCTGCACGACGAGCTGCTGGTCCACGTCCGCGCCGAACACGCCGACGCCACCGCCGAGCTGCTCAACCGCGCGCTGGCCTCGACCGCACGCGCCTGGGCGGCGGGCAGCGCGGTCCGCTTCATCGCCGACTGCGCGATCGTCCGGCGATGGTCCGAAGCCAAATAGCCGCCGGCCAGCTCCGCCGCACCCGCGGAGTTCAACGACGAGCCGCTCGACACCGATGCGGCCGACGTGCCACCGGCTCAACCCCAGCACCTACACCGGGAGCGGGCGGTTCGCGCGCAACGCCGTCATCCAGAAGGCGGCGGCCGAGCTGCCCAAGGCCTGGGCAGCCAGCAGCGCGGTCCGCTTTCATCGGCGACTGCGCGATCGTCCGGCGCTGGTCCGAAACCAGGTAGCCGCCGGCTACTCGGCCGCGCCGGGGCTGTGCTCCTTCAGCCAGCCGCGCAACGGCACGTCCTCATCGGTCGGTGAGTAGCGGCCGTTGGCGTTCAGCCCATCGCCCAGCAACTGCCGGCGGATCGGGCTGCTCGTCGGCCAGAGGTCCTCGACCGTCATGTCGTCCTTGCTGCGGATCCAACGGTAGCCGTAGCCGTAGAACAGCACCTTGCGGGTCACATCCGACCAGTTCGTGCTGGCCGCGTGCCAGAGGCGGCGGTCGAAGAACACGGCGGTGCCGGGCTTGGCGAGAACGGGAACCGCGCCCTCCGGCTGGCCGACGCCGTCCGGCACCTCGAGCTCGTCCTTGCGATGGCTGCCCGGCACGATCCAGAAGTTGCCGCGGCCGGCCTCGCTGGTGTCGGACAGGAAGTACGCGACCTTCAGCGACAGCATCGGCCGCGGGTGCGAGTCGATGTCGCGGTTGACCCGGCCCGAGTCCTGATGCCAGCCGAACGTCTTGTCCGTCTGCTCTTGTCCCGAAGGCGGCGTGACGATCAGGTGCGTGTGGTAGAGGTAGATGTTCCAGCCGAGGATGTCCCAGACCTTGGGCAGCACCCGCTCGTAGTCCACGAGGTCGGCGAACTTGTCATGCTCGGGAATGAAGTTCGCGACGAACATCGCCTTGTTGCTCTCGGCCTGGCCGGAGGCGAGCTTGCGCTCGTGGATGCCGTCCACGATGTCCGTGAGTTCCTTGACCTGTTGCGGCGACAGCGCGTTCTCGATCTGGAAAGTGCCTGTCTCCCGGAACGACTTGCGTTCCTCATCGGTCAGCGCGTACTGCAAGCACGATGGGTCCATGATTCTTGGATACGTATTCACTCCCTGCCCGTCAAGGAAAATGTCCGGGACAGGGCGATGACTTTCCGGTCGCGGCCAGGTCCTACGTGTGACACTGCTGGCAGGCACCCTGTGAGGAGAGCAACACGATGAGCGCCGGAGGATTTTCCAAGGCACGGCTGGCCCGGGGCCGCGACCTGATGGCCCGGTACGTCGAACGCGGCGACCTGCCGGGCCTGGTCACGGCGGTCAGCCGGCGCGGCGAGACACACGTCGAGGCGTTCGGCCACACGGCGTTCGGCAGCCAGACCGAGGTCCGGCGCGACACGATCTTCCGGATCGCCTCGATGACCAAGCCCGTCATCGCGGCAGCCGCGATGATCCTGGTCGAGGAGTGCCGGCTGCGCCTGGACGATCCGGTCGACGACCTGCTGCCGGAGCTCGCCAACCGCCAGGTGCTGAAGCGCCTCGACGGCCCGCTGGACGAGACCGTGCCGGCCGCGCGGCCGATCACCGTACGTGACCTGCTGACGTTCACCTGGGGCACGGGCCAGGTGTTCGAGCCGAGCCCGATCCAGCAGGCGCTGGTCGAGCAGAAGCTCGGCGCGGGTCCGCCCGAGCCGCAGGCGCTGCCCGCGCCCGACGAGTGGCTCCGGCGGCTCGGCGAGCTGCCGCTGATGTACCAGCCGGGTGAGCGCTGGATGTACAACACCGGCTCCGACGTCCTCGGCGTGCTGATCGCGCGGGTGTCCGGGCAGCCGCTCGAGACGTTCCTGCGCGAACGCCTGTTCGCGCCGCTCGGGATGAACGACACCGGCTTCCACGTGCCGGCCGACCGGCTCGACCGGTTCCTCACCAGCTACTGGACGAACTTCGAGACCGGCGAGCTCGAGGTCTACGACGAGCGCGACGGTCAGTGGAGCAAGCCGCCGGCGTTCCCGTCCGGTGGCGGCGGGCTGGTCTCCACCGCCGACGACTACCTCACGTTCGGCCAGATGCTGCTTTCCGGCGGGCGGTACGGCAACGAGCGGATCCTGTCCCGGCCGTCTGTCGAGCTGATGACGACTGATCACCTGACGTCCGCGCAGAAGGAGGTGTCGGGGCTCTTTCCGGACGACTTCGTCAACGACAGCTGGGGGTTCGGCGTGGGCATCGTGACCAGGCGGACCGGTCACGCGTCCGTGGGCAGCTACGGCTGGGCCGGCGGGCTCGGCACCGTCTGGGACAACGACCCGGCCGAGGACCTCGTCGGGATCGTGCTCACGCAGCGGATGTTCACCTCGCCACGGCTCCCGGCCTACTGTCTCGACTTCTGGACGGCGACGTACCAAGCGATCGACGACTGAGTACGCCGTCCGTTGCCGGCTGAGTAGCTGAGCGGACGATGCGGGCCGTCGTCCGTCCCTATCGTCGGACTGTGACCGAAACCTCCGCCCGGACCGCACCCGTCGATCGCTCCCGCGTCGTTCGCCGAGGACTGGCGACGATCGCGGGCTGGTACGCCGGGCTGATCGTGGCGTACGTCGTGGCGCTCCTGCTGTCGCCGGACGAGAAGACCGACGGCAGCTGCGACGGGATCGGCTGGGGGTGCACGCCGAACCCGCGCGACAGCTTGCTGCTGGTGGGGATCGTGGTGGGCATTCCGTTCGCGCTCGGGAGCCTGGCGATCGCCGCTGGGGCGTTCGCGCTGACCGTACGCAGGTTCCGTTCGGGGGTGGCTGCCGGCACGGTCGCGGTCTGGACCGGCTTCCTGCTGGCGGCCGCCGTGCCGCTGGTGGTCAGCCTGTTCTGAGGTCAGCCGTAGAGGCGGACGTTCTTCTGGATGCGCTGGAGCATGTCGCGCAGCGCGTCGACCTCGGCGTCGGTGAAGCCGGTCATCAGCTGCTTGTGCCCGGCGACGGCGACCTCGGCGAGCTCCTGGTAGCGCCGGCGCCCGGCGTCGGTCAGCTCGATCGTCGCCGCGCGGCGGTCGGTGTCGGACGGGCGGCGGCGGATCAGGCCGGCCGCCTCCATCTGTACGAGGTAGCGGCTCAGCGTCGGCCCTTCGATGCCGAGCCGCTCGGCCAGGGCGCGCTGGATCAACGGCTCCCCCGACCGTAACGTGGCGAGGATCGTCCACTGGCCGAAGCTCGCGCCCGCCTCGGCCAGCCGCTTCGCGTGGTAGGCCCGGGCCTGCTTCGAGGCCAGGAAGAGCTGGCGGCCGATGCTGTCCTCCGACCATTCGTTCCCCTTCATGCCTTCCAGACTAATAGTTAGCATGCTTGCTATCGTTCTGATATCGTGCCAAGCCATGGAACGAAGGTCTGCCTTCCTGAACGGCGCCAACCGGATGGTCGTGGCGCTGCAGCGGATCGGGCTGGTGTTCGGCCCGATGCAGGTGCTCGAAGTGCGCGGCCGCAAGAGCGGTGCGCTCCGGACGGCGCCGGTAGCGGTCGTCACCGTGGGCGGCGAGCAGTACGTGTTCCAGGCCTATCCGAAGGCGGCCTGGGTCGCGAACGTACGCGCGGCCGACACGATGACGTTGTCCCGCGGCCGACGCTCGTCGACCGTACGACTGGTCGAGCTGCCGGTCGAGGACCGCCGCCCGATCCTCCGCCAGTTGACGGCGACGGTCCGGGGCACCGGCAAGCGCTTCGCCGACAACGGCCTGGCGGCCTCCGCTTCCCCCGATGCGGTCGCGGCAGCGGCCGACCGGATCGCGGTCTTCCGCGTGGTCGCGGCAGCCTAGCCGTCGCGGACCGCCCGGCTGCCGCCGGCGACGCACAGCATCACGAGCAGCCAGCCGCACAGCGCGGCCACCGTGGCCGGCAGTCCGAACCGGTCGACGCTGACGCCGGCCAGCCCGGCACCGATCGGACCGGCGAGACCCGCGAGCAACCCGCGCGCGCTGCTCACCCTCCCCTGCAACTCGTCCGGCGTGAGCGTCAGCTGCCGGCTGACCACAGCGGCGTTGCCGGTCGGACCCAACAGGAACATCACGGCGAAGATGGCGCCCATGGCGTACGTCTCGTGGACGAACGCGAACAGCGGCACGAGCGCCAGCCACGCACCCCGGTTGGCGATCAGGATCGTCCGGATCGACAGCCGTCGCACCAGCCAGGGCGCGACCAGGGCACCCGCCAACGTGCCGACGCCGGCCATCGACACCAGCAGCCCGGTCGCGGCCGCCGAGTCACCGCGTCGGCTCGACACCACGATCGCCAGCACGAAGACGGCGTTCGAGACCAGGTTGTTGCCCGAGATCAGCAGCAGCGTGACCCGCAGGAAACGCTCCCGCCAGATCCACCGCAGGCCGTCGACGATCGTTCGTACACCGATCGGAGCACGCGGCTCGAGTGCGGACGGCATCGGTGTCCGGATGCCCGCCACCGCCGAGAACGAGACGAGGTGCGACAGCGCATTGGCGAGGAACGGCAGCGGCCGGGCCAGCGCCAGCAACGCGCCGCCGAGCACCGGACCGGCCAGTCCGGCCGCCGCACCGCGGGCTTCGTTCCTCGCAAGCGCGAGCGGCAGCTGCTCACCGGCGACGACCTGCCGGACCGCGGCGGGCTCCGCACTGCCGAACACCGCACCCAGCCCGCTGTCGACGATGACGACGGCCAGCACCAGCCAGATCGTCAGCCAGTCGCCGAGCACTGCCACCCCCAGCACCCCCGCCGCCGCGAACCGGCCGGCGTCGCAGGCCAGCATCAGCCGGCGCTTGTCGTACCGGTCGACGATCACACCGCCGGGCAAGCTGACCAGCAGCTGTACAACGACGCCCGCGGCCATCACCAGGCCCACCTGACTGGGCGAGCCGGTCAACTGCAGCACGAGGAGGGGGTACGCGACCAGCGTCGCCGCCGATCCCAGCGCCGACACGGCCTGCCCGACCCACAGCAGCGTGAAGTCGCGATTCGCCCCGAGCAACCGGACGGCCACGACTCACTCGCCGGGCACGCGCAGATCAGGGACGGCGTACATCGCCACGTGCACGGGCCTGGCGCCGGTCGCCGGCTGCTCGCTGAGCCTGCGATAGCGCTCGAGCACCTCAAGCAACTCGCCGCCGAAGGCTTCCAGCTGACGAGCGGTGAGCCGGAGCGGGTTGCTGGACATCGTGGACTTGTTGCGCCAGCCCGTCGGCAGTCCACGCCTGCGGGCGATGAACGCCTCGACAAGCTGAGCGTCCCGGGCAAGCATCGTGCGCGCGAACTCGTCGACCGTACGCGCGGTCGACGCACCTTCGTCAGGGCTGTGGACGTACGACAGCCCGCTGACCACCAGACGCCACGGCCGGCTGCGCCCCTTGCCCTCGCCGGTCTCCTCGATCAGGCCGTGCGTGCCGAGCAGGTTCAGATGGTACGAGCACACCTTCGGCGTCAGCTCCAGCAACTCCGCACACCGGCTGGCAGTCAGCGGTCCTTCGCGCTGCAACAGGTTGAGCAGCTCCAACCGGACGGGATGCGCGAGCGCCCGCAACGCCCGCGGGTCCGCGCCTCGCCGAGTATCGGAAGACATATTCCGGGAAGACATGTTCCGATAGTGGGCCAGCAGCCATCGGCTGTCAAGAGATCGCGGCCAACTACGGCCGTTGGGTTGGCCGGTCCGCCATCAGGGAGGTCGCGACCTGCCAGAGCTCGGGGAGGCCGGACAGCACGCGGTCCGCGCGGCGGCGGCGGTCGTCGTAGGAGGAGACGCCGAGGTCGGTGAGAAGCGCCCCGAAATCGTTTTCCCACGCCGGCGGTTCGACCCCCGCAGGCGACATCTGTGCGAGGCCGCGGCCGTAACCCACCACCAGGCCGAAGACGGCCTCGCGGTGCAGGCCGCGGTCCAGCAGGGTGCGGCAGTCGCCCGCGGTGGTGGGGCAGACCGATGAAACACCGCGGAGGTGGGACTCGACGCGGCCGCGGCTGAGGCCGGCGGAGCCGAGGAGATAGAGGAGTACTTCGTGGTAGTCCAGCCGGTCGCGTTCGGCAAGCAGGTCACGAACCGCGGCGTACGGGCGGCGGGTGACGGGCTCGTGGCAGGCGGCCAGGAGCAGCGCGGCGGCTGTCGAGGCCATGCCGGCAGTCCAGGCCAGGACCTGGTTGGCGAGCGAGTCATGGGCGTCGATGCCGGCCAGCCGGCTGCGCGCGGTGTCGATCGCGTCCGCGCAGCGGACCTGGACCCAGCGCGGGTTGGTGAACTCCCGCGCGACCCGTTCCTGCAGGGCTGTCAGGTGGCCGCTCGGATCGGCGAGCACGTTGGGTTCCTGGAAGCTGTCGGCCAGGCGGGCGTCGCACAGGACGCTGACCGCGCACTGCAGCCGCAAGCTGGAGATGAACGAGACTTCGAGGCCGACGCCCTCGTAACAGAGGCTCACCGGGTCGGGCGGACGTTCCTCGTCGTCGACGACGACGGTGACGGCTGGATCGGTGCCGGAAAGGAAGGCACCTCCGAAGCCGCGCACGGCCACGCCCTGCTCGAACACCCAGCGTCGTGCCGTTTCCCTCGCGTGTTTGGCCAACATCCTCGCCCCTGCGCAGGCGGAAAAGCTGAAAAGAACGGACTGACTAACGGGACAGGCTGAGCAGCACCGCGGTTACAACGAAGGCGACCGCCAAGATGCCGATGCCGTAGCAGGCCAGCACGAACCGGCTCACACCTCCCGCGGCGCGGTGGCTCTTGGGCTTCCTGGTGGGCACAGCCGGCTCGGCGTCCATCACATCGAAGCGAGCATCGGCATGGGCAAGGCGTTCGTTCGCGGGGTACGTCATCGTGGATCCTTCCGTGTTCCGGCGCGGGGCGCACGCCAGAACTACGTGGCGATAGCAGGGTCTCGGCGATCAGCGACTCAGCAGAGACTGCAGTAACAGCAAGAACAGCGATGCATGGTGGTGCAGGGACATGCAGGGCTTTGCAGGGAAACTGTCTGACGCCTCAGGATCCGGCCGCTACCTGCAGGTGAGCCGTCGGATAGAGGTCGATCCCGGACCGGCGAGTGGCGTAGCGCTCCCACAGCTGCCGGGCATGGGTCACCAACTCGTGCGGTACGTGCGCGAGCCGCCCGCCCGGCCCGAGCCCGACGATGACGACTCGTTCGTAGGCCGGCGCGATCGTGCTGTCGGCCAGCCGCAGCAGGTCGGTCGCGATCCGGTTGACCCGGAACGTCGACTCCGTGCCGGGCCGCGGCCGGAAGTAGCGCTGATAAACCCGCCAGCTGCCGCAGGGCGCGTCCCGCGCCTCGGCAAGGCCGACACCGCCGACCCACTCGACCTGGAAGCCTTCGGGAAGAATCTCGCGGGGGCACCCGCATTCTTCGGCCGCCGGCATCTTGGGCAGAAGAGGAATGGTCAACGTCCAGATCCCACTCATGAGCGCCCTTCACGGGGCTGTAGAGCGCGGGACTGGAAAGAGGAACCGGCCTGCACTCCCATGTTGGGTGCGTAGTCGGGACCGAAGTCGTCGTGGAAAGTGAAGAACAGGCCGTCCGCCTGGGCCGCGGCGATGGCCTCGAGCTCTAGTTCCAGCCGAAGCTGGGCTTCACTGCGGTTGTCTTCCGGTTCGGGTACGTCCGTCGCCATAACTGTCGCACTCCTTGTCCGGCCGGATTCGCCGGAGGGCGCCACCGCCCGACGAATCTTCTGCTGCGGCTGTGGGGTTGGGCGCCGGCGGGCGGGCTTTGAGGATGGAGAAGCCTGCCGGCGCCACGCCAGGCGGCACTGCCTGGAAAGCGATCGCCACATCGATGACCATCTGCAAGTCGTGCGCGGCGGCCCGCCGTTCAGGGGCTGGGCCGTGTCTCAGGGTGAATGCCGGGCCGCCGCGCCGTACCTGGGGTACTGCCGTCCCGGTGCGGACCAGCTCGTCTCCGCTTCGTGCTCGAACTAAAAGCCGCCTGTCACGAAGCGTTGGCGATCCCGAACGATCCGCACCGTTCATGTCTAAAAGGTGGCATGACCGCGGACGGCGTGTCAAGGGACACGGATGGAGAATGTCACGGCAGCCGATGTCATTTCTGTACGTGGACGTATTGGCGGTGGCCAGCCGTCTGGGAGCCACCGTGTCATTGACACGCTGACCGCGATGGTGGTAGACAAGACCACATGCCCGAAGAGAGTCCGCTCTATAAGCAGCTGCTGGGCACGCAGCTGTCGCAGTTGCGGGAAACGGCAGAGGTTACGCTGGAGGAGGCGGCAAAGAAGCTCGACCGCACCACGCGGACGGTTCGCCGCTTCGAATCCGGCGACAACCTGCCCGATGGGCACCAGCTGAGCACGATGTGCGAGCTCTACGGAGCCACCGGAGACACTCGTGTTCGTCTGGAGAACCTCCACCACCTGGCGCGCCAGCCGGTATGGTGGTCGCACTTGGGTCCGCGACCTCACGCGACAGCCGCCATGCTGTCGATGGAGGAGCTGGCCTTCCGGATCAGGGATTACGACCCGAACGCCATCCCTGGTCTGCTGCAGACGGTCGCCTATGCGACCGAGACCATCGAAGCCGTCGATATCGACACGTCACCACAACAAGCCCAAACCAATGTCGAGCTCCGAATGGGGCGGCAAGCGAAGATCTGGGAATCGAATCGGGCCCCAGAGGCCACGTTCCTGATCGACGAATCCGTCTTCCTGCGGATGCCAGGCACTGGACCGGGCAAAAGGGCTCAGCTCGTTCGCCTTCTGACCCCTCCCGCATCCGTAACAATTCAAGTCGTTCCGTTTTCGGCAGGCCCGCATTCTTCACTCGGCGCCTACCGCATATTCGACCTCGACTTGGACACTTCGACAACGTCGAAGGGTGTGTTCGTCGAGGGATCGACGACCGAACAGGGAGTGGTAATCGAATCAGAAGGCGATATCGCAAGGTACGAGCTGGCATTCGAACGGACCAGGGCGAAGGCGCTCAGCGTGAAAGAGTCCGTTCGGTTTATCAAGGAACAGATTAGGAGCATCCAAGATGACTAGTGTCATCAGCGATTTCCTGTGGAGGAAGTCCTCCTTCTCCAGTGGCGGCAACGGTAACTGCGTAGAGGTCGGCGTTGGTTCTGCGATCGGCGTTCGGGACACCAAGGACCGCGACGGCGGCACGCTGGTGTTCGCCACGTCCGACTGGAACGGTTTCGTTGGCGCTGTCAAGGACGGGACGATCCGCCGGTAGGGTCTTCCCAAGAGCGACCGACCAATAGACAAGGGGGCTCTCGAACAGCTTCGGGTCGAGAGCCCCCTTTTCTAGAAGCTCTGGTATCACTCACAGTAGTCATCAAGGAGGATGTTGTGCCGGACGATACCCTCAACGTTCCGGGGATCGACCCCAACACCACGACCGCAGCGCGTCTCTACTCACTCCTGATCAACCCCGACGAGGGTCAGTTCCTGCCAATTGACGTCACCGTGTGCAGCGCATTACGGACGGCTTGCCCGGAAATCGGGGAAGTCGCTCAGGACAACCGGGTCTTCGTCCGCCGCGCAACTCGGTTCATGGTCAACCAGGGCATCAAGCAGATCATCGACGTGGGCTCCGGGCTGCCGGCCGACGAGAACACCCACGAAGTCGCGCACAAGCTCGACCCGAGTGTCCGCGTGGTCTATGACGACAAGGACCCGATGACGGTCTCGCACGCCGAGCACCTGCTGCGGGGCGCTGAGAACGTCGCTTTCCTCGGCTATGACGCTCGCGAGCCGGAGAAGATTCTCAGCGACCCGAAGACTCGCGAGATGATCAACTTCAACGAGCCGGTCGGCATCATGATGGCGTCCATCATGCAGTTGTTCGGCGAAGAGTCCGACACGCACGGCGTCGTACGCCGTTTCCTCGAGCCGCTTCCCTCGGGCTCCTTCCTCGCGCTCAGCCACTTCGTCGTGCCCGGCAAGAACCCTCCGCTCGACGGTCCGCCGCAGGACCGGGTCGACGCGCTGCTTGCCGTGATGGCCGGAGCGGGCGAGCCACTGATCTTCCGTACCAAGGAAGACATCGAACGCTACTTCGAAGGGCTGGAGCTCATGCAGCCTTACGACGGTTCGGAGAAGAACGACCTCGTGTGGGTCAACCGGTGGGGTGCGAAGGACCCGGCGCGGGCCTTCCCCAGCGGCGCCTGGCTCCTCGCGGGCGTCGGCCGCAAGCCGTAAGCACGCAAGGCGTACGGGTTCCCCCGTTACACGTACGCCGAGAGGGCGCCGGACGCAGCGGCACGTTGCGTCCGGCGCCCTTTCTCATAAGCTCAGCGTCGTGAGATTCGATGGCAAGGTCTGCTTCGTCACCGGCGCGGCCCGCGGTATCGGCCGGGCGATCGCCACGCGGCTGGCGAATGAGGGCGCGCGGCTCGTGCTGGCCGACGTCGACCTCGAAGCCGCCGAGGCGGTGGCCCACCAGCTCGATGGCGGCGATGCGATCCCGGTGCGCTGCGACATCACCGACCGCGCGTCCGTCGAGTCGGCGATCGGCCAGGCGGCGAAGGCGTTCGGGCGGCTGGACGTGCTGGTCAACAACGCCGGCCTCGGGTCGGGACAGCCGTTCGCCGAGTCGTCCGACGCCGACTTCACCCAGCAGGTCGAGCTCAACCTGGCCGGCGCGGTGCGCTGCATCCAGACCGCACTCCCCTATCTGATCGACTCCGGTGGCAACGTCGTGTCGATCGGATCGGTCAACGGCATCGCCGCGTTCGGTGACGTCGTCTATTCCATGGCCAAGGCCGGCTTGCACAACCTGGTCCTGAACCTCACCAGGGAGTACGGCCCCAGGGGCGTCCGGTTCAACGTCGTCGCGCCCGGCACGATCCGGACTCGCGTATGGGACGGCCGGGACGAGGTCCTGCGGCAGCTGGCCGACACCGTCTACCCGCTGCGACGCGTCGGCGAGCCCGAGGACGTCGCGGCCGCGGTCGCGTTCCTCGCCTCCGACGACGCCGGCTGGATCAGCGGCGTCGTCCTTCCCGTCGACGGCGGTGTGCTGGCCGGGCCGATCGTAGGCCTGTAGTCACTTGTAAGAAGCGGACAGGCCCGTGGCCAGTTGGCGCACCGCCGATTGACCGGGCCCTGACCCGTTGGTACGGCTATGGCATGGCCGAGGAGCAACCACGAATCACTCGCAAGGGCTTCCTGCGCGCGGCCGGCCTGACTGGCGGGCTGGCGCTGTCCGGCGGTGCGGGCGTGCTGGGCGCTGTCACCGGCGCGCGTACCGCGGCGGCCGGCGCGGCGATCGTCCCGGCGGGCGGCCCCGGAGCCTCGGTCGCGGTGCCGGGTGGGCCGATCCTGGCGGGCGACCGGTTCCCGATCGGGCTGTTCTGGCCGCCGCCACCGTTCCAGACCACGCTGCGGCGCTACGAGGAGATCGCCGAAGCCGGCTTCACGTTCTCGCACAGCAACAACTACCTCTGGGGCGACTCGCACATCCAGCGGTACGTGCTGAGCATCGCCGACCAGGTGGGCCTGCAAGTGCTGGTCGACGACCCGACGATCCGCTGGCTCGTGCACGACTTCGACGTTCGAGATGACGGCGGCGAGTTCACGGTGACGACGGCCGAGGCCAGGAAGGCCGTCCAGCGCGCGCTGAACACGTACCGGCCGCCGGGCTACTGGAGCATCTCCGACGGCCGGCTGTTCCAGAACGGCGGCACCGGCGAAGGCAGTGTCGGCCTGTCCCGGCCGGGCGCGGACTGGACGGACTACACGTTCGCGGTCGACGTCACGCCGAAGCAGACCGGCGGCGGCGGTACGTACGCCCAGGCGGGCCTGGCGTTCCGCGCTCAGGATTCGCGCAACGCCTACGTCTGGCTGCTGTCGAACTCCGGCTACACGACCCCGAAGGCTCCGGGCTATCTGGCCAAGGCGCTGTTCGTCGACGGCGCGCCGGTCTGGGTCCGGCCGGTGCCGCTCGACCTCGCCGTCACCGACGGCACGTCGTACCACGTCGAGATCGCCGTGTCCGGCAACACGATCCGGACCTCGATCAACGGGACCGTGGTCGACACCACGACCGACTCGACCCACCCGAAGGGAAAGGTGGGTTTCCGCGAGGCGGGACCGGAGTCGGCCTACTTCGACAACGTCACCGTGACCTCACCCGCCGGCGACGTGCTGTTCAGCGACGACTTCTCCGGCGGGCTGGGGCAATGGAGCCCGGCCGGCGCCGACGGCTACGCGTCGTTCGCGGGCTTCGACATCTACGACGAGCCACAGTCGGGCAAGTTCGCCACGCTGGCCGCGGCTGTCGGGATCGTCAAGGAGCTGGCGCCGGACGTGCTGCCGTACGTCAACCTGTTGCCGAACTTCGAGGGCGGCGCGGGCTACGCACGGGCGGCACAGGCGATCCGGCCGCTCCAGCTCTCGTACGACCGCTATCCGATCCTGTCGAGCGGCGAGGACACCGGCTACTTCAAGAACTGGGCGGACGTGCGGGCTGCCGCGCTGGGCGCGGGCATCCCGTCGTGGATGTTCATCCAGAGCGTCGGCTACAACGGGCACGCGACGCCGACCTCGGCCGACCTGCTGTGGCAGATCAACATCAGCCTCGCCTACGGTTGCAAGGCGATTCAGTACTTCACGTACTGGACACCTGATCCCGCGCGCGGCGAGGGTTTCACCGACGCGCTGCTGACCCGTAACGGCAAGCGGACCGCGCTGTACGACGCGGCCAAGGACATCAACAACGGCTACCTCTCGCGGATCGGCATGGAGCTGCTCCCGCTGGTCTCTGAGTCGGTGTCGGTGGCCGGCCTGGCGAGCCCACCGTCCGGACTGACGGTGTTCACGCCCGACGCGTACGTCGCCGACGTGAGCGGAGGCCCTTGCGTGCTTGGGCGATTCACCGGAGACGCCTCGGATCCGACGCGCTGGCTGCTACTCTCGAACTACGCACGCAGGGCGTCCGCGTCGGTCGCGGTCACGGTCGGATCGATCGTGCGCACCGTCGAGGCGTACGATCCGGCCAGCCGCTCCTGGAAGCCCGTCAGCCGCGACGACGTGCGGTTCACCGTGCCGCCTGGCGCGGCGCGGCTGCTACGGCTACGATCATGAGCAATGGCAAAGCTTTTGTTTCAAGACTGTCCTTCGTGCTGCGAAGCGACCAAAGTGGTGACATGACCGCACGTCGCCCCGTGAAACGCCGGCTCGTCCCCGGCAGCCCCTTCAACACCCCGCCGCCCCCTGTGAAGCCCTCGGAGCAGTTCTCGGTCGATGACCGTGTGACACACGACAAACACGGTCTCGGCACCGTAATCGAGGTCAAAGGCGACACCGAGGTCACGATCGACTTCGGTTCGAGCATCGCCCGGCGCTTCGCGCTGCCAAATCCCAAGCTGACGAAGCTCTGAGTCTCAACCACATCTGATCTCTTCCCCACAGGCTTCGCACCCGGCGACTCTGCGTTTCGTGCCGGGCGCGAAGCCTTCGCGCGTGGTGCGTGCGTCTCGCTCAGTCGAGCAGGTCGGTCACGGTGCCCGCGCCGACCGTACGGCCGCCTTCGCGGATCGCGAAGCCGAGACCCTCGGTCATGGCGATCGGCTTGCCGACCTCGACGGTCAGGTCCACCAGGTCGCCCGGCATCGCCATCTCGCCCTCGGTCAGCAGGATCGTGCCGACCACGTCCGTCGTACGGAAGTGGAACACCGGCTGGTACCCGTGGAAGAACGGCTTGCTACGGCCGCCCTCCGCCGCGGTCAGCACCCGCACCCGGGCCCCGAACCGCGTGTGCGGCCGGATCGAGCCGGGCGCGCTGACCACCTGACCGCGCCGCACCTGGTCGCGCTTCACGCCGCGCAGGAGCATCGCGGTGTTGTCGCCGGCCTCGGCGTGGTCCATCGCCTGCCCGAACGTCTCCAGCCCGGTCACGACGCTGGTCAACGTCGCCTCGCCCAGCCCGACGACCTCCACCGTGTCGCCGACGCGGACCGAGCCCTGGCTGGTGACGCCGGTCACGACCGTGCCGCGTCCGGTGATGGTCAGCACGTTCTCGATCGGCAGCAGGAACGGCTGGTCGAGCACGCGCGCCGGGATCGGCACGTACGCGTCGATCGCGTCCAGCAGGTCGCCGATCCGCGCCGTCCAGTACGGGTCGCCCTCCAGCGCCCTGAGCCCGGACACGCGGACGATCGGCAGCTCGTCGCCGGGGAAGCCGTACTCCGTCAGGAGCTCACGGACCTCCAGCTCGACGAGGTCGAGCAGCTCCGGGTCGTCCACCGCGTCCGCCTTGTTGAGCGCGACGACGATGTGGCGCACACCGACCTGGCGGGCGAGCACGATGTGCTCACGCGTCTGCGGCATCGCACCGTCGACCGCCGAGACCACCAGCACCGCACCGTCGATCTGGGCCGCGCCCGTGATCATGTTCTTCACGTAGTCGGCGTGGCCCGGCATGTCGACGTGCGCGTAGTGCCGGGTGGCGGTCTCGTAGTGGACGTGGGTGATGTTGATCGTGATGCCGCGGTCGCGCTCCTCCGGGCTCTTGTCGATGTTGTCGAACGGTACGGCGCGCGCCAGTCCCCGGTCGGCGAGCACCTTGGTGATCGCCGCCGTCAACGTGGTCTTGCCGTGGTCGACGTGACCCATCGTGCCGATGTTGAGGTGTGGCTTGGTGCGGGCATACAGCTGCTTGGCCATGCTGCGAATTCCTCACGCGGAAGGGTGGTTTGGGTGGGGGCTGTGGGATGGCGTGAGAACCTCGTGATCAGATCTGCTACCCCACTCCGCTGGTTCTCAGGCGGAGGTTCGGTGCGGAGAGGGGTCAGCTTCGCGCGCCGTCGACCGCTGCGAATGCGGTGGCGGAGAATGCCTTTGCGCCGGCGAGGGCAGCCGGAAGGGCGCTCAGCAGATCAAGCTCTGCGAGCGCACACATGCCGGCGGCCAGGAACATGACTCAAGGATACGAAGCCGCGCAACTGGCTTTTACGACTTGGCTTTGCAGAGGCAGAACGGATGTCCGGCGGGATCGGCGAGCACGCGGTGGCCGTCCGGGCTCGGCTGCTGCTCGAAGCTGGTGGCCCCGAGCGCGTGAGCGGCTGCTTCGGCGGCGTCCAGGTCGGTGACCCGCACATGCAGATGGAACTGCATCGACGACGCTTCGTCGGGCCATACCGGCGGCTGGTACCCAGGCGCTCGCTGGAACGACAGGTGGAACGCCGCCTCCTCGGACTCGCCGATCGAGCACCAGTCGGCACTCGAGTAGACGATGGGCAGTCCGGTCAGGCTGCTGTAGAACTGTGCGAGGGCCAGCGGTTCAGGGCATTCCAGCGCGACTCCGCTCAGCCGGCCCGGGAGTGTCATGGCGTAAAGCTATCGGTTCGATGGGAGATCCCGCAGGTGGAAGAGCTGACCGACATGCTCGTGGCTGCCGCGCTGAGCGGGGTCCTCGGCGACCGCGTGGTCGGTGTGGAGCGGCTGGCGGGTTACGTCGGCAACCAGGACTTCATGCTGCACACGGCCGCATCCGGCGACTTCGTACTCAAGGCGGCCGGCCACCCCGGCGAGCTCGTGGCCGAGGCGTGGGCGTGTGATCGGGTGCGCGAGCTCGGTGTTCCCGTTCCCGAGGTGGTCGCGCTCGAGTCCGAGCCCGGCACGCTGCCGCTGCCGTTCCTGCTCACCCGCCGCCTGGCTGGGTCCGAGCTGGGCGCGGGACCACCACATCCCGTGCTGACCACGGTCGGCGAGCACCTGCGGGCGGTGCACTCCATCACGTTGGACGGCTACGGCTTCCGCAAGCAGCCGCCGTACGACGCCTGGACCGGATTCACCGGCGAGGCGCAGGGCTGCCTGGGCGAGCTGGCCACCGCGAACGTCATCACCGGCGAGCTCGCGGCCCGGATCGACGGAGCGCTCACCGCGCACGCCGGCCTGATCGCGTACGACAAGGCCGGCGTCCTGCTGCACGGCGATCTCAAGCCGCCGCACATCTTCGGGGTCTGGGGTCGGCTCCAGGAAGGCACAGTCGCAAGGGACGGACAGCTCACCGGGATCATCGACTGGGGCGACACGCTGGCCGGCGACCCGCTCTACGACATCGCCCGGTTCTCCCTTGTGGGCAAGACCGAGCTCGACCTCCTGCTCGAAGGCTACGGGCTCGCCCTCACCCCCACGATCGAGGAAACGCTGGCGGGCTACCGGATCGTGCGGATGACGACGACGCTGCGGGATGAGTTCCGCAACGGTGGCGACTGGTTCGACACCTACCGTGCCTCCATCATCCGCGACCTGGACCTGCTGTCTGCTTGAGCACCTCGGCCACGAGCACGTCCCACACCGGCCGGAAGAAGACGTGCCCGCTGTTCTCCAGCGTCACCAACCGCGCACCGGGGATCCGGTCGGCCAGCGCCTGCCCGTTCGGCGGCGGGAACATCGGGTCGCACTCGCCCTGCACCACGAGCGTCGGCATCGTGAGCTCGTCCAGCCGGTGCAACGGCGACTCCTCACCGTCGTCCGGCAGGACGCCGTGGTTCGTGGCGGCGGACTGGATGTTCGTCGTACGTTCGACATCGCGTTCCACGAGCGCGCGGACGTCCGGCTCGGAGAAGTGCGGAGAACCTCCGGCGCACACGCGGTACTCCTCCACCAGATAACCGATCACCGCCTCCCGGTCCGACCAGTCCGGCGGGCTGAGCTCCTTGTAGTGGTTGAGGAACTCCTCCGTCGGAGGCGGCAGGCCGGCGTCGCCCGAAGTGGTGGACATCAGCGTGAGGGACGCGATCCGGCGGGGATAGTCGACCGCCGCGGTCATCGAGAGACCACTGCCCATCGACACACCGGCGAAGTGGGCCTGCTCGATGCCGAACGCGTCGAGGACGCCGATGGCGTCGGCGACCAGGTCGTGGCCGTTGTAGCCCGGCTTGCCCGGCGGATAGCTCACCGACCGCCCGGTGTCGCGGTGGTCGTAGCGGACGACGTACCGCCCGCCGGCCGCCAGCCGTTCGCAGAGCTCGTCCTCCCACCACAGCATCGAGGCGCCCATGCCGTGCACCAGCAGGATCGCGGCGTCGGCGGGGTCACCGAACGCCTGCGCGCACAGCTGGACGCCGTTGATGCGGAACAGTTGCTCGCCGGTCGTCA
The DNA here is from genome assembly GCF_054779015.1 of Flindersiella endophytica. Classification (NCBI taxonomy): domain Bacteria; kingdom Bacillati; phylum Actinomycetota; class Actinomycetes; order Propionibacteriales; family Nocardioidaceae; genus Flindersiella; species Flindersiella endophytica. The sequence goes on from NZ_BAAGYY010000015.1 coordinate 68,358, forward strand.
TGTCGCCGACTCGTCCGGGTAGACGATCCTCTCGTCCCCGGCCGATGGGGCGTCGGCGGTGGAGCGGCCCTTGGGCTCCTCCCAGGCTTCCTGCCGCCCGAGCGCGGTCAGGTCCAGGAAGTAGTGCGGCCCGCCGACCATCTCGGCGCCGCGGCCGTAGGTGGAGTAGGTGTGGAAGACGTCATCGCCGGCCCGCAGGAAGCAGCTGAGGCCGTGCAGGTCGAACGGCTGCTCCCACTCGCCGAGGTTCCAGCCGGCCTGCGTCCACTCGTCCTTCGTACGGTAGTTGTACTCCAGCGGGCGCACGGACTCGTCGAACGTCACGCCGAAGTCGACGTTGAAGTCGCTGCCGTGCGAGGAGTACCACGGCACCGGCCAGCCCATCCTGGCGTTGAACGCCTGGATGCTGTCGATCTTCCCACGCGAGACGAACGCGAACGTCGTGTCGCGCTCGCGCAGGAACTGCAGGTGCGCCTCCGAGACCTCGGACGCGAAGCCGGAGCAGCTCGGGCAGCCCATGTCCTTGTCGTAGAGCCACATGAAGTGGTAGATCATCAGCTGGCGGCGGCCGTCGAACAGGTCGAGCAGGCTCAGCTCTCCGTCCGGTCCTTCGAAGACGTAGTCCTTGTCGAGCTTGACCATCGGGAGCTCGCGGCGCTCGGTGTTGAGTGCGTCGCGTGCCCTGGTGGCGGCTTTCTCCTTCTCCAGCAGGGCTTTGCGCGCGGCCAGCCACTCGTCGCGGGACACGACATTCGGAAGACTCATCTCTTCGAACTCCTTCTGCTCTGTTATGTCTGTTATGCCTGCCACGACGACGAGCGGCCGGTCAGGACGACCGCCCGGTCGAGCAGGAACGTATTGACATCGACTTCGACGATCGGGCCGAACAGGCCGGCGTGCCCTGCGGGCTCGTTCAGCCCGAACATCGCGATCGACGGTGCGGGCAGCGTGGTGTTGTCCGGCACGTGCTCTCCTTCGAAATCTCTCGCTCTAGAGGTACAGACCTGGCGTCCGGCCGGAACTCATCGCGATCTTCGCAGGTATCCGCCGATGGCTTTCGGTGTCGGCGCGGGTCAGTACTGGTGACCGTCGTACATCGACTACCCCGGGAGGAGGGACCCATGAGCGGCGCCGAACTGCTGGAACGCGCGATCAACTACGCGTACGGAGCAATCGACACGATCACACCGGACCTGCTCACGCGCGGCACGCCCTGCTCCGGCTGGGACCTGCGCGCGCTGCTGGACCATCTCAACGACTCACTGGCCGCCCTGTACGAAGCAGTCGACGGGCGGGAGGTCGCGGCGCCGGCCACGCCATGCGGACCGCCACCGGGCGACGGGCGGGCCGATCCGACCGTGTTGTTCCGGTACCAGGCCTGCCGCCTGCTCGGCGCGCTGACCGCAGCGGAAGGCGCGCACGACGGCACCGGATCCGGCGAGCAACCCGTCGGGATCGGCGGACATCAGCTGACCGTCGACCTGGTGTCGATGACCGGCGCCGTGGAGATCGCGGTGCACGGCTGGGACGTCTACCGCGCCAGCGGTCGGCGCACGCCGATTCCCGAGGAACTGGCGCTCGACCTGCTGGTCGTCTGCCCGCTGCTCGTCTCGGGCGAGGACCGCTCCGACCGCCGGTTCGCCGAACGGGTGCCGGTCTGTGCCGGCGGCCCGAGCGACTGGCTGGTCGCCCACCTCGGCCGCGACCCGAACGCCGGGTCCTACCGGCTGATCTGACGCGGAACCGTCACCGCCAGCAGCTTGTCCGGGTTGCGGATCGCGTAGAAGTTGGTGATCTGCTCCCCCACGATCTCGATCAGGAAGACACCCTCCACCCGATCGCCGCGGTAGGAGACCAGCGCGGGTGTGCTGTTGCAGTTGACCAGCTCCACCCGCCGGTCCGCCGTCAGCCCGCCACGGAACACGCTCACCACGAACGCCGCCACTCGGTCCGCGCCCACCAGCGGCCGGCGGGTCGCCGTGACCTTGCCGCCGCTGTCGGCCGTCCACCTGACGTCCGGTGCGAGCAACGTGAGCAGCCCGTCCAGGTCACCGGTCGTCGCCGCGGTCATGAACTGTTCGGTGACCCGTGCGCTTCGCTCCGCGTCGACAGGAGCGAACCGCTTCCGCCTCGCCTGTACGTGCGCGCGGGCGCGGTGGGCCACCTGGCGGACGGTCGCCGCGTGCTTGCCGACGGCCGAGGCGATCTCGTCGTAGTCGAAGCCGAACACCTCACGTAGCACGAACACCGCGCGCTCGTCCGGAGTCAGCGTCTCGAGCAGGATCAGCATCGCCATCGAGACCGACTCGGCGAGCAGCACGTCGGCCGACGCGTCGCCCTCGAGCAGGGATCGCTCGAGCAACAGCGGCTCGGGCAGCCAGGAGCCGACGTACTCCTCGCGCCTGCGTGCGCCCGCGCGCAGGGCGTTCAGCGCCTGCCGGGTCACCAGCTTCGCGAGATATGACTTGGTGTCGCGTACGGTCGCGAGGTCCACGGCTGCCCATCGCAGGTAGCTGTCCTGGAGTACGTCGTCGGACTCGGTAGCCGAGCCGAGGATCTCGTACACGATCGTGAACAGCAGCGGGCGCAGCAGCGTGAACCGTTCGGCATGCTCGTCGGTGGTCATCGGCCGACGGCTTCCTGCGCGGCGGGGACGGGCTGCGCCCGGACCCGGTCGCCGCCCTTGATCCAGGTGTAGGACCCCGGCTCGCGGGCCTCGCGGCGGATCCTCGAGACCCCGAGCCGGCAGGTCTTCTCCTTGATCACAGCTCCCAGGCGGCCGCCGACGAAGACGTTCACCGCGGTGTCGTCCTGACGGGCTAGTTGTCGCACGGCAGCGTGCCGGCCGAGGCTGACGCATGCTCCTGAGAACCTCAGGTTGATTACCGCCGGCCCGGTCCCCTCGATCCGGCTCAGGACGGTGTTGGCGGCCTGAGCTCCGAGTGGTCCGGCGGCGTAGCAGCTCATCCGCAACGGCCGGCCCGACGGTGCGGCGGCATCACCGGCCGCGACGATACGGGCGTCGTCGATGCTGGTCAGCGTCTCGTCGGTGAGGAGCCGGCCGAGCTCGTCGGTACGCAGGCCGCTCGCGGCCGCCAGCTTCGGCACGCCGAACCCGGTGGCCCAGATGGTAAGCGCGCTCGGGAGCGCCTCGCCGCCGGCGAGGACCACCGCGTCCGCGCGGACCTCGGAAACCCTTGCCGTCTCTCGCACCATTACATCGTGCCGGGCCAGCCATCGGGCGATCGCTCGACGGCCGGACGTACTGAAGGTGGGCACCAGGGCGCCGCCACCGAGCAGGGTCACCCGGCGGCCCTGCTCGGCCAGCTCGGCGGCCGTCTCGACACCGGACAGCCCACCACCGACGACGGTGACCGGCGCATCCGGAGGCTGCCCGGCCAGCCTGGCGCGCAGGCGCTGCGCATCCTCGTACTCGGCGATCGAGAAGGCCTCCTCCGACGCGCCGGGCACAGCAGCCGGCGCAGCACCAGTGCTGCCGACGGCGTAGATGACGTAGTCGTAGCCAAGCGCGCGGCCCTTCTCCAAGTGGACCTCGCGGGCGGCGGCGTCGATCCGCGTGGCGTTGTCGACAACCAGCCGGACGCCATCGCCGAGCAGCGTGTCGTACCCGACTGTCGGGTCGGCCGTGCCGGCCACGAACTGGTGCAACCGCACCCGCTCGACGAACTCCGGCCGCGAGTTGACCAACGTAATGTCGACGTCAGGAGACATCCGCAGATGATTGGCGGCGAGCGTCCCGGCGTAACCACCACCGATGACGACAACCTTGCTGGACCTTTTCTTGGGCTCATTCCTGGGCTCAGTCATGCCCTCGGGACACCACAGCACCCGACTCCGTGACACGACGTGACGCGCCTCACCCACCACCCGCCACCCCGGACGAGCCCGACGAGGACCGACCGTGGTGCCGGCCGACAGAGGGTGTGCGTGGTGGAGGTAGCGACGCAGGCCAAGTGGCCGGTGGATTGGCGGCGGCGGTGGACGGTGGCCAGGCGCAGCCCGACCACCGTCAGCGAAGCGATTGAGGCGGCAGAGGCTCCCTGGGACACGCCCAGGAGAAAGGCCAACCTCACGCCTCCCGCGCGATAACCGCCACCCACGCCTCCGAGATCCGCGTCGACAACTCGCCGAGCTCGGCCAGCTTCTCCGGCGTCGTCCTGGCGAGCGCGTCGATCGCGCGGCCCTCGGGCATCTCTCCGGCGAGGTAGCTGCCGAGCGCGATGAAGCCCATCTCCCAGCCGGAGCCGAGGCCCCAGTGGCCGGGCGCGGGATTGGGGATGACTTCCTGCGGGATCGGCGAGTGCTCGAGCTCGAGCACGGTCTGCTCGCCCTTGGCGGTCAGGCGCACGATGACGTCGGAGCTGCCGCCGCCGATCTCCCAGGTCAACCCGATCTCGTGGGGTGGGTCGCAGCGGACGATCTGACCGCTGGCGTTGCCTTCCAGGCTGTAGCGGCCACCGACGCGCAGGTCGCCGGCGATCGGCAGGAACCACCGGACGAGCCGGTCGGGGTCGGTGAGCGCGTCCCAGACGTCTTCGGGCCCGGCGTTGTACGCACGGCGGATCAGCACGGTCTTGAGACCGCTCTCGTGGTCGTGGAGCTGGCGTTCGGTGTTGCCGATCGCGTCGAAGTTGTCGGTCACAACGATCAGGTTCCTTCTGTGGTTGGTGGTTTGGCGGGACTACGCCCTGGGGCCCGGCGCCGCTCGCGCTTGCCGCGGGCGAGCTCGGTGGCCAGCGCGTCGAGGTGTGGTGTCCAGAACCGCCGGAAGTGGTCCAGCCATTCGTCGGCCTGCCGCAGCGGCTCGGGATCGACGGCGTAGAGCCGGCGAGCTCCGTCGACCCGTACGCGCGCGAAACCGTTGTCGCGCAGGACTTTCAGGTGCTGGGAAACAGCCGGCTGACTGATGCCGAACTCCTGCTGCACGACCGCGCCGACCTCCCCGGCCGCCAGCTCCCCCTCGGCCAGCAGCTCGAGGATCCGGCGGCGGACCGGATCACCGAGTACGTCGAGCGCGTGCATGCCAACAAAGATAACAGTGCGAACTTATATAAGTCAAGACTAACGCGATCTGAGAACGCTACGTCTCTCCGCGCCCTGCCAGCTCCTGTACAGCGTCGAGGTAGGCGTTGATCGCGTCGCGGTTTTTGGCCAGGCAGCGGATCCGGGCGTCCATCTGGTCGCGATAGGTCTCGAGCTCCGCGATCAGCTCCGGCCGCGCGCCCTGCACGTGGATGGCGGCCGGGTCGTCGAGGCACGGCAGGACCTGCTTGATGATCTTCGTCGGCAGGCCGGACTCGAGCAGGCCGCGGATCTGGGTGACGCGCTCGACGACCTGCTCGGGATAGTCGCGATAGCCGTTGGCGCCGCGTTCGGGCTCGAGCAGGCCCTGTTCCTCGTAGTAGCGCAGCAGCCGCGGTGGCGTGTTCGTCCGCTTCGCCAGCTCCCCGATCCGCACGAACGAAACCCCTTCCGAGCTTGCGCTTCACACAAGTGTCAACGTTCGAGTATGCCCGCATGACATTGGCGCTGCTCTCGATCGCGCAGTTCCTGATCGCGCTCGACTACTCGATCATCTACATCGCGCTGCCGAGCATCGCCGCCGATCTCGGGTTGCGGCCGGAGCTCGCGCAGTGGGTGGTGAGCGCGTACGCCGTGCTGTTCGCCGGCTTCCTCGCTGTCGGAGGCCGGCTGACCGACCGCGTCGGCCCGAAGCGGCTGTTCGTCGTCGCGATCACCTGGTTCGGGCTGGCCAGCGCGCTCGGCGGCCTGGCCGGCAACGGCGGGTTGCTGCTCGCCGCGCGTGGTGGGCAGGGCCTGGGCGCGGCGCTGCTGCAGCCTGCCGTGCTGGGCCTGATCGGTACGACATTCCCGGCGGGGCCGGCGCGCGCCCGCGCGGTGGCGATGTGGGGTTCGGTAGGTGCGGCCGGCCTGGCCGCTGGCGCCATCCTCGGTGGAGTACTCACCACGGCGTCATGGCGGCTCACGTTCATGCTCAACGTGCCGCTGACCGCGCTCTGCGCCCTCGGCGCGGTGCTCTGGATCCGGCCGGCGTCCGCTGCTCCGCCGGCCGGACGGATGCCGCTGCGCGCGGCGGCGCTCGGAACCGCGACCGTACTCGTGCTCGTCCTCGGCCTGACCCTCGCCGCCGACGCCGGCTGGCGCTCACCCGCGACGCTCGGCTGCGTCGGCGCGGCGGTCGCGCTCGGCCTCTGGTTCGTACGCCACGAACGCACCTCGGCGGACGTCCTGATCGAGCCGGTCCTGCGCGGCATCCGGTCGCTGCGGGCCGGAGCCGTCGCGACCGCGCTGTACATGGCCAGTGTCGGCTCGGAGTTCTACCTGCTCACCCTGCTCCTGCAGACGCGGAAGGGCTATCCGCCGCTGCTCGCCGGGCTGGCGTTCCTGCCGCTCGCGCTGCTGGTCACTGCGGGCAGCACGACCGCCGGCCGCGCGATCCGCCGGCTCAGCCCGCGGCTCGTACTCGTCGCCGGGTTCACCATCGCCACGACCGGCCTGCTGTGGCTCACGCTCACGTTGCGCGGCGACTCCTACGTCATCGACCTGCTGCCGGGCATCCTGCTCAGCGGCTTCGGGCACGGGGTCATCTACACGTCGATGTTCGTCATCGGTACGCACGACGTCCCGCCGGCGCAGCAGGGCACGGCCGGCGCGCTGCTGACCACCGCGCAGTACGTGTCGGGTGCACTGACCGTCGCCGTACTCACGATCGTCCTCGGCGAACGCCCGGGCTACCCGAGCTTCCATGCCGCCTTCCTGGTCACGACGCTCGCGGCATCGGCCGGTGCGCTCGCGATGAGTTTCGGTCCGCCCGCTGGTCTGCATCTCGTACGCACGAAGCGTGGACGTGGGACGAGGGAGCGAAATGGCGCGGCTGGCCGGCAAGACGGCGCTGGTGACCGGGGGATCGCGGGGAATCGGCCGGGCGATCGCGACGCGGCTGGCTGCTGACGGCGCACTGGTCGCCGTGCACTACTCCAGCAGCGTCCGCGCGGCCCGGGAAACCGTGTCCGCGATCCAGGCGGCCGGCGGCCAGGCGTTCTCCGTGCGCGCCGAGCTCGGCATCGACGGCGACATCGACCTGCTCTTCGACGGCCTCGACGACGGGCTCTCCGGACGGCGGCTCGACATCCTCGTCAACAACGCCGCGGTCCTCGCCGGCGGGCCGATCGAGCACACCACGCCGAAGGAGTTCGACCGGATCTTCGCGGTGAACGTGCGCGCGCCGTTCTTCATCGTGCAGCGTGCCCTGGACGTGCTGCACGACGGTGGCCGGATCATCAACGTCTCCTCGTCGACCACGCGGATCGCGACCGGACTTTCGGCGTACTCGATGACCAGGAGCGCCCTGAACGCGCTGAGCCACGACCTCGCGCAACGGCTGGGGGCGCGCGGCATCACCGTCAACACGGTCGTGCCCGGCGTCACCGAGACCGACGCGCTCACCGGAGCGCTGGACGACCCGGCGGCGCGCGGCCTGATCGAAGCGCACACGGCCTTACGCCGGATCGGCAAACCCGCGGACGTCGCGGACGTGGTCGCGTTCCTCGCCTCGGACGACGCGCGCTGGATCACCGGGCAACTGCTGGACGCCACAGGCGGCCTGATGCTCGGCCCGCCGGCCGCCGACGCCTCCTGAGCCGGACGTCGCGCCCGCGAATCGGAGAACGCCCAGGCAGCCACGCGTGAGTTGCCCTGCTCGACCAGGTCACGCACGTCATCCAACTGCCCGAGCCGGATCGGGATGGAGTAGCGGCTGACGTATGCGGCCGCCAGGCGTTCGAGCCTGCTTGGTGCATGCTCGCCGGCCGGGTCGGCCAGGATCACGGCCGTGTCGATGTCGCTGCGACCGGGCACGTAGTCACCGGCGCCGAGGGACCCGATCAGGACGACCGCGACGACCTCGCCCGGCATCCGGGCGATCCCCTTCGCGGCGAACTCCGCGGCCACGCGCTCGGCGGCTTCGCGATCGAGCATCTCCGGTCAGGACCAGCCGCTGGACCGGACCGGCGGATCGGAGTCGCCGGGCGGTGGCTCGACGACCGGGCGGTTGGCGAACTGGGTCGACAGGACCAGCGAGGAGCGCGCCTGGCCGTGGGCGTCCAGGCGTTCGAGCAGCGCCTCGAGATGTTGCGTCGACGTCACGCGGACGCGGAGCATCGAGCAGCGGTCGCCCGTCAGCTTGTGGATCTCGATGATCTCCGGAAAGTCCTCGGCCCTGGTGGTCTGCAGCAGGCACTGGCCGTAGGTGCAGCGCATCTCGACGAAGGCGCTCAGCGGATAGCCGGCCCGAGACGGGTCGACGCGGGCGTGGTAGCCGCTGATGACGCCCGCCTCCTCCAGCTTGCGTACCCTCTCCGCCACCGCCGGCGAGGAGAGGTTCACGCGGCGGCCGAGCTCGTTGTAGGACAGCCGGGCGTCGGCCTGCAGCTCGCGGAGGATGCTCCAGTCAACGCTGTCCAGCGGCCTTTCCGATTGCAAGCCCATCAGCCCTCGAGACCTTTCGTCAGCCCGGCCGAACCGCGAGGAGTCGCCGCGTTCGCCATTCCCGATTGGACTTTACGTCCATACCATCGACTCCGTGCAAACTGTGCGGACCACATCCACTGATCCAGCGACCTACGCGCCGGCCGCCCGCCGCCGCGCGATGGGCGCGCTGTTCGTCAGCGTCGCGGCGACAGCTGTCTCCATGTCAGGTACGAGCACCGTCGGAACGCTGATCGCGTCGGACGCGGTGGGGGCTGCGTGGAGCGGCATCTCCGCCACGTTCGGCATCGCGGGAAACGCGTGCGGTGCCCTGTTGTTGTCGCGGTTGATGGCGACCCACGGCCGCCGGTTCGGCCTGATGACGGGCTTCGCCTCCGCGGTCGCCGGTGCGCTCGCGGCCGTGACCGGCGTGCTGGCCGGGCTGTTCCCCGTACTCCTGCTCGGCATGGTGCTGATCGGGATCGGCAACGGCGGTGCGCAGCTGGCGCGGTACGCCGGCGCGGAGTTCTACCCGTCGGACAAGCGGGCGACGGCGCTGTCGGCGCTGGTGTGGGCCGGAACGGTCGGCGCGATCCTCGGGCCGAGCCTGATCGCGCCGGCGGCCACGGGCGCGCGATCGGCCGGGCTGCCCGAGCTGGCGGGAACGTTCATCCTCGCCGTCGGCTTCTGCGGGCTGGCCTGTGGTGCGGCCGCGTTGTTGCCGCGTGGCACCGGTCGGGCGCCGGCGACGGGCGTGGACCGGGCCGGCATCCGTACCTGGTTGAGGTTGCGGCCGGTCCGGCTGGCGTTGACGGCGATGGTCTGCGGCCAGGTCGCGATGGTCGCCGTCATGACGATGACGCCGGTGCACCTGCATGCGCACGGGCAGGGCCTCGCGGTCGTGGGTGGCGTGCTGTCGGCGCACATGATCGGCATGTTCGCGTTGTCACCCCTGTCCGGCCGGCTTGCCGACCGCTTCGGCGGCTCGACGACGATCGCGCTCGGCATGGGCACGCTGGTGTGCTCGTCGGTGGTCGCGATCCTCGCACCGACCGACGCGAGCGGGCCGCTGCTGTCGATCGCGCTGTTCCTGCTGGGGTACGGCTGGAACCTCTGTTTCGTTGGCGGATCGAGCCTGCTGAGCCGCGACCTGCCGGCCGACCAGCGTACGAGGCTGCAGGGTGGAATCGATGCCACAGTCTGGGCCGTGTCGGCCGTCGCGAGCCTCGCGTCGGGCCGGCTGCTGGCCATCGGCGACTACGGCTTCCTCGCCGCCGTCGCCGGGCTGATCGCGATCGTGCCCGTCATCTTCCTGCTGGGCAGGAAACCGGCCTGACGGCTTCGCGCCTGATCCGCGGACCTGCCTCGGGGGCGGTTGCTGTCAGTAAGCGCTTGCCTCAAAAAATTCAACGAACTCGAAGCGATTTGGAAACAAAGGCCAAACGTTCGGGGCGGATCCTGAAAAACAGGCAGAACCGGGAATCCGTTCGCCACCCTCGGGAGTTAAACCTCTCGTGCACGGACGAGCGACGCGGACGTCGAACGTCACCTCCATCTCAATCCATCCTGCAAACCCCAGGAAGGGGAACTCGGAGCTCTTCATGTGGCCTATTCACTACAACTTCGTGGATGACTACACCAACCGCACACCGACTGGCCAACCGCTGGATCGGCGTGTCCGGACGTTCGACTACGTACGCCCCACGAACCGTTGGGCTGCGCGGTCCATCCGTTCCACCGGCAATGGGCTGATCAAGCTCGCCAACCGGCTCGACACTCGCCGCCCGAGCACCAAGGTCCGATAGATCTCGAAGGGTCCCGGTGTCCTTACTCAGGTCAAGGACACCGGGACCCTTTGTGTGCCCGGCCGATCCGGAAGCAAGCAATCGTTGGCAGGTTGGTGATCTGAGCGCCGACACCTTCCTGCCAGATGTCGTCCGAATCCGGCCATGACGGCTTGGCGTAACCCCGCATTCACTACGCGCCAGTAACCCTGGAGGTGTCGGGGGGACCGACCGATAAAGCGAGGTATGTGCCATGTCCGTACGACAGGCGCTCCGTTCTCGCGCGTTGCGCGCATCGACAATCGTCACGACCTTCGTCACCGCGGCCGCCGTCGCCGTCGGACTTGGACAGCCCGCGGCGCTCGCCTATCCACCGGACCCGCCGTCGGCGACCGAGGCCGCGGAGCTGCTCAACGGGCTGACCGTGGCGGCGGAGGGTTCGAACGACGGGTACGACCGGGAGAAGTTCCCGCACTGGATCACGCAGGAAGGCACCTGCAACACGCGTGAGGTCGTGCTGAAGCGCGACGGCACCGACGTCCAAACCGACGACGAGTGTCGCTCGGTGTCCGGCAGCTGGTACTCCGTCTACGACGCCACCTGGGTCTCGTCCGCGGACGACATCCAGATCGACCACATCGTCGCCCTGTCCGAGGCCTGGCACTCGGGCGCGAGCGGGTGGACGCAGGACCGGCGCGAGGAGTTCGCCAACGACCTCACCCACTCCCAGCTGATCGCCGTGTCCGGCTCCAGCAACCAGAGCAAGAGCGACAACGACCCTGCCGAGTGGAAGCCGGCGAACCAGGAAGTCTGGTGCGTCTACGGCCGCGAGTGGATCTGGGTCAAGTCGGTCTACGGGCTGACGGTCGACGAAGCGGAGAAGGCGGCTCTGCAAGAGCTGCTCGGCACCTGCTGACGGCGGTGGATCGCCGCACCCGCAAGAGCGCCGTGCCTCGACCCCACTGAAGCACGCCGCCCGTGCGGGTGCGGCCGGCCCCGCGCCACAACCGACCACTGCGGCCGCCCCAGCCATGGCGATCAGGCATCGAGTGCCGATCATGCGCGAGACCGCCGCTAGCGGAGACGCCGCCGCACCGCAGCCGACGAACGCCACCCGCCCCCGCAGCCATCGCGAGCGACCATCGCGCAGCGGTCAGTCCGCCAAAGTGAGCTGGCGAGGCCAAGGCCGATGTCCCGGAGGCCGCGCCATCGCGGGCTGAGTGCTCAGCCGACTTCGGCGGTGCCGAGCGTGCGGGATACGCCGAGGATCGTGACGTTGTCCTCGTTCTGGCCCTTTGCCGGTACGTGGGCGGCGACCTGCCAGACGTAGGACGCTTTCACGAAGCCGGACGCGTCCTTGGTGCCGGTGTAGCCCTGCAGATCTTCGTCCAGCGCGAGCTTCTTGCCGGCCGCCGGGGCCTCTTCGACCTTCTCCTCCATGCTGAACAGCACCAGCGCCCCGCCGTCCTTGGTGGCGAGCATACGGGCGACGCCCGGGGCCACCGTGCGCTTGTAGCTCGACTTCTGCTGCTTGGCCGCCTTGGCCTGGTTGTCGAGCTTGGTCAGCACGTCGGTCGTACCCGGATGCGGTGCGAACGCGCCGGCCTGCAGGCCCTTCAGGCCGTTCTGGGCCCAGCCGGCGTACGCCCGCGGGATGGCTGTCGCGTCGCGGGCGAACTTGTCCTTGTCGGCTGTGGTGACCGGGGTGGCGGGCTCGGCGATCTCGGGGATCGAGGCGTCGGAGTCGGCGTAGACCTCGACCAGCTTCTTCCAGTCGTCGCCCGCGCCGACTCGCAGCGTGAGGCCGTAGACCGTGCCGGAGCTGACGGTCGCCTGGTCGATGAACCACAGCGGATAGTTGTCGAACTTCGGCATGTACGACTTCGTGCCCTCACGCTGCACCGGCTCGGCCTTCTGCGCGCCGTCCGGATCGTTCTTGCGGGCGATCCGGTACGCCGCCAGCGTGGACTTCAGTAACGGCCCGGACTCGACGGACTGGATCAGCCTCAGGTCACGCGCATCGGACGCCTGGTTGCTGGTCGACTCGAACTTGGTGAGGAACTTCTCCGGCGACGGCGGCTTCCAAGGGTCGGCGGCACCGGTCCGCTCGGCCGGCATCGCGACGCAGGCCGACGCGGCCAGGACAGACGTGACCGCGGCGGCTGCTGCCAGCAACCGCGCTCCCCCGTTACGCACGCTCGTCTCCTCCCTGTGGATCCTGGTTCCCCTGGTTCGGTGGTGTGATCACCGGCCCGATCGGACCGGGCAGCCACGGCGGCGGCTCGTCGAACTCCTCCGCCATCCCGAAGCCTGCGCCCTGCGCTCCTGGTGCGCCAGGCGCCTGCGGGCCCGGCTGCCCTGGCGGACCGGCAGGCCCACCGGGTACGTCGCCGGACTGCCCCGGTTGGCCGGGCGGCGGCTCGCCGGGTCCACCGGCGGGACGCCAGGGCGGACCACCCGCGGGACGGTCGAAGTTGGGCTCCGGGTTGTCGAAGTACGCCGGCGGCGCCTGCTGCGGGTCCGGCTGCGGCGGCTGCGCGCCGGGCGTCGCCGGCCCGGAGTACGGCGGCTCCACCGGCGGCGGAGCGGACGGCCGGTACAGCGCATCCCAGTCGGGCTCCCACTCACCGCGCCGGTCGCCCAGCCGACCCTCCGAAGGTACGGGGTCTGGGTCGCCGACCTGGCCGAGGAACGGCTGGTCGCTGGAGTGGCTGTACTGCGCCGGCGGCTGCGGTGGCTGCTGCCCGGGCTGCCCCGGCTGGCCGTACGGATCGAACGCCGGCGGGCCAGGCTGACCGTACGGGTCGAACTGCTGCGGCTGCTGTGGCTGCTGGCCGTATGGGTCGAACGGCGGCTGCTGGAACTGCTGCTGCTCAAAACCCTGCGGACCCGGCTGAGCGTACGGCGGCGGCGCGCCCTGGCCGCCGGGCATCCACCCCTGGTCCTGCTGCGGTGGCAGCTGCTCCTGCTGACCATGCGACTGCCATGGCTGCTCCTGCTGGGGACCCGGCTGCTGCTGGCCGTGCGATTGCCACGGAGGCTCTTGCTGCTGCGGCGGCTGCTCCTGCTGGCCATGGGACTGCCACTGCTGCGGCGGCGGACCGGGCGGAGGTGCCTGGTCCTGCCATGGCTCGGCCGTCTGGCCGGGCAGGCTGAACTGCTGGCCGCCGGCGTTCGGCTCCCAGATCTGGGTCGGCTCGTCGCGGAAGTTGTACGGCTCGGGCTGCTGTGGCGCCTGCCCCTGCGGCGGTTGCTGCTGCCCATGCGACTGCCACGGCGGCGGCTCAGCCATTCCGCCCTGCTGCCCGAGTTGTCCGTGCGACTGCCACGGCTGCTCCTGCGGCGGTTGCTGCTGCCCATGCGACTGCCACGGCGGCGGCTCAGCCATTCCGCCCTGCTGCCCGAGTTGTCCGTGCGACTGCCACGGCTGCTCCTGCGGCGGCTGCTGCTGCCCATGCGACTGCCACGGCTGCTCCCCCGGCGGAGCTGAGGGCTGCTGCTGACCGTGCGACTGCCACGGCGGCGGCTCAGCCATTCCGCCCTGCTGCCCGAGCTGTCCGTGCGACTGCCACGGCTGCTCCTGCGGCGGCTGCTGCTCCTGCTGCCGGCCATGCGACACCCACGGCGGCTGCTCGGCGCCCGCGCCACCATCCTGCTGCCGGCCATGCGACATCCACGGCGGAGGCTCAGCGGCGGCACCGCCGCCCTGCTGCCCGAGTTGTCCGTGCGACTGCCACGGCTCCTGCGGCGGCTCGGTTCCCCGGTCCTGCTGACCGTGCGAGACCCACGGTGGCGGCTGGCCCGTACCTTCGCCGGCGGGTCCTGGCTGTCCGGGCTGGCCGAACTCCGAAGCCAGCCCACCTGCCGCGAACCCACCGCCCGCGGCCAGGCCGAAGTCTGCCGGACCCATGCCCTGCGACGGTCCCTGTGGGCCAGGCTGACCAGGCTGCTGCCCGGCGCCAGCACCAGCGCCCGGCCGGAAGTCCGGCAGCGCGCCAGGGCCCTGCGGTCCCGGTCCCGGCCCTTGTCCAGGGCCACCCGGGAAACCACCCTGCTGCGGCGGCGGTCCCTGCGGCCCACCTCCGTGCTGCGCCATGCCCTGGGGCATCCCCTGCGGCATGCCTTGCGGCATCCCCTGGTGCCCGCCCTGCGGCCCGCCACCGGCCTGTGCCCACGGCGCCGGCTCCTCGCGACCCGGTGCGCTGTGCCAGTCGCCCGGTCCACCACCACCCGGCTGCGGCCCCGGCCCCGGTCCCCCAGGCCCCGGCTTGCCATCGTCCCGAGGCGACTCGCTCCAGAACTCGCTGCGGTCCCAGAGGTCCTTGCCCTCCCACAAAACCGTGTCATCGTCGTCGATTCGCGGCCGGCGCTTGCGCCCGACCAGCAGGAGTACGACACCGCCGATCAGCGCCACGATGCCGATCCCGAACACGATCAACGCCATGCGGTACGCGCCCGTGAACTCCACGCCCATCGTGGCCGTCAGATCGATCCCCGCCTTGCCGTCAGCAGCCATCACCACGAGCGTGTACTTCTTGTCCGGCAGCTTGAACACGAACTCCTGCGTGCCCTTGCCACCCACCTGCGTGGTCCAGAAGTCGCGCCCACCCGGCTCGGACACCGAGGTCTTCTCACCCGCGACCTCGGTGATCTTGACCGGGTTGGGGAAGTCGACCGAGTCGACCTTGGCCTGGGCTGCCTTGTCGAGGTAGCTCTTGACGTCGAGCTCGTTGCCGACACCGACGAAGACACCGCGTTTGGCGTCCTTCGGTGCGAGAGTGAGATGCAGCGCGGGGCCATACTGCGTGATCGCATCGGGTGGGACGACAATCGCCACCCCTTTGCTGGTCACCGAGAACGGACGCGACGCGATGACGTCGTCCGAGCCGATCCAGACGAACGCCGCGTACGCGCCGGCGCCGACTCCTGCGAGTCCGAGCACGACGAGGAGAACCCCGGCGACAACGCGGAAGATGCGCATGTGTGTAGAACCTGACCCCACTCGCTAGTGCCTGCTTCGGCCCGACCTGGAAAGCGTAACCAAAGCATGCTGGATGTGGTCCGCCTCACGGAATACCACAGGTTGCAAGGCTTTCCGCGACCGCGTCGGTACGAATCGTGACGGACTGTCCGGCAATAGCTACGAGTGCCGAACTAGAACAGGGCGGAGCTGAGCTGCTGCCGGGCCTTGCGTACGCGCGGATCACTGGCACCGACGACAGTGAACAGGTCGAGCAGGTGCAGCCGGGCCGCGTCACGCTCGTCGCCGGAGGTGTTGCGGACGGTCTCGACCAGACGGTTGAACGCCTCGACGACCTGCCCGTCGAGCAGCTCGAGGTCGGCGACGTTGCACTGGGCCTGCGCGTCCTCCGGCTTGGCGGCCGCGGCGGCCCGCGCCTCGGCGGGGTCGATGTCGCGAGCCCGGCGCAGGAGGTTGACCTGGGCCAGCGCGGCGGTCGCCTCCTGGTCGGCCGGCGTCTGGTCGAGCACCCTTTGGTACTCCGCGGCCGCGGAGTCGAGGTCGCCGCGTTCGATCGCGTCGACGGCGGCGGCGAACCGCGGGTCGATCTGCTCTTCCTCGGCCCCATCGGCGGCCTCCGAGCCGGTGCCGGCCGCCACGGGCTCGGACCGGCCGGCAACGCCGTTGGCGACCGCGAGCTGCAGCAACTGCTCGAGCGCGGCTCGCACCTGCGCCTCCGGCTGCGCGCCCTGGAACAACGGCACGAGCTGCCCGCGCAGCGCGGCCGCGACCAGCGGGATGCTCTGGATGCCCATGGCCTGGGCGATCTGCTGGTTGGCGTCGATGTCGATCCGCGCCAGCACGAACCGGCCGGCGTACTCGTCGGCCAGCTTCTCCAGGATCGGCGTGAGCTGCTTGCAAGGCTGGCACCAGTCGGCCCAGAAGTCGATGACCACCGGAACCGACAGCGAGCGCTCTGCGACGTCCTTCTGGAACGTGGCGTCGGTGACGTCGATGGTGTATTGCCCGGTGCCGGCGGTCCGGCCGGCACCCGGCCCGGAGGCGCCGGTCGCACCGGCGGGAGCGACTCCGGCCTGCTTGGCCAGACCGGACAGGTCGACGGCGCCGGGACGCGAGAAGCTGTCGGAGGTCATGACTGAAAAGTCTATGTGGGAGTACGGGAACGGGTCGCCAGCAGGGCGCGTGCCAGGCCGCCGAGCCCCGCGACCAGCGCCACCTGGTCGCCGGCGCGCAGGCGCGTACCCGTCGCGGCGTTCCAGTTCCAGGCGGCGTCGCCGCGGTTCACCTCGCCCAGCGACGGCGCCGGGCCGCGCCGGTACGCCAGTACCCGGATCGCGCCCGGCTCGGCCAGGTCGACGATCCGCTTGCCGTCCATCGCCGACCCGGCGTTGATCGGCACCTCGGTGACCAGCAGCACGCGCCGCCCGGCCGGCACGGTCGCCTGGATCCGCCGTTCCAGCAGGACCTGGGCGAACGCGGGCGCGGCGAGCATCGAGACGCTGCGCGTCGTACCGAGCCCGAGCCGCACCTGGACGCGGTCCGCCAGGTCGTGGTCGAACAGGCGCAGCACGATGCGGGCGTCGGCGTTGCGCTCCCGTGCGTACAGGCCGGCCTGCAGGTTGGCCACGTCGTCGCTGGTCACGGCTAGCATCGCGCGGCAACGGTGCAGCCTGGCCTCGTACAGGATCTGGTCGTTGCTGACGTCGCCGATGATGACGGGGATGCCGAGACCTCGGATGGTCTGGACACCGAGCTTGTCCTCGTCGCGTTCGATCGCGACGACGGTGAAGCCACGGTCGTGCAGCCGCTGCGCGACCTGGGCGCCGATCGTGCCGAGGCCGCAGACCACGACGTGCCCGCGCGGCCGGCCGCGCATCCGGCCGAGCGACCTGGCCAGCGACTCGCCGACGAACATGTCGACGATCGCCGCGGTCAGCAACGAGACCAGGACGAGGCCGAGCAGGCTGCCGCCGACCCCGACCAGCCGTACCCACGCCGCCGCGGAGCTGGCCCGCGGGTCGTCGGCGCCGCTGCCGGTGATCGTCCAGACCGCGAGATAGAGCGCGTCCGGCCAGCTCAGGATCTGCGTGGGACCGTGCGGCCAGATCTTGATGACGACCGCCGCGACCGCGATCGTCACGGCCAGGACGAGGGCGACGATCCGCAGCCGGCGGTCGACCATCCGGCCGAGGTCGGCCCGCAGCTCGTCGAGCCTCGGCCGGACGCGCCGGGGCTGGCGGCGGATGCCGGAGCCGAGGACGAGATCGCCCTCCGCGTCCGGCAGCAGCACGGTGTTCCCCTTGTTGTCGGTGGCGGCCAGCGTGGTGATCGGCCGCTCGGCAACCAGCTCGGGCGGACCGGCGACGACCTCCCGGCCGCCGACCGAGATCCAGCGGACGTCCTCCTCGTCCAGCGCGGCGGCGATGAACTCCGGCGCGGCCATCGCGGCCGCCGACAGCGCCGTGCAGCGCTCGATCAGGCTCTCGAGGTAGGAGCCGAGCCGCGGGTTGACGATGTGGACGACCATCTTGATGCTCGGGTTGAGCTCCTCGGCGGTGAGCGCCGCGTGCACGTTGGTGACGTCATCGGGCTCGACGAACGCGACGCCCTTGGCGTACTCGATGCCGGCCTCGCGTAACGCGTTCTCGTGCGGCCGGGGCGCGAGGACGAGGACGGCGCCGAGCTCGGCCATCTCCTGGGCGAGATCGGTGTCCTTGTCCGGCACGATCGCGACGACAGGCTCGTCGACGCGGCGCAGCTCCTCCACCAGCCGGGCCGACGTGCTGTCGGCACCGCACACCACGAAGTGCTGCTGCTCGCTTGTATCCCCTGCCTCGCCCACCTGCGCGATAGTACGGCCTACGGCGTGCCGCCAAGCTCGCGAATGACCACGTTAACCACGTGAACACGGGCCTCGCCACGCCCCGGAGCGTGGTTAACCAGCCAATTGCGTGGTTAACGTGGTCATTCGCGTGGCGGGCAGCGGGTGCCGCGGCGGGCAGCGGTCTGGCGCAGCTTGGCCAGTGCTTCGTAGGTCTCGCGGAGCGCTGGATAGAGGTCGCGGTAGATCTGCTTGTACGGCTGGTAGGCCACCTGCCGCGCCGCATCGGGGTCGAACCGTTCGGCGGCACTGCCGCGACCAGCAACGACCGTCGGCAGATCCACGAGCCCGGCGCCGGCAGCCGCGACCAGTGCGGCGCCGACCGGTGCGCCGCGGCACTCGCGCGGGACCTCGACGGGCAGGCCGATGACGTCGGCCTTGATCTGGTTCCAGGTCCGTCCCTTGGCGCCACCGCCGACCGAACGGATCGCGGCCGGCGCGAGGCCGATCCGGCGCAGCTCGTCGACGTTGTGCAGCAGGCCGTACGCCGTGCCCTCCAGGATCGCGCGGACGATCTCGGCCCGGCGGCTGGCCATTGACAGGCCCACCAGCGCGCCACGGGCCGTCGCGTCCCAGATCGGGGAGCGTTCGCCGAGGAAGTACGGCAGCAGCACCAGGCCTCCGCTGCCGACCGGAGCCGCGGCCGCCAGCGCGTCGAGGTCCTCGAACGTCTCGCCGTCGGCGCCGAGCTCGTCGCGGAACCAGCGCAGGATGCCGCCGGTCGACACCATCGCGCCGAACACCAGGTGATGGCCGGCGATGGGGTACGGCATGACGCTGAGGTTGCCGAGCGCGCCGGTACGCAGCCGGCCGGCGGCGAACGCGGCGTTCAGCACCGTCGACTGGCCGGTCATCTCGCAGACGTCGCCGTGCCCGGCCAGCCCGGCTTCGAGGCTCGCGGCCGCGCCGTCGACGGCTCCCGTCATCACCGGAGTGCCGACCCGGAGACCGGTGGCCCGGGCGGCGGCCGGGGTCACCGTGCCGGCCGGCGTCGTCGGTGTCGTGGGCTCGGGCAGCCAGCTCGCGGGGATGCCCCAGAGCTCGAGCAGGTCCGGGGCCCATGCTGCCGTCGCCAGGTCGCCGAGCAGGGTGAGCCCGAGATGGCCGGTGTCGCAGGTCAGCGCGCCGGTGAGCTGGTGCACGACGTAGCCGTTGGCCATCAGCACGGTCGCCCCGGCCCGGCCGCGCAGCTCCGGTCGTTGCCGGAGCAGCCAGGCGAGCTTGGGTGCGGCGAAGAACGGGTCGAGCCGGTTGCCCGTACGTGCGAGCAGGTCGCCGGCGGTGTCCGCGCGCTGCTCGCACTCGGCGCGCCCGCGACGGTCCATCCAGAGCAGGGCGCGATGCAGCGGACTCCCTTGCTCGTCCACCACGACGACACTCGGCGCCTGGCTGCTGACGGCGACGGCGGCGATGTCCGCCTGCTCGCCGGCGTCCGCCAGTACCCGCCGGATGCCGCCCGCGACCGCCGTCCACCAGTCGGCGGGATCCTGCTCGGCGCCGTCGTGCGGCGTGTAGTGCGTGGGGTACTCCTGCCCTGCCTCGGCGAGCACCTCACCGGTGGCGGTGGCCAGCACGGTCTTGGCTCCGGTCGTTCCGACATCCACCCCGATGACAAGCCCGGTCGCGCCCATGGTGGTCAGCATGCCGTACGGTCGGTATAGTCGAGTTCGACTAATCGAGTTCGTTTACTAGGGCGGCAGATGGCATTCCGAGCACTCCGGACTCCACTGACCATGGCGATCCTCAGCCTGTTGCGGGAGCGGCCGCGGCATCCGTACGAGATGCAGGCGACGCTGCGCGAGCGCGAAGTCGGCATGGTGGTGAAGCTGCGCGGCGGCTCGCTCTACGACGCGATCCGCCGGATGGAGGCCGCCGAGCTGATCGAGCCGGTGCAGACGGGACGGTCGGGCGCGCGGCCCGAGCACACGGTCTACCAGCCGACCTCGGCCGGGCTGGAGCTGCTCGGCTCACTGCTGCGGGAGTACGTCGGCACGGTCGTACCCGAGTTCCCGGTCTTCCCGGCGGGACTGGCGCACATCCTGCACTTCACCCCGGCCGAGGCGGCCGAGCTGCTGCGGCAGCGCCGCGCCACCCTGCAGGCCGGCTACGACGACATAGCCGCACAGCTGGCCGAGCTCGGCGACATGCCGCGCGTGGTCGTACTCGAGGTGGAGTACACCCAGCGCATGCGCGCGAGCGAGATCGCCTGGCTGACCGAAGTCATCAACGACACAGAAGGCGGAGAACTGGCATGGCTGGAAGCGGAACCACCATCTCGACCCGATCATTGAAGCGGATGAACCGCGTCGTCATCTGGCTGCAGCGCCGCGGCCTGGCGATCGGCACCATGCGGCTGCTCACCGTCCCGGGACGCAAGAGCGGCAGGCCGCAGACCACGCCGGTGTCCCCACTGGAGGTCGACGGCCA
Source organism: Flindersiella endophytica (assembly GCF_054779015.1). Classification (NCBI taxonomy): domain Bacteria; kingdom Bacillati; phylum Actinomycetota; class Actinomycetes; order Propionibacteriales; family Nocardioidaceae; genus Flindersiella; species Flindersiella endophytica. The sequence continues at coordinate 88,939 of NZ_BAAGYY010000015.1, forward strand.
CGACTACGTCGTCGGTGGCATGGGCGAGAGCGACTGGGTGAAGAACGCCCGCGCGGCCGGCGCGGGCATCCTTTCGAAGGGGAAGAAGCAGCAACAGGTCAGGCTGGTCGAGCTGCCGGAACACGAGCGCGGCGCGATCGTCCGCGAGTTCCCGGCGAAGGTGCCGCACGGCGTACCGATGATGCTGAAGTTCGGTGTGGTCGCGGACGGCACCCCGGAGGCCTTCGAAGCCGCGGCACCGAAGATGGCGGTGTTCCGGATCGATCCCGTCTAGGGACGGACCTGCACGGCCGCGTCGGCGGTGTCGGGGTTGGAACGGAAGCCGGGATCGCCGGAGACGACGATGACGCGGCCGGTGTCCTCCAGCCGCCAGCTCCGCGCCACGACCTCACCGCCCCTGCGCCACTCCCGGCGGACGACGGGGCGGGTCAGCTGCTCCTGCAGCCAGGAGACCGCTTCGTCGACCCCCTTGCCGATGTCGGTGATCGGGCCGCCGGTCTGCTCGGCCGGAAGCGAGTCGGCGAACTCGTGGTACGTCAGAACGTCAGCGGTGGCCCACCCTGCGATCCATTCCGTGTCGTTGACGTCGACACGCAGGTCGCCGAGCGAGACACGTCCCTGCGAATCACCAACGTGCGCACGGATCCAGACCTTGGTGCCGTCATAGGCGGCACCGGTGTCGTCCGAGGTGAGGCCGAGTGTCTTCCAGGTCGAGATCAGATCCCTGAGTCGCTCGATGAAGGCAGCGGGCGCACCCGTCATCTCCGGCTCCTCGCCGGTGATCTGGTCGTCCGGAAGCGTGTCGTCTTCGACGAAGAACCAGCGCCAGCGCTTCTCCTGCTCCTCAGCCATGGCCAACATCCTAGAGTCCATACCTGGTCCCCCAGCCGTTCCCGCCGCCGCTGCTGTCGTGCTCGTAGTACAGGACGTCGTTCGGATACTGCTCGGGGTTGGTCCGGTTCTGGCACCAGCCGTCGATCGGCTTCTCCTCGTATGTCCCGTCCGTTCTGACGACACGGGCTTCGCTGTAGTCGATCTCGTCCGCCTTCAGCGGAGGCAGTCCTCGATCGGCACGTTGGCGGTTGATGTCGTCCAGGGCACCCTTCTCGGCGCAGCCCCAACGCTCAGGCGGCGTCGGCCTGTGGTTGTACCCAGCGCCGGTGATGCCCGTGCTCGGGTCGGTCGCACCGGTGACGGATTCCGCCCGGCCCCGCCCCGCGTGCTCCTGCAGTTCGCCGTTGAGCTCCCGGCGCCGCGCATCCGATGGCCTCGGCGTCCCGTTGAGCTCGTCGCGGATCTCCTGCATCCGCTTCTTGCTCGCCACGACGTCGTCGTGCAGCTTGTCGCGGGACTCGCGCGCCATGTCCCAGGTCTTGCGCTGCTGGATCCTGCGCGGTCGAGACGGCTTCGGGACGCCACGCCTGGCTGCCATCGCGGCATCGTCGGCCTTGGATCGCAGACCTTTGGCTCGTCGAAGGAGCTTCCCGACCGGGAAGACCCTGACCCCCGCTTCCACAGCTTTGCCGGCGGCCCTGCCCTTCCCCATGTTCCCTCCCCAGCACCCGCAGCTCGGACTTCGAGACTAAGCACGCGGGTCCGCCTGTGGACGAAAGTTGTCCACAGACTCGGGTCACTGGCCGGGCTGGGGCTCGAGCAGGGCCTTGCGGGCGGCCGAGGCGGCCGAATCCGTCGGGGACGCGGCGGCCACGCGATCGGCCTCGACGGCGAGGCGGTAGCGCTCGACCTCCTCCTCGCGCGTGCTGTCGTCCCAGCCGAGGGCCTCGGCCATCAGGTCGGCGACCATCGGGGCCGCGAGCACGCCGCGGTCGGAGGTTTCCATGCTGATGTGGGTACGCCGGGTCAGCACGTCGTCCAGGTGGAGAGCGCCTTCGGCCTGCGCGGCGTAGACGATCTCGGCGCCGAGGTAGCCCGGCGCGCCCTCGACCGGCCGGCCCAGCAACGGCCGCGAGGCCACCAAGTCCAGCAGGTCGGACGTCGCCGTGCCGTACCGCCCGAGCAGGTGGTCGATCCGGTCCTCTGCCAGCCCGGACTCCGAGGCCAGCTCCGCCCGTCCTGCTTGGTACTCGCCGAACCGCACCGCCCCATGGATCGGCAGCTGGTCGGTCGCCGACGGCGGCACGGTGCGCCGCAGCCTGGAGGTTGCCGCGTCGATGACGTCACGGGCCATCAGGCGGTACGTGGTGTACTTGCCGCCCACGATCGTGATCAGCCCGATCGGATCCTCGAGCACGGTGTGGTCGCGCCTCAGCGACGCCGTCGACCCGCCCGCGACACCGACCAGCGGACGCAGCCCGGCGTAGACGCCCACCAGGTCGGGATAGTCGAGCGGCTTGCGCAGCCAGCGGTTCGCGTGGCCCAGGAGGTAGTCGACGTCGTCCTTGGTGGCCGCCGGGTCGTCGCGGTCGTACTCCCAGCGGGTGTCGGTGGTGCCCATCAGCCAGTAGTCGAACCAGCGGCGCACGATGAAGACCGAGTCGGGCGTACGGGCGATCAGCCCGGTGCTGGACTCGATCCGGTCGCGCGGCACCACCAGGTGGACGCCCTTGGCCGGCGTGACCGAGATGCTGTGCGTGCCGCTCAGCTTCTGCACCTGGTCGGCCCAGACGCCGGACGCGTTCACGACGACCTGCGCCGTGACGTCGAACTCGTCGCCGCTCTCGACGTCGCGGACCCGAGCGCCGGTGACCCGGCCGGCTTCCCGGAGCAACCCGACCGCGCGGGCGCGAGCGAGGACGGTCGCACCAAGTCCGGCGGCGGTACGCGCCACCGACATCGTGTGCCGCGCGTCGTCGACGCGTACGTCGGAGTACTGCACGCCGCCGGTCACGTGCTCCGGCGACAGCCCCGGCATCGCGCGGAGGACGGCCTTCCGGCTGAGGTGCCGGTGACCCGGAACGCTGCGCGGCCCGGTCAGCCGCAGCAGGTCGTAGATCGCCACGCCGGCGCCGATGTAGGGCCGCTGCCAGTGCTTGGTGAACGGGAACAGGAACGTCTCCGGCGACACCAGGTGCGGGCAGAGCCGCTCGACCATCAGGTCGCGTTCCAGCAGGGCTTCGCGTACGAGCGAGAGGTTGAACTGCTCGAGATATCTCAAGCCACCATGGAAGATCTTCCCCGAACGCGAGGAGGTTCCGCTGGCCAGGTCGTTCGCCTCGATCAACGCGACGGCCAGCCCTCGCGAGGCCGCGTCGAGCGCGGCACCGCAGCCGGTGACGCCGCCACCGATCACCAGCACGTCGAAGTGCCTGCCGCGTAAGGTACGCAGCAGGTCGTCCCGGCGATCCGGCGCGAGACGGCTCCGGTCCACTACCACTATTTTTTCTCCTGGGGCGCTGCCTGCCCGTACGTCTCGAACTTCTCGATCACCTTGGCGACCTCCGACTCAGGCAGCACCGCGGGCTGCACTCCGAGGGCCGCGCCGGCCGTCGCCGCTCGCAGCCACACGTCGCACAGCCATTCCAGGTGCTGGTTCAACAAGTAGGCGTTGGCGAGCGTCGGCCCGGTGGCCACGGTGCCGTGGTTGGCCATCAGGCAGCCGGTACGTCCATCCAGCGCCTTGGCCACCGAAGCCGCGAGCTCTGGCGTGCCGTAGGTGGCGTAGTCGGCGACCCGGATGATCCCACCGAACAGCGCCGTCATGTAGTGGATCGGCGGCAGCTCCTTCACCAGGACGGACACCGCTGCCGCCGACCGCGCGTGCGTGTGCACGACCGCGGTGTGCGGCGTCGAATGGTAGACCGACAGATGAAGCGGCATTTCCGACGTCGGCTCAAGTGGTCCCTCCAGGAGGTTGCCATCGAGGTCGCACACGCAGACCAGCTCTGTGGTGAGGTCGTCGTAGTCGAGCCCGCTCGGCGTGGCCAGCACGACGTCTCCGACCCGGACGCTCAGATTGCCCGACGTACCGACGACCAGACCGTCCGGCTTCAACTGCTTGGCGTGGTGAACGATCTGGGCTCGCTCCTCGGGAAACCTCATGACCGGGACGACTCCTTCCAATCCGCGCGGGCGCGGTCGACTGCCTTCCGATACTTTGCGTAGCCCTGTGCATAGTGATCCGTGAGATCTGGGTTTGGTTGCACCGTAGGACCCGTCACATTCGTGCCGAATCCACCATCGGCGAACCGCTCCTGCCGGCCGTACGCCTGGAACCCGGCGAGCACCGCACCGTACGCACCGACCTCCTCTCTACCGGCCACCCTGACCTGCTTGCCGAGCACGTCGGCGAACAGGTGCAGCCAGCCGCTGCTCTTGGCTCCGCCACCGCAGATCGCCACGTCGTCGCGCAGCCCGGCGGCCTCGAAGCAGTGCCGGGCGGCGTAACCGACAGCCTCGCACGTGGCGCGTACGAGGTCGGCCTTCGTGGTCTGCGTCGTCATGCCGTCGAAGCGAGCACGGGCGCCGGGCTCGACGAACGGCGCGCGCTCACCGGACGGTGAGAAGTACGGCAGGCAGCTGACGCCGCGGGCGCCCGGCGGGCTCGCGTCGAGCATCGCGTCGACGTTCGCATGCGTCTCGCCGATGGTCGCCAGCACCCAGTCGAGCGCGGCCGTGCCCACCATGGCCGGCATCGCACGCAGCCAGCGTTCCGGCCCGTACGCCACGGTGAGGCCGGCGGGCTCGCCATCGGTCTGGATCTCGTCGATCACGACCTGGCAGACCAGCGTCGTCCCGACGATCAGGTGGCCTTCGCCGGGCTCGAGTACGCCGGAGCCGAGCGCGCAGGCCGGCAGGTCGAACGGGCCGCTCGAGACCGGCGTGCCTGCTGGAACACCGAGCAGGTCGGCGGCCTCGGCCGTGACTTCGCCGGTAGGACAGGGCTCGATCACGGGGGCCAGCAGGTCGCGGCGGTGGGCCAGGCCGCAGAGCTCGAGCAGGTCGCCTGCGTACGTACGGCTGTGCGGATCGAGGAACGGCAGCGACGCGTCGGAGGCATCGGTCGCACGGACACCGGTGAGGCGCTGCATCACGATGTCCTTGCAGTAGCCGGCCGTCTCAGCGCGGTCGAGCGTCTCGGGCTCGTTCCGGTCGAACCAGGAGAGCACCGGGGCCGGGCAGCCGGGGAAGATGGCGCCGCCGCTGCGGCGGAAAGCCTGGTCGACGACGCCGTTGCCGAGCCACTCGTGCACGATGCTCGCGGCGCGGGCGTCCATCCACGACACGGCCGGACGGACGGGGCGACCGGCGGCGTCGACCAGCCAGACGCCGTCGCCCTGGCCGGTCATACCGATGGCGTCCGGCGGTTGGCTCACGGTGGTGGTCAGGGCGCGGATCACCTCGGCGACGGTCGCGACGACCTCGTCCATGTCCTGCTCGAACCAGCCCTCGTGCGGACTAGCCAGCCTGGTCTTGCGGGCCTCCAGCGCGACCTGCTGACCGTCGTCGTCGAACGCGGCCGCCTTGATGACGGACGTCCCGATGTCCACCCCGATGTACATCCCGGCCTCCTTGCGTGGATGCGGTCAGCGACCGGTGTGGGTGGCCGACTGCCCCGGACCCTCGCGGCCGCCGGGCGCGAATGACCACGTTAACCACGGCTTTGGCTGGTTAACGTGGTCATTTCGCCCGCGCGGCGGAGCCGCAAAATCGGCACAGCGCCACGCCAGCAGGTGGTTCGCCACGCCCCGGGGCGTGGTTAACCCGCTAATTGCGTGGTTAACGTGGTCATTCGCGGTTCGCCACGCCAGCAGGTGGTTCGCCACGGCCCGGGGCGTGGTTAACCCGCCAATTGCGTGGTTAACGTGGTCATTCGCGGCGGGCACGGGGGTCACCTCTGGCTCAGCACGTCGGGGTTGGCGCAGTGTTGCGGTGGCAGACCTTCTACCCAGCGGCCGACCTCGTTGGCGCAGATGCGGGCCGCTCGTTCGGCGACCTCGCGGCTGCAGCCGGCGATGTGCGGCGCCATCACCAGTCCACGCGTGCCGAACAGACGGGAGTCCGGCGGTGGCGGTTCCTCCGGGAAGACGTCGATCCCCGCGCCCGCGAGCTGCCCCGCGTCGAGCGCGTCGCACAGGGCGTCGTAGTCGAGCAGGCCGCCGCGGGCGGTGTTGATCAGCACCGAGCCGGCCGGCATCGCGGCGAGCTCGGCGGCGCCGATCAGGCCGCGAGTCCCGGCGGTGAGCCGTGCGTGCAGGCTCACCACCCGCGACTGGCGCAGCAGCTCGGGCAGGTCCGCGACCCGCGTGGCCTCCGGACCGAACGCCGACGCGGGCGCGAACGGGTCGTACGCCAGCACCGTCGCGCCGAACGCCGACAGCAGCTTGGCGACCAGCTTGCCGATCGCGCCGTAGCCGACCAGGCCGACGGTCGAGCCGGCCAGCTCGAAACCGGCGTTGTCGTACTGGAAGTAGTGGCCCGGCCACGTCTTGTTCTGCAGCTCGTTGTGGCCCGCGGCGATGTTGCGGCAGGTCGACAGCAGCAGCCCGACCGCGAACTCCGCGGCGGCGTTGGCGTTTCGGCCCGGCGCGTAGCAGACCACGACGCCCGAACGGGTGGCTGCTTCCAGGTTGACGTTGACCGGCCCACCACGCGAGACGACCACCAGCCGCAGGTCCGGCGCGTGGGTGAACACAGCTTCGGTGAAAGGCGCGAGGTGCGTGACGGCGGCCTCCACGCCCTGCAGCTCCTCGATCATCGTCTGCTCGTCACCGGCGGCCTCGACGACCTCGCCGACGGAGTTCCACGGCACGCTCGGCCACGGCAGGTGCAGCTCACGGATGTCGAGCGCGTCGCCTGCCCGTTCCCGGATCGCACGGCTGAGCAGCTGGTTGCGTACGAACTCGTCGCCCGCGGCCAAAACGGTCGTCATGCTGTGCGTTTCCCTGTCTGCGTGTCGAACCTGTACGTCCGCTCCGGGTGAAAGCGCAAGCCGATGTTGGCACCCTGCCGGACGTGTGGTGCGCTCCCAGTCTGTACGACCACTCTGTGCAGTGGATCCCGGATCTCTACTGTCACCAATGCGTACTCGGCGAAATCCTCTACAACCACGACGCTTCCGCTCATATCCGCGGTCTCCGCGTCGGCGCCCGTGCGGAGCGTGATGTCCTCCGGCCGCACGCCTGTCGTCGCCTCACCGTCGGTAATAAGGTTCATCGCCGGTTCGCCGACGAACGAGGCGACGAACAGGTCCGCCGGATCGTCGTAGATCTCGTCCGGCGTTCCGACCTGACGGATCGAGCCGTCGTTCATCACGACCACACGGTCGGCGAGACTGAGCGCCTCCTCCTGGTCGTGGGTGACGAGCACGGTGGTGTAGCCGAGCTCGCGTTGCAGGCGCCGCAGCTCGCGCCTCGTGACGTCGCGCTGACCGGCGTCCAGGTGCGACAACGGCTCGTCGAGCAGCAGGACGTCGGGCTGCCGCGCGATCGCCCTCGCCAGCGCGACCCGCTGCTTCTGGCCGGACGACAGTCCCGCGGGACGCGCGTCCAGCAACGTGGTGAGGTCGAGCCGTTCGGCGAGCTCCTCCACCCGTCCCCTGCGCGCCCGCGCGGAGCCCACCTTCCGCGCGTCCAGCCCGAACGCAATGTTCTCGCGAACGGACAGCGGAGGGTAGAGCGCGTAGTTCTCGAACGCGATGCCGATGTTGCGCCTGCGCGCGCCGCGGCCGAGCACCGAGCGCCCGTCGATGCGGATGTCGCCCGCCGTCGGCGCCTCCAGGCCCGCGATCATCCGCAACGTCGTCGACTTGCCGCAGCCGGACGGCCCGAGCAGCCCGACCAGCTCGCCGCTGTCGACCGCGAGCTCGAAGCGGTCGACGGCCACGACGTCGGACTTGCCGGCGAAGACCTTCCGCACCGCATCCAGTTCCAGGTGTGCGTTCATGGCTCGGCGACCTCGTAGTTGGTGTTCTCCAGTTCGGCGAGACCCTGCTCGTCCACGCCCGCGTCGACGATGACGAGGTCGAACGTGCTGAGCGGCACCAGGCGGTGCAGCGCCCGCCGGCCCACCTTGCCGCTGTCCAGCAGGAGATAGCGCCGCTCGGCGACGTCGAGCATCGCCCGCTTCACCGAGACGATCCGTTCCTCCTGGTGGTAGGCGAACCCGCCGGACAGCGCCGACGTCGACACGAACGCCGCGTCCACGCGCAGTGACTGCACCGCCTCGACGCACATCACGCCGAGGTAGGAGTCGTGCAGGGGGTCGTAGTCGCCGCCGAGACCGATCAGCCGGATCCCGCGTACGTGCGCAAGCTCGCGCATCGCCGACAGGAAGTTGGTGGCGACGTGCAACGGCTGCGCGGCCTCCAGGTGCGGGATCAGCTGGAGCGTCGTGGTCGCGTCGTCGAGGATCAGCGACATGCCGGGCTCGATGTAGTTGGCCGCGTGCCGCGCGATCGCCTTCTTCTGAGCGACCATGGCCTTGCGGCGATAGGCGACGTTCGACTCGAACACGCCCGACGGCTGTGCCGTCACGCCGCCGCGCGACTTGCGCACCACACCCTGCCTGGACAGCTCGTCCAGGTCGCGGTGCACGGTCATCAGGCTCACCCCGAACACCGACGCCAGCTCCTGCGCGGTCGCCGTTCCCTTGCCCAGGACGATTTCCGCGATCCGGCGCTGCCGTTCCTCCGGGCCCAGCACGGCCTCCTTCATCGCGTCGCCCTCCGGCCGCCCTCGTCCGGCAGAAAGACATGCGCGACCGCAGGGTCCAATGTCAACGCCAACTTGTCGTCGATGACCAGGCCGTCGGCGGCCGAACGCGGGACCACGACCGCGATCAGCGACTCACCGACCTTCACCGTGACCTCGGTCTGCCGGCCGAGGTGCTCGAGCACGTAGACCGTGCCGTCGAGCCTCACCAGGCCGTCCGGGATGTCACCGGCTCCCCGGTGCATTCCGAGGTCGCGCGGCCGTACGCCGAGCAGCGCGCGGGCACCGGCTTCGACTCCGGGCACCGGAACCTTGACCGCCTTGTCCTTGCTGACGAAGCCCGTCGCGGCCAGGCTGCCCTCGATCAGGTTGATCCTGGGTTTGCCGAACAGCTGAGCGACCACTGTGTCGGCGGGCTCGGCCCAGATCTCCCGCGGAGTGCCGATCTGGCGGATCCGGCCGTTGTCGAGCACGCCGATCCGGTCCGCCAGCGAGAGCGCCTCGACGTAGTCATGCGTGACGTACAGCGTGGTGGTGCCGTCATCGCGGCTGATCGCCTTCAGCTCGGCGCGCATGGTGGCGCGGAGCTTGGCGTCCAGGTGCGACAGCGGCTCGTCGAGCAGGTAGGCCGATGCCGGCCGGATCAGCACCCTGCCGAGCGCGACGCGTTGCCGTTGCCCGTTGGACAGCTGCTGGATCGGGCGGTCCAGCAGGTGCCCGATCGTCAGCAGCTCGGCGACCCGCTCGACGCGCGCCCGTACGTCGTCGACCCGGTGCAGCGGCGAACGCAACGGCGAGGCGAGGTTCTCGAACACGTTCAGCTGCGGATAGAGCGCGTAGCTCTCGAAGCACATCGCGAGGTTGCGCCGGGTGGGCTCGACGTGGGTGATGTCGCTCTCGTCGAGATGAACGGTCCCGCTGTTCGGCTCCTCCAGGCCCGCGAGCACCTTCAGCGTGGTGGTCTTGCCGGCACCCGACGGACCCAGCAGGCAGAAGAACTCGCCGTCCTCGACGCCGAACGACACCTCGTCCAGTGCGACCGCCTTGCCGAACGTCTTGCGTACGCCGTACAGGTCCAGCGACGACATCAGCCTTTCACCGCCCCGAACGACAGCCCGCGGACGAGGTAGCGCTGGATGAACAGCGCGAGCACCAGCGGCGGCAGCACCGCCATCACGGCGCCGGCCGCGACCAGGTTGAAGCGGACCTGGTTGCCGCCGAGGAACGCCAGCGAGCTGACCGTGACCGACTGCGCCTGGCTCGCGGTCAGCGTGAACGGGAAGATGAAGTTGTTCCACGCGAAGATGAACGCCAGCAGGCACACCGCCGCGATGCCCGGCCGCACCAGCGGGAGCACGATCTTCACGAACGCGTGCTTACGGGAGTAGCCGTCGAGCAGTGCCGCCTGCTCCAGGTCGGGCGGCAGGTCGGCGAAGAACGACCGCAGGATCCACACCACCAAAGGCATCGTGACCAGCTGCAGCACCCAGATCATGCCGACGTAGGTGTCGTACAGGCCGAGCTGCTGGTAGAGCACGCTCAGCGGGATGATGACGACCAGCTCGGGCGCGAACCGGAACGACAGCAACGTGAACAACAGGCTCTCGCTGCCTCGGAACCGGTAACGCGCGGCCGCGTACGCCGCCGGGATGCCGATCACCAGCGAGACCAGCACCGCCCCGACGGAACAGATCAGGCTGGCCAGGAAGAACCGCAGGTAAGGCGACTCGCCCGACCCGATGCCGAGAACCGTGCGGTAGTTGTCGAACGTCGGCGCGAAGCTGAGGTACGTCGAGGTCTGGTCGGCGTTCGACTTGAGGCTCAGCGTCAGGATGAACACAACCGGCAGCAACGAGAACAGGAAGTAGACCACCAGCGCGGCGTCGCCGAGCAACCGGTTGAGCAGCGAACTCCTCATGCCGTTCACACTCACGTGGCCCCAGCCTCCTCCACCACGCCCGCGGCCCGCCGCTGCACCTTGCCCAGATAGCGCACGAGCACGAACGAGATCGCGTAGACCACAGCCCACAGCACGAGCATGTACGTCGCGCCACGGCTGTACCGGGCGTAGGTGATCGCCTCCAGATACGCGTTGATCTGCAGGGTGGTCGTCGCGTCGCCGGGTCCGCCGGCGGTCAGGCCGAAGATGATGTCGAACACCTTCAGGCAGTCCATGAACCGGAAGATGACCGCCACCAGGATGTACGGCCACAGCATCGGCAGCGTGAGCCGGCGGAACGTGAACCACCAGCCGGCGCCGTCGACCGCCGCCGCTTCGTACGGCGACTGCGGCAGCGAACGCAGGCCGGCCAGCGCCAGCACCGCGACGAACGGCGTGTAGAGCCACGCGTCGACGACGACCGACCATGCGAACGCCGACAGCGCACCGTCGGTGCCGCTGTAGCCCTGCACGCCGACGGCACCGAGCATCGGGCGTACCCAGCCCACTTCCGGCAGCAGGATCAGCTTCCACATGATCGCCGCGATGATCGGCGCGACCATCAACGGGACGATGAGGAACCGTTCCAGGATCCGGCTGACCAGCGTGCTGCGGTTGAGCAACAGCGCGACGCCCACGCCCACAACGGTTTCCACTCCCGTGGCCACGACCGCGAACGTCAGCGTGACCTGTGTCGAGTGCCAGAACGCGTCGCTGCCGAAGAGATCGGCGAAGTTCCGCAGGCCCACGAAGGCCGGGATCGGGTTGGCGTCGGAGAAGTTGTAGAGGGTATAGCCGACTCCGACGAAGAACGGGTACAGGATGCCGACGCACAGCAGCACGGCCGGAGCCGCGAGCAGGTACGGCCGCAGCCGCCGCCTCCAGGCCGGTGTCGCCTGGGCGACGGCAGGCTGGGTGCGAGCCGGCGCTTCCGTGCTCGTTCCGGGACCCGCGCTCAACTGTTGACCCGTGGCCCGAGGTCGTCGACGAGCTTGTCCAGCGTGGACTTGGCGTCGGCACCGCCGTAGATCTCCTGCAGGGACGCGGCCCACGACGTCGTGGCGTCGAAGAAGTTTCGTTGCGGCGTGAACTGGATCTTCGTCTGGTCGATCACGGTCTCGAACGTCTCAATGAAGTTCGTCGCCGCCGACAGGCGGTCCTTGTAGGCACCGTCGGCGGCTACCGACTGGCGTACCGCGTCGATGTGCTGTTGTTTGGTGCCGGCCCACAGCAGGTGTTCCTTCGACGTCGCCCACTGCAGGAACCACCACGCGGCTTCCTTGTTTTTCGAGGCGGCGTTCATCGCGAGCGACCAGATCCACATGTTCGTGGCGAGTGAACCGTCCTTGCCCTTCGGGCCGGGATGCCAGGCGAGCTTGCCCGCTGCCTTGGTGTTCTCGTTCTGGAAGTACGCGGCGATGTCGGCGTCGAAGAGCATGCCGGCCTTGCCGGTGCCGAGGTCGCTGGAGGCCTGGTACCACGTGTACGACGTCCAGCCGGCCGGGCCGGCGCTGCGTACCATGTCGGCCCACTTCTTGGTGAACGCGACGGCCTCCGGCGAGTTCATCTGCGGCACGAGCTTGCCGCCCTCGACCGTGAAGTCCTTCAGGCCTTCGCGGGAGTACATCGTCATGAAGCCCGGATGGATCGTCGCCCACTCACGCGAGCCCCGGACCGCGATGCCGTACAGGCCCTCGAAGCCCTTGCCTGCCGCTTTCGCCTTGATGGCCTGGGCGTTCTCGACCAGCGCGTCGAACGTCTCGGCGGGCTTCAGGCCCAGCGCGTCGAAGACGTCCTTGCGGTAGGCGACCGTGTTGGTCTCGAAGCCCCACGGCAGCATCCACTGCTTGTCGCCACCTAGCGGGTCGCCGTTCTTGAAGTTCCAGCGCCCGGCTTCCATGAGGTTCGGGAAGAAGTCGTCCGGCGCGAACTCCTGATGGGTCGCCGACGCGTTCTTGATCCAGGGGTTGAGATCCTCGAGATAGCCGGGCGGTCCGTACTGCCAGACCATGTAGGCACCCAGCATGAACGCGTCGTACTTGCCCTGCCGCGACTTGAGTTCGAGCGTGACCTTGTCGAAGTAGTTCGACTCCGGGAACTCGTCGATCTGCAAGGTGATCCCGGTCTTGCTCGTGAACTCCTTCCGATGTGCCTTGAGCGCATCGGTGTAGGGGTGCTTGTTCATCAGCAGCCGCACGGTCTTGCCGTCGTGCTTCTTCCAGTCGAAGCCGCCCTTGACGTCCTCGGCGCCAGGCCCTTCGTCCTGCTTCGTCGGCGAGCCGAACCCGCACGAGGCAAGGGCCGTACCGACCGCTCCAAGGCCGGCGATCCGGATCAGATCACGTCGTGTGGGCTGTTTCGCAGGGTCGATCATGTTCCACCCTCCGGTTCTTAACACCCGGTGATGTGATGATGTCAGCCCACTATGTGACGAGCACGTTCCGGCGTCAAGGGGTCGCAGCCCGATTATCTGTCCGCATCCGGCTCCGGACGGCTGTACGCCGCGGCCATCGCGTGGAACGCCGCCTTCGGCTCCCAGCTCAGATCGGGCGCGAGCCTGACCAGGCCGTACGACGCCAGGTCGAGGTCGGACCGCGAGCCCGGGTGCTGTGGATCGTGCGGATAGCGATAGCCGGCGAACGTGAACCAGAACGCGCTGTCCACACCCTCCTCCTCGAACACCTGGAGCAGCTCGCGAAAGTATGCGGCCTGCCCCTCCTCGTCGCGCTCGTAGTCGTCGTCCAGCCGCCAGGGCTCGTGGTCCTGGTCGACGACCAGGAAGCCGCTTCCGCCAAGATCCGCCGCGCCACGGTAGGTGCAGCAGCCGAACTCCGTGACCGCCACGGGAAGCCCGTGCCGGTGCAGGGAACGGACCTCCTCTCGGAACGTGGCGGCGTTGCGCGCGCCACGGTAGGCGTCGGCCGACACATAGTCGAACGGTGTCCAGTCGATCTGCTCGAACGGCAACGACGCCTAGACGATCTATTCCAAGGGGTCGCCTGACGCGCGACGCCTGGCATCCACGCTGGCTGCGTTGTCGTCGATCGCCGGAGGCCCCTCCTGGCTCCTCCTC